>CAZLXE010000213.1:0-3795 GCA_964563005.1 uncultured Isosphaeraceae bacterium
GGGGGTGCGGGGGTTGGTGGGATCATCTATACTGCTCCTTTGTCCCATTTGCACTCTGTATGATCGTTTCTTCGGGCCAGGAGCCCGAGCCGCAACTAAGATCACCCATGCCTTATACGCTTCAACCAGATCAGGGATATGGACTCGAAATCGAGGATGTGAGTTATCTGCAGGATCATGTGGATGCTCCGGATCGGTGGATCCTCAACTTCGGGCCGCAGCATCCGGCGACGCACACCACCCTGCGGATCATGCTGGAACTGGATGGGGAGCGGGTGGTGCGGGCGACGCCGCATATCGGGTATCTGCACAGCGGGTTTGAGAAGTTGGGGGAGCATCACGATTACAATCAATATGTGTGCACGATCAGCCGCATGGATTATGTCAGCCCGATCGTGAACGACATCGCGTGGCATCATGCGGTGGAGCGGCTGTTTGATATTGCGATCACGCCGCGCTGCACCGTGGTGCGGACGATTCTGATGGAACTGGGGCGGATTCAGAATCACCTGTTGTGCGTGGGGGCGGCGGCCCTGGATCTGGGCGGGGTGACGGGGTTCATGTATGGGTTCAACGAGCGGGAATCCATCATGGACATCATGGATTATGTGTCCGGGCAGCGGTTTCATCCGGACTACACGAGAGTGGGGGGGATGAAGAACGATATTCCCGATGATGCCGTCTTCCGGGGGCTGGTGAAGAAGGTGATTCACGAGCGGGTTCCGAATGCCATTAAGGATCTGGAAACGCTGCTCAATCGGAATCGGATTTTCATCGACCGGCTGGAAGGGGTGGGGGTGATGACGCACGATGAGGCGATTGCGTGGGGGCTGAGCGGGCCGCTGGCTCGGGCGAGCGGGGTGAAGCGGGAACTGCGGAAGGATGAGCCGTATCTTTGTTATGCGGATAATTGGGATGGCGAAGGGGCGGAGGCGGTATCGTTCGGGGTGCCGATTGCCACGGATGGCGATTGCCTGAGCCGGTATCTGGTGCGGCTGGAAGAAATCAAGCAGTCGGTGAAGATCATCGAGCAGTTGATCGACCGGATTCCGGACGGGCCGATGGATGTTGATGCGGAAGGGAAGATGGGTCTGCCGGAGAAGGATCAGGTGTACGGCTCGATCGAGGGGATGATCCATCACTTTGAGTTGATCATGCCGAACCGGGGCTGGGATGCTCCGGTGGGGGAATGTTATGCGGCGGTGGAATCGCCGAACGGGGAACTGGGATATTTCATCGTGGCGGACGGGACGAAAAATCCCTGGCGGGTGGCGGTGCGTCCGCCGTCGTTCTTCAGTTTTCAGGCGTTTTCCAAGATGCTGGAAGGGCACATGCTGGCGGATCTGGTGGCGATCATGGGGTCGCTGAATATTATCGCGGCGGAATTGGATCGGTAGTTCTCACCACAGAGACACAGAGGACACAGAGGGGGAGTTTGAATTTGTGGGAGTGGCAAGTATTGGAAAAGAAATCATACAAAATGATAATGAAAACCAACTCAACTAACATTATCTTAAATCTCTGTGCTCTCAGTGTCTCTGTGGTGAATACAAGGAGATATGTGTAATGGCGTGGACGGTTAAAGAATCGGGGACGATGGCCATTGAGCGGCGGGCAGAGCCGTATCTTTCTGCGGAGATGACCGAACGCTATGAACGGGTGTTGATTCCCCGGTACGAAACGCGGCACGGGGCGCTCATGCCCATTCTGCACGACATTCAGCATGCTCACGGGTATATCCCCCATCAGGCAATGGAGGAGATTGCTGTGTTCCTGGAGATTACGGCGGGGGAAGTGCTGGATACGGTGTCGTTCTACGAGGAATACCACACGCATCCGGTGGGGAAATATGTGATCGGGGTATGTCAGTCGATTGCCTGCGAAGTGTGCGGGCACGAGGCGATTCTTGATCACCTGCGGGAGAAGTTGGGGATCGAGCCGCATGAGACGACGAAGGATGGTCGGTTCACGCTGCTGGCGATGGAGTGTCTGGGAGCGTGCGATGGGGCGCCGTGTGGATTGATTAATGAGGATCGACACGACCATCTAACCATTGAATCGTTGGATCGGTTGATTGAAGCATTGCCCGGTGAGTCAAATGTGAAACCGGATGCGGTGGCAGAGATGGCAGCAAGCGAATGATGGCGGCGAAAGAACACAAATCGTTGATGCGGAACCTGGGGGAGTTTTTCGGCCATGTGGTGAAGGGGGTCAAAACACCGGCGGTTCCGAAAGAAGATTCCCACTCCACAGTCGTTAAGAAAGAAGTGCAGGAACAGAAGGAAGGGGCGATCACCTACCGGCGGACGACGATTGATGAGATTGAAGTTGATCCTACGCCCGGTTCTGAAATTGATATCAAAGATCCGCCCCTGGCGGACTGAACGCTGCAAACAGAGAATTTCCCCCCATGAACGAGCCTGCCCTGACCAAACGCATTCCCACCAAACCCTGGGGCGATCCCCGGGATCGGAAGTTGATTGATTACGACGCTTTTGTCGCGTCAGGTGGCTACCAGACTCTGGAGAAAGTTCTGGCTATGAAGCCGGAGCAGGTGGTGGATCAGGTGAAGGAATCGCAACTTCGGGGGCGGGGAGGGGCGGGGTTTCCCTGTGGACTGAAGTGGACTTTTCTTCCTCCGCCGGATGGGGGGCGGCGATATCTGGCGGTGAACTGTGATGAGGCGGAACCGGGGACTTTCAAGGATCGGATGCTGGTGGATTTCGATCCGCACCTCATTCTCGAAGGGGTGGCGATCGCCTGTTATGCCTGCCGTCTCGATACGGCGTACTTCTTTATCCGGGGCGAATATCACGACCAGGCGAAGACCATGCAGCGGGCGATTGATGAGGCGTATGAACACGGCATCTTCGGCAAGCCGGGACTGATGGGGAAGAGTGATTTTTCGGTCGAGATGTATCTGCATCGGGGGGCGGGGGCGTACATCTGCGGCGAGGAAACCGGTCTCTTAGAGGCGATTGAAGGCAAGCGGGGATGGCCACGGATCAAGCCGCCGTTCCCTGCCGTGGAAGGATTGTTCGGGCGGCCGACGATCGTGAACAATGTGGAAACCCTGGCGGCGGTGGGACCGATTGTGCAGAACGGGGCCGAGTGGTGGCAGGGGATGGGGTGTGAATCGACGGTGGGGGGGCCGCCGAGTTACGGCCCGAAATTGATGGGGGTGTCCGGTCATGTGAATGAGCCGGGTGTGTTTGAGGCAGATCTGGGTATTCCTCTGCGGAAACTGGTGGAGGATTTCGCGGGGGGGATGCGGGGTGGCAAGCGGTTCAAGGGAGCGATTGCGGGTGGAATTTCCATGGGTGTGCTCGGGCCGGATCAATACGAGGCGGAGATGGATTTCGATATCGGGAAAAAATACGGGGTGATGGGGCTGGGGACGGCGTGCCCGACGATTTTTGATGAAGACACAGACATGGTGGCGGTGGCTCGGAACATCAGCCGGTTTTTCAAGAATGAATCGTGTGGCCAATGTACGCCCTGTCGGGAGGGATCGCAGTGGATGTATAAGTTGCTGTGCCGCATCGAAAAACACGATGCCACGCTGAAGGATCTTGACATCCTGATGGAAGTGGCGGCGTCGATGGGCATCATGCCCGGGACGACGATCTGTGGATTGGCAGACGGGCACAACTGGGCGGTGCGGACCATTGTGGATAAGTTCCGCGGCGAATTCGAAGCCCGCTGCAAGCCGTCTCATGTGGCAACGACGGCGGCACCAATCTATGAGCCGGAGTCGGAGGGGGTGGAGGTCACGGTGGGGGCGAGCGGGTAAAT
>CAZLXE010000214.1:0-3789 GCA_964563005.1 uncultured Isosphaeraceae bacterium
ATTCCTCCCGAACCCGTCGAAGATGGGGACACCTTTGCGGCCAACGCCCGGCTCAAGGCGATCGGCTATGCCGCTTCCACCGGACGGATTGTTCTGGCCGATGATTCCGGTCTCGTCGTCGATGCTCTGCTCGGCGCCCCCGGCGTCCACTCCGCCCGATATGCCGGGATTGGAGATACGCGGGACGAACGAGACCGAGCGAACAATAAAAAACTTCTCGACGCCCTGAAAGATATTCCCCCCGATCAACGAGCCGCCCGCTTTGTCTGCGCCATGTGTCTCGCCGATCCCGAGGGAAACATTCTCGCCGAAACGGAAGGGACCTTCGTAGGAATCATCACCGACACCCCACGAGGCGAGAATGGTTTTGGCTACGATCCTCTGCTCTATCTGCCTGATGTGGATTGCACCAGCGCCGAACTCTCCCCCGAGGAGAAAAACGCCCGTTCACATCGGGGAATGGCTACCCGCCAAATGGCCGAAAAAATCGAGATTCTGGCTATGGTCTAATCTTCTGCTGAGCCCGAGCATCCGCTGATTCCGTCAATGGGGACTCCGGGCTTACGGCGAAGCACCAGCCCTCAGCACCAGCGACACCTTCTCTCCATCGGCGCGGATCGCGGTAACCCGCGCCCCGCTGCTGAACGGTCGCAGATCGTATTGCTGAAGTTTTTCCAGAAACACCGTCGCCGTTTGGACCGACTCCCCGTTAACAGAGTCGATAATCGATCCCGCATCGAGCACCGAATCCAGCCAACTGCCTTTGACCAGCTGCTCCACAAGAATGCCCGATCGGTATTCCACACCGTATTCCTTCGCCAATTCCTTCGTCGCCGTGCTCATTTTCTGAATACCCACTTCGATCAGCGAATCCTCGGCATGATCGTCGGGCAGCGTTCCCATGACCCGCAGGGTGGGGAGCAACCCGAGCACCACAGTGGTGGATTGCGATGAACCCTTCCGGGATTTTTGGTCATACCGCCAGAACTCAATTTTTGTTTCTTCTCCCGGCAATTGCGAAGAGATCACGGAGCGCAACTGATTGCCATTTTCGACGGCTTCCTCATTGACGCGGGTAATGATGTCCCCCGGTTGTAGCCCGGCCCGATCCGCTGGCCCTTCTTCATCCACCCTCGTAACCAGGATACCCCGCCCCTCGAAGCCCTGTCGGCTCAACCGGTCTCGGGTTCTGGCCGTGAGGTTGTCAAACGACACCCCAAGATATCCCTTGTGGACGATTCCCGTTTCGATCAGTTGATCCACCACGGGCACGATCATTTCCAGAGGAATGGCCAGGCCAATCCCCGCGAACTGGCCCTCCTCCGAACGGGAGGAGCGGTTGCCACCGGTAGCGATGGCGGTGTTCATGCCGATTACCTGTCCCCGAATATCGGTGAGAGGCCCGCCCGAGTTGCCCGGATTAATCGCCGCATCCACCTGAATAAAGTTTTCATAGCCCACCTGCTGACCCCGACGATTCCGGATCACCCCCACCGAACGGCCCTTCCCGGACACCACACCCTGCGACATGGAAAAACGGAAATCAAACGGCGAACCGAATGCAAACACAATATCCCCCTGACGCACCGAATTCTCCGGGGGAGCCAGTCGACTGGGGTGAATCAGTTCGGGATCAATTTTAATGACGGCGATATCGGTGAACTGATCATAACCGACCACTTCCGCATCCCGGAGCACACCATTGTGCAGTTGCACTTCAATCCGATCCGCCTGCTCGATCACATGATGATTGGTAACAATGTGCCCCCGATCATCGTATATCCATCCCGAGCCGGATGAAACCGCGATCCGCCCCCAACCATCCTGCCCCTGCTGAATGGCGCTGATATGCACCACCGATGGCTCCACGGCTTCGGCGATGTCCCGGAACGCCTGATTCATTGCCTCCAGAATATTCCCTCCCCCGTCCAACCGGGTGTTCGCCTGCACAATTCGGGCCTTGTCCTGAGCGTAGGTGAGTCGCTTTACCGCACTGGGACCGGCGAAAAGCACCACGATCGCGGTGAACAGGACAATGATGCTGGGGCCGTAAACGGTGAGTTTGCGCATGGAAATTCCTCGGCGAAGGGGCGTCGGTCTGTTTCTTATTCGGCGAATGAGGGGTGCGGTTTCAGGATGAGGGCTTCTCGCTGCCCGAAAGAGGGGCTGAGGGGCTTGAAGACCGGAATATCTGTGCTTCGTTCTCGGCCATTCGGTAGGGATGATCCCCCAGGTGTCCTGTTTTAACATCATCTATCCAACGCTCCGCCGACTCCCGGATTGCCTCTCCCAGAGCACAATTCGGCGGGGCGAAGGAGGGCTGCTTTGGCGACAGACCCAGGAGATCCTGAATGACCACGATCTGCCCGTGACAAGAAGGCCCGCCGCCGCAGCCGATGACGGGGATGTTCGTTCGCTGAACGATGCGTTGGGAAACCTCATCGGGTGCGGCTTCAATAAGCAGCATGGAGGCCCCGGCATCTTCCAGAATCAGGGCTTCGTCCACCATGTGTTGAGCTTCGTTGGCGGTGCGCCCGGTGGCCCGGTAGCCCTTGAGTTTGGCCTGTTGGGGTTTAAGGCCGATGTGGGCGACCACGGGAACTCCCGTGCGGACAATCTTCTTCACCAACGGCGCGAAGGAGGCGTCCACTTCCAGTTTCACGCTGTCCGCCGTGCCTTCGGTCATGAAGCGGCCCGCGTTGCGGATTCCCTCGGCTTCCGAGCACTGGTAACTCAAAAAGGGCATGTCCCCCATCACATGAGTGAGAGGCGCTCCTCTTTTCACGGCCGCAGTGAGCAGAAGAAGAAAATCCAGCGGAGCATGAATAGTCCCTGGCAAACCCAGAATCACCTCCGCCGCCGAATCCCCGGCCAGCAGCACCGGCACACCGGCTTCCTCCAGCCACCGAGCAGTCGTCGCGTCATAACAGGTCAGACACGCAAACTTCTCTCCCCGCTCCACCATGGCGCCGATGGAACGCAGGGTGATGGGCTTGCGGGGGGCGGGCAACTCGGGAGCCACTGGCGCAGTGGGTTTCACGGCGGGTTTGGAGGTCAGCGTCGTCATGCCATCATTGTATCGGGGTTATCTCATGCGGGCGAATAGTCCGCCATCTTCTCCCGAATCAACCCCCGATTCTCCTCAATCAGTCGCACCTGCTCCGGCCAGAACAAAATCGGAGTTTCCTCCAGATCCCGCCAGGTAGGCCCAAAGGGATGGATTTCAATCTCCAATGGCGCCACCTCAATCTGTGTCGTCAGATACAAAAAATAATGAATGGTGTTCCAGAATTGTTTGGAGTATGACAGCCGTTCCTGCGTGCCCAGATTCGCCAACAGCGTCAGATCCGTAACCCCCATTTCCTCGGCAATCTCCCGCCGGGCCGCCATTTCATTCGATTCCCCCTCCTCCACCCCCCCCTTAGGCAGAAACAGGTCGTCATACCCTTTTACCCTCGCATATCCGACCAATATCCGCTCGCCTTCCCGGCGCACCACCACCCCCCCCGCCGCCAGCCGGTCCGCCACCGCCGGCGGTCGTTCGTACCAGGATTGGTCAATTATCGTCATCAGATTCTCCATCTCCCGCATGCCTGCGGGGTCGCGGCACAAGTTCTCCGCCGCAGTTCGGGCAGATCCGGTGCACATCGTCCGCACACGCCGGGCAGAATGTGCATTCGTAGGAACAGATGAACGCAACACCATCGGGGGGCAGGGCGGCGGAGCATCGTTCACATGCTGGTTTCATGGCAAGGGACATGAGGTATCGGCATGATAAGGGGGCTATGC
>CAZLXE010000215.1:0-3780 GCA_964563005.1 uncultured Isosphaeraceae bacterium
ACCGCCGTCCCCACCATCTCCCTAAATCCTTCCTCCTCAAATACCCCCAGTGCTGCCGCCGTCGTCCCCCCCTTGCTCGTCACTGCTTCCCGCAGCCGCCTTGGGACTGCTCCATTTTCTATTAACATCTTCCCTGCTCCGGCAATCGTATGACCCACAAAAACCCGTGCCTCCCCCTCACTCATGCCCACCAACTTCGCCGCCTCTTCCATCGCCTCCGCCAAAAGAAACACATACGCCGGCCCCGAACCGCTCACCGCTGTCACCGCATGCATCAGCGATTCCTCCACCCGCACCACTTCACCCACCCCCTCAAACAACCGTACCGCCAGATCATCATCTCCATTTCCGGGGGCCGCCCCCGCCCCCAACGCAATCCCCGTTACCCCCATCCCCACCCGGCAGGGAGTGTTCGGCATCACCCGCACCACCCTCGCCATCTCCCCCAACGCCGCCCGAATTTTTTCGCTCCCCAGCCCCGCCATAATTGAAATCACCACCGTCGATCTCTTCAAACGCCCCAACCCCTTCGCCACCCCCTCAAACGACTGTGGCTTCACGGCCAGAAGAATCTCCGCACACTTATCTATCCTCTTGAAATCATCTCCCACTGCGCACCCCATCTCCGCCCCCACCCGCCGCCTCTCTTCATCCACATCAATAAATAAAACATCGCCCGGCAACAAAACCCCGGCCCGAAACGCCCCCGCCAGAATTGCCTGTCCCATCGTTCCTCCACCAATAACGCCTAGTGAATATGTCATAATTTTACTCCACCAATTTACACCTGCGATCAGCACTTTGGCGAATAATGTACCCAATTCACCTCACTTTCACCCGAAAATCTCCTCGCCGGATACACTGCATCCACCCCAAAATGGGTGATAAATCATGCCCAAGTCCACTGGCCCCAACTACATTCTCGCCTTCGAGCAGCCCCTAACTGCTTTAGACGACCAGATTTGCGCCCTCGAAGCCCGCGAAGACAAAAAACATTTCCAAACCGAACTCGATTCCCTCCACCAAAATCGCGAAAATCTCCTCGCCAAACTCTACCAGAACCTCACCCCCTGGGACACCGTCCGCGTCGCCAGACACCCCGACCGACCCCAGACCAGAGACTATATCCACTTGATATGCAGAGACTTCCGTGAACTCCACGGCGACCGAAACTTCGGCGACGACCCCGCCATCATCACCGGATTCGGCCGAATCGGCCCCCACAAAGTCCTCATCGTAGGCCACCAAAAAGGCCGCGAAACCGCCGAAAAAGTCGCCTGTCACTTCGGCTGCGCCCACCCGGAGGGTTACCGTAAAGCCCTGCTGAAAATGAAGTTAGCCGAAAAATATAACCTCCCCATCGTCACCTTCATCGACACCCCCGGCGCCTACCCCGGCCTCAAAGCCGAAGAAAGAGGCCAGGCCCAGGCCATTGCCGTCAATCTCATGGAAATGAGTAGATTGCAAACCCCTGTCGTATGTGTAGTTATAGGTGAAGGCGGCTCCGGTGGAGCGTTGGGATTGGGCGTCGGCGACCGCGTCGGAATGCTCCAAAACGCCTGGTATTCCGTCATCAGTCCCGAGGGATGTGCGGCCATCTTATGGAAAGAAGCCAACGAAGAAACCAACACGCAAGCTGCTGATGCGCTTGCACTTACCGCTGAATCCAACCTGGCTAACGGGCTCATAGACGATGTCATAAAAGAGCCGGTCGGCGGAGCCCACCGCAATCCCGAGCAAGCCGCCGAAAATATCGAGTCGTGGATCTGCGACCAACTCCGTGAACTTAAACGCTTCAAGGCCAAGACTTTAGTGGATCGCCGCTACCAACGATTCCGCCGCATCGGTGCCTTCAGCGGCGCCGATCCCCATTCCCCGCCACCGGGCGTGCCGGGAATTGCCTGATGTATGGCGCCTTATAGATTCGATATTCAGATCGTTGACCAAGCATGCTATCGCGGCTAAAATGGCCGATTTAATGGCGAAACTGATCACGGTCTTGGGTTGACAGTATGTCGTAACCTGAGCCAGGATCGAAGGATATGTATCGTGGCCAAGAAAAAGACCACTCCGAAAACCAAAAAAAAGACCGCCGCCTCTTCCACTCCCAAAAAGAGCGCCAAGAAATCCCCTGCCAAAAAAACGGTGAAGAAAAAGAAGGTCACTGAGAAAAAAACTTCATCAAAAAAGAAGGTGGTCAAGAAAAAGACGACCGGGAAAATTGCAAAAAAGACTACAAAAACAGTCAAAAAAGCCGCAACAAAGCCCACCGCAAAGAAAACCACCAAGAAATCGGTAAAGAAAAAATCTTCGACAAAAAAGACCACGATCAAAAAAACGGCAGCAAAAAAGACTGGATCAAAAAAGACTCCTTCGAAATCGTCAGGTAAAAAAGCTGGATCAAAAGCAAAAAAAACATCCCCCAAATCCTCAAAAACCGGGACGAATAAGATTCCCCGCGGGCGTTCGGTCGCAGAAATTGCGAGTATGACGCAGGCGGATTCGGATGGCTATGTGATTATCAGCGGGCGAAGAGTTCGGATGATGGCCACGAAGCCATCTGCCGAGATTGATTCGGGAGGGAAAGGGAGCAAGAAAAAGACCCGTAAATCGGTTTCTAAAAACGATTTGTCGACGGATGGAGTGATCAGTGAGCAGAAGCCGGGTGGATCGGACGGGAGAAAGAAAATCAAGACCTCCCTGACTAAACGGGAATTGAATCATTATCGTGATCTTCTTCTGCAGAAGCGGCGGGATATGTTTGGTGATCTGAAATCACATGAAAATCAGGCATTACGGGCGAATGATGGGGATGTTTCCACCATGCCTATTCATATGGCCGACATTGGTTCAGATACTTACGAGCAGGAATTCATGCTGGGTATGGCGGAAAAAGAACGGGAACGGCTGAAGGAGATTGACACAGCGCTGGCGTTGATTGCGGAGAAGACTTACGGGGTATGCCAGAAGACGGGGGAGATGATTCCCAAGGCACGGCTGGAAGCGAAACCGTGGGCGCGGTTTACGGTGGAGGCGGCCCGGCAACATGAGGTGGGGGAGTAGGGTTGAGCGGTCGCCTTTCTGCGGTTCGTGCATAACGATTCGCGAGTTGGGGTCAGTTGGTTATCATTGATTCTGACTATGAATGAGTTGCCAGACACAGACAGCACAGCCATCAGCGAAGATTCATTATCTTCCGAGCACCTACCATTGGACTCTGCATGCGCTCCACCAGTTCGCCGGGCATTGCACTCGCCTCGTTCGTGGGGGCGGTTGTTGATTGTTTTGTTGATCGGGCTGGGTTTGGATTGGGGGTCGAAATGGTGGTGTTTCGAGCATGTGGCGGGCGATCGGGTGGAGTTGAACCGGGAGCGGCTGTTGGCCGAGCCGTCTTTTAATCCGATTCCGTGGGGGCATGAGGGGCGGGATATTCTGCCGTGGGATTTATTGGAGTTGCGGCTGGTTTTGAATCCGGGGGCGGTATTCGGGATCGGGCCGGACAAGCGGGTGTTTTTCATTGCGTTTACGCTGCTGGCGTTGGGGGGAGGGTTGTTTGTATTCGGTCGCTATACCACGGTGCGGCATCGGCTGGCGCACTTTGCGATCGGAATGATTTTGGCAGGGGGGTTGGGGAATCTGTACGACCGGCTGGCGATCGGGCGGGTGCGGGATTTTCTGCATATGCTGCCGGGGTGGCATCTGCCGTTCGGGTGGGCCTGGCCGGGGAATAATCCGGAGGTTTTTCCGTGGGTGTTCAATGTGGCGGATGTGATGCTGTTG
>CAZLXE010000216.1:0-3777 GCA_964563005.1 uncultured Isosphaeraceae bacterium
GGCATGGTCACCGCCACCAGAGCCCGCGTGGACACCGGTGATCCCTCCAGAGTTACCACCACATTGCCCGCTTCCCCCAACCAATCAACCAGAGCACCGGGACTTTGCCCCCACGCCTGCTCCACCTGACTGAGGTGAACCTGTCGCAACTCCAGAGTGCCCTCCGGAATGATTTCCCCGCCCAGGGTTTGTGCCGTCATATCCAGCACCAGATGAGCCAGGGGCGTTGTTCCCCCCTCCTCATAAAAATAAGTCGCCCCCTTGATCGTGTAATCCGGTCGATCGCCCAAACGAGCCGCCACCCCCAGATTCACCTGCTCCGCCCGCCATCCCCATCGCTCCTCCCCTGCTCCCTTCACCACCAATTCATCCATATCCAGCCGCACCGCCAGCGACGAAGGCCATTCCAGTTCCCGCCCCTTCCCCGGCAGAGTAAGCGTCCAGGGCGACACCGAAACTATCGCCTTCGTCATGCTCCCCGTACTCTCGGGAATCCCCGCCCAATCCAACAAAGCCCTCATCTGCTCATCCGATGCCGTGGGCTTAATTTCAATTTCCTTAAAATCCAGATACCCCCGCCGCCACTCCCCCGCCACCTCCACCGTACCCCCCGGCGTATCCGCATGCACAGAAAAACCCGGCACAGAAAGCGTATTCTCAATTTCAATCCGCATATTCAAAGAACCATCCCCCGCTGAAATCAACTCCTCCGGAAAATCTGGCGCCCGCGCCAACAACGCTCCCACCGGACAATCCCGAACCACCAGCGTCCCCCGAGGATTGCTGTCATACAAATCCCACCGCCCCCCCTCACCCCGCGGCAAAATCCCCGTCCCGTCCAGTCGAATATCCGCCCCCTCCACCCGCACCTGCCCCGAAACCATCACTCCCCGCTCCAACGATTCACTCCCCAGCGTCAGCGAAATATTCTCTATCTCCACCGGGAGCGTATCCGGATCAGGAGTCCACCGAAATGGCGATCTTGTCTCCACCGTCACCATCCCCCGACTGTGCGAAAAATCCACCGCTCCCTCAGCATCCGGCAGCGGAATGATAAAATCTCGCCCCTCCATAGCCAGCAAAACCGGCCGGTCCACCTCCACCGACCCCATCTCCCTCAACAACCCCGGATCCACCCGCTGCTCCAGATGAAATGATTCCCCGTGCAGCAAACCCTTCTCCGTCTCCACCTTCCCCTGAAACTCCAGTTGCATTCGGTCAGTCTCCATCGACAGGGTCAGCAACTGCACCGCAGATTCATCCGGTGACGCCGCAAGAGCGCCCGAAACCGTCACTTGTTCTCCGAAATCCCGCACCGCATCAATCCCCATCCCCACCAGAAACGGCTGCAGCATCGACCCCGGCACATCCCGCCCTTCAACTTCCGCCATGAGTGAATTCATATCCAGATTAAAATCACCCGAACGGTCAAACAGGGAAGTCGCCGAAACCTGCGCCGTCAATTCGCTCGCTGTTTCTGCATCATGCCGAACCACCGCATTCAACGAAACTTCCAGACTCTCTGCCAGATCATCCGTTTCTCCCGTAACCTCCAACCGCTCGATCCACCGCTCCCCTTCATCCAGCGGAACCGGCAAACCCTCCAGCACCAACGATATCTCCACCCCCGCCCCTGCCGGAGTAAACGCCCCGGCTGCATCCAGAACCTTCTGCATTGCCAGGTCCAGCGAAACCGAACCGTTCATCCCCCCACAAGTCGCGGGCGATTCCAAAACCACACTCGACGCCCCACCCGGCACAATTCGCACCTCCCCCTCCACCGCCGTAAATTCATATTCCCGGTCCGCAGCCGCATCCCGCAATCCCACCTGCAAATCCTTCACCAACACCACCAGACCCGGCAGCGCTGAAGATGATCCCGATGAAGCGGCAGCCGAAGACTGAGAATTCCCCCCCCTTGATCCATCCGCCAGCAACTCCCCAAAACTCATCGACCCATCCTCCCGCATCTCTCCCTTCAGCGCCCCACCTACCCTCGCCTCAATTGTCCCCGCCCCACCTCGCAAAATATCAAACAACCCCTGCTCCACCTCCACATCCAGATTCACCACCTCCACCCCCCCTGCATCGGTAACCACCAACCCCTCAATCCCCTGCCCCCCCCACCACGACAACCGAATCGTCTCGATCTCCACCGACCCGTTCACCTCATCCTCAATCATCCCCGCAATCACTCCCCGCCCCAGTCCCCGATTAATCATCGTAGGCAGCAAAGCCACCAGAACTCCCCCCAGCACCAGCACCAGCAGCCCAAATCGAATCAAAGTCCGTAACGGACGCCGTCGTTTTCGTGGTTTCATTTCCGTGCTCATGCCAACCCTTCTTACAAATGCGCTGTGGATCCGCTCTCCAATTGACGAACCCCTCAACTCAACGAAGACACGGCCGGGCTTATTCCCTTCCCTCCCCCCGCATGGGCCAGCATCCGGTCCAGCCCCAACCGCGCCGAAGCCGCAATATCCGCCGGCACCGCAATCCGGTTCACCACCTTTCCATCGGCCAGATGATCCAGCACCCACAGCAGATGCCCCGGATTGATCCGATACATCGTCGTACACAAACATTGACATTCGCTCAACATAAACACCTGCACCCCCCGCCCCGCCATCTTCTCCGCCACCCGATGCACCAGATGCACCTCCGTCCCCACCGCCCAGTGGCTCCCCGGCTCCGCCTTTTCCAACTCCTGAAGAATGAAATTCGTCGAACCCACCAGATCCGCCTTGTCCACCACCGTTTTATCACACTCTGGATGCACGATCACCGTCACCCCCCCCTCATCCGCATATTTCTCCCGCGCCTGATCCACATGCTCCGCCCGGAACAACTTATGCACCGAGCAATGCCCCGCCCACAGCAGAACCTTCGCCTCCCGAATCTGCCCCTCCGTCAGACCCCCCCGATCCTCCTTCGGTTGCCACAATCGCGTTTCCGTCGCCCCCCGCCCCGCCGCTTCATCCCCCTCCGTCATCAACCCGAATTTCGACGCCGTATTCCGTCCCAGATGCTGATCCGGCAGAAACAGAATCTTGATCTCCTCCCCTTCTGCCCCCGGTTGCGTCCCCCCCTCCAATGCCCAATTGAAAATCTCCATCGCATTCGAACTCGTGCAGCACGCCCCCCCATGCTCCCCCACAAACGCCTTGATCGCCGCGGTCGAGTTCACATAAGTAATCGGAACCACCCGCCCCAGCCAATCCTCTCCCAGTGCCCCGTGCACCATTTCCCAGCAATCCTCCAGATCCTCCACATCCGCCATATCCGCCATTGAGCACCCCGCCGAAAGGTCCGGCAGCATCACCGACACCGATTCATCCGTAACAATATCCGCCGTCTCCGCCATGAAGTGAACCCCGCAGAACACAATATATTTCGTCCCCCGTTTCACCGCCTCCTCCGCCGCCATCTGCGAAAGTTTCAAACTGTCCCCCGTCAAATCCGCATGCTCAATCACCGCATCCTGCTGATAATGATGCCCCAGAATCAAAAGATCATCCCCCAACTCCCGACGCCGCGCCTCAATGCATCGGCGCATCTCCCCCTCCGACATCTCCAAATACCGATCCGGCAAAGATGGCTGCCAAAGCATAAAAATTCTCCGTAGGTAAATCGGGATTCATCCCGACAAGGTGCCACGGGCATCCCACCCGTGTGATTTATCGCAGGTCGGGATTCATCCCGACAACCAGCCCCCCATTTTAGGCAAACCATCCTCAATTGTCAGATTGCTTCCCCTCTCCCCCGAAAGCTCAAGCC
>CAZLXE010000217.1:0-3754 GCA_964563005.1 uncultured Isosphaeraceae bacterium
AAGGCAGTGCGGGCGTCCTTGTGCATCCGGCACGAACTTCCGCCACCATTCCTCCTGTGGCAGATGGCACGAATTCTTTGAGAATGCGATTGCTCAATACCCTCAATTGAACCACCCACTAGAATAAAGGCGCTGAGCACGGTTCACGGCGAGCCGCACCCGATCACTTTCCCTGTCCCCGATCCCCCTCTCCCATGAACAACGCAAACCTATGGGCGCCTTGGCGCATGCAATATCTCCGGGAACTGACCCGCCAAGTGGATGAATTGGGCGATGAAAATGGAGAGTCCAGCAACTTTCTCGCTCAATACTGGAGTCATCCCCAGTCCGACCAAGCCCACCATGTCATCCACCGCAACCACCACGGCATGATCCTCCTCAACCGCTACCCCTACGCCAATGGCCATCTCCTCATCGCCCTCGGCGAACCCCGCTCCACCCTCCTCGATTATGAACCCGAGCAACGGGCGGAATTCTGGCAACTGCTGGAACTCGGCATGGATCTGATCCGCCGCACCCTCTCCCCTCAGGGCATCAACCTCGGCATCAACGAAGGAAGAGCCGCCGGAGCCGGCATCCCCGAACATCTCCACGGCCACCTCGTCCCCCGCTGGGGAGGCGACACCAACTTCATCACCATCACCGGCGGCGTCCGCGTCATCCCCGACGCCCTCGAATCCATGGCCACCGCCTACCGGGAAACGCTAGAAAAGATGAACCCTTCCTAACCGAGCCGAACCGAAACTCAATCCGCCGTCCTCGGCTCCCATATCTCCTCAATACTCTGCCCATCCACCACCTTCCGCATCAAAAGATAAATAGTCGTAGAAGCAGAGCAAAGATACGAAAACACCCACGAAACCACCAGATACCCCACCAGCACCCGCCAGAAATCCACAATACCCAGCGTCCACTTCTCGGAAAAAGTCAGCGATTCCTCATCCATCACCGGAGTTGTCGGAGTGAGATTAAAAATCGAATACCCCCCCGCATCCGCCAGCCCCACATGATCGGTCCACAAACCGGTCAACCCCGCCGTTAAGTTCAGTGTGCAAACCGCAAACAACGCCACCACCAGATACCCCAGCACCAGCCCGAGCAGAGCCAGCAAGAAATACCAGGCCAGATGAAGCGGCCGCTGCAACACATACGCATAAGCCCGCTGCATCGCGTCGCCCGCATCCGAAGTCTCACAACAATACGCCGGAATCAACATGGGAAAACTCGCGAGATACCCGATCACCAGAAATGTAATAAGAAAACCACCGAGCAGAGCCAGGGCATAACCCACCCCACCCAGAATATCAAGAAACGGCACGGAAAAGAAAACCCACGCCACCCCCGCCAGAACCAATCCCAGAACCACAACAATAATCAACGGCAGAAGGGGCGTAAAAATAAGCGTCACCCAATGACTCAGCGCATAATTCGCAGATTCATGCGCCCTCAGTCGTCTCCCCGTCGAAGTCAATTCCGCCGATGATCGCGCCAGCGACCCGCCCCCCAGCGCCAAAACTATCAGGAAAAACAATCCATACCCAACCGTAAAACCCGGCGCTTCTTCCCAAAAATGAGTGGGCAGAGCAATGAAAAAATTGTACCCGGCATCCAGCATGTTCGAGCAGTCCAGAGTGCTACTGCTCCGAACGAACTGCATGAAGCAATCGCGAACCCCGGCGGAAGCGATGGCGAAACTCCCGGGAATTTCGCCAGCGGTTGATGCATCGGGCGCCGTCATCCCATCCCAAACCCGCCCCCCCGCCATCAACACCATCACCATCAACAGCGCAATAATCAAACGACCCGGCTGCATCGCCGAGGTAATAGATCGAAATATCATCGCCCCCCGGCACACCCCGCGAAACCCCCCCAACACCTCCTCAATCACCGCATGCGCATTATCCCTGCCGGATGATCCCACTCCGGGTGATCCCATTCCGGGGGTTGGGTTTCCGGGGGCGGGATTATCTGATTGAGTACCGTCGGTCATCGCATATCTCCTGTGCCGGATTGATGAAGCCCATGCTACCACGGCCGCCCCCCCCTGCGCCATTTCAACGCCCCTCAATTATCCACAATTTCAACGAAAAAATGGGAAGAATCGCCGCCAGTGTGCTATCGTACGGCTGATTCACCCCTCAACCCCAAAGGAGGTCTCCCCATGACCACACTCACCAGCACCATCCAACCCGTCGCCACCAAAGGCAATAATCCATCCTTCATCGTGCCCGATCTTCCCTTCGCCCCCAACGCCCTCGAACCCCATTTCGACGCCAAGACGATGGAAATCCATCACGACAAGCACCACGCCGCCTATGTCTCCAAACTCAACCTCGCCCTCGAAGGTCACGACGACCTTACCTCCAAATCCCTCGATGAACTCCTCGGCAACCTCAGCGCCGTGCCCGAAAACATCCGCACCGCCGTCCGCAACAACGGCGGCGGCCACTTCAACCACACCCTCTTCTGGTCCATCCTTGCCCCCGCCAACAAAGGTGGCGGCGGCGAACCCACCGGGACGCTGGCGGAGGCGATCAATTCGTCCTTTGGTTCATTTGATGAATTCAAAAAGGCGTTCGCCACCGCCGCCGCCACCCGCTTCGGCTCCGGCTGGGCCTGGCTCGGCGTAAAAAGCGACGGCTCCCTCTGCACCTGCTCCTCCCCCAATCAGGACAACCCCATCATGAACGAGTGCTGCGAATCCGCCTGCACCGCCATCCTCGGCCTCGATGTCTGGGAACACGCCTACTACCTCAACTACCAGAACCGCCGCCCCGACTACATCAACGCCTTCTGGAACCTAGTCAACTGGAACGCCGTAGCCGAACGCTTCGCCGCTGCAAAATAATCGTTACCGCATGATTCATCCCGAATTTTCTTGAACGGATCCCTTCACGGGGGTCCGTTTTTTCATCCCCCTCCCCCATCGTGCCCCCGCTTCTCATCCTCATTCGCCAGCCGGATCAAAAAGAAAAACACGATCAAACAGAGAATCGTAATCACCACCCCCACCACAAAGAAAACCATCTCCCCCCGGCCGACCCCCGAATTCTGAGCCGCATTCGCGAAGAGAGCCAGCAACCAGTCAATCATCCGTTGGTTCCTTTCCAGAAGGGAAGCGCACACACCTCTCCCTCCGCCAGCCCCCCTTCCGCATCGATCATCACCGCCGTGCCCGGCTCCGAGTGCGCCCTCTTCAACATCGCCAGCCCCACCGGAACCGCCCCCCCCATCGGACTCAGCGTGCTCGAAGTCACAACTCCAATCGCCCCCTTCTCCCCCTCCCCATACACCACCGCCCCCGCCACCGGCAGATCATCCCCCTTCATCCGCACCCCACCCAAAACCTGCTTCGGCTTCCCCAGATTCTCCAACCGCGCCACAATCTCCTGCCCCAGATAACACCCCTTCGTAAAACTCACCCGCTGCTTCAGCAACCCCGATTCATGCGGCAGATTATTCCTCCCGAAATCAACATTAAAAATCGGCGTCCCCGCCTCAATCCGCGCGGTGTTATACGCAAACCACCCCACCGGTTTCGCCCCCGCCCCCGTCAGAGCCACCCACACCTGCTCCGCTCCCGCCGTGGGCACAAACAACCCAAACCCCGGCTCCCCACACGAATCCCGCCGCACCCAGAAAACCTCCACCCCCCCGCTCGTCCACCCACCCCAACCAAGCCGCGCCCCCCACCCCCCCCCGCTTCTCTCGCCTCCACACACACACCTACCCTCATCTGCGCTCCTCGGAGTTT
>CAZLXE010000218.1:0-3736 GCA_964563005.1 uncultured Isosphaeraceae bacterium
GTGTTGCTGGGGGGGACGATGGGAATTCTTGCGCCTCAGCCGGGCGAGGTTTCGGGGGATTGCACGGTGGGTCGGGGGGGGCATGCGGCGGCGTTGGCGGAGGGGGTGGGGAGTAGTGGTGTGGTGATCGGTTTCGATCTTGATGCTAAAAATCTCGAATATGCACGAAATCGGCTTGAAAGTGCTTCGTTGGGGGAGCAGTTTGGGGGGGTGCATGATAGTTTTGTGCGGATAGAGGAATATGTGGGGAGGGAGGGGAGGCGGGCAGATGTGGTTTTGGCGGATCTGGGGGTGAGTTCGAATCAGTTGGATGATGCGGAGCGGGGATTCGGGTTTGGGGCGGAGGGGCCTTTGGATATGCGTTTGAACCCTCGGCAGGGGAGAACGGTGGGGGAATTTTTGGCGTTGGTGACGGAGAAGGAGTTGGCGGAGGTGATATTCCGGTTCGGGGAGGATCCTTATGCGAGAAAGATTGCTCGAAAACTTGCACAAGCGAGGGAGGAGAAGCCGATTGAAACTTCAGCGCAGTTGGCACAACTGGTGGTGGAGGCGTATGGCTCGCGGGCCAGAACCTCGCGGATGCATCCGGCGACCCGGACCTTTATGGCGTTGCGGATTGCGGTGAATGATGAGTTGAGTGCGCTGGCGGCGTTGCTCGATTCGATTACGCGAGCGGCGGGGGATGGGGGAGGATGGTTGAATGGGGGCGCGCGGATTGCGGTGATCGGTTTTCATAGTCTTGAAGACCGGCCGGTGAAGCGGGCGTTTGCGAAGTTGGAGAAGTGCGGATTGGCGGATCGGCTGACGAAGAAGCCAATCACCGCGACGGATGATGAGATACGGGCGAATCCCCGATCTCGGTCGGCGAAACTGCGGGGGATCCGGCTACGGACAGCCGGGACAATTGGGCCTGCTTCGTCCTGACCACGGTAGGAAGGGATGCGGCAGGATTATTCACGGACGATCACTTTCGGCATGGACGCTGAACCGATGACCAAAGAACATAAACTGGCGCTGGTGACGGGATTTGGATTCATGCTGCTGGTGGGCATTGTGATCTCGGATCATTTTTCGGTGGCGCGGATGCAGACGGCGGCGGATTTGCGGCCGGCGGGGGAGTTGATGAATACAGAAAGGAATGAAGATCCGGCGTTAATTGCCTTTTCGCCACCCCAGCCCCCGCCCCAGAAGGGGCAATCAGTTGCGGCGCCGAAGTTGCGAAGTGCGGTGCAGAGTAAAGCGGCGGGGCCGGCTCGTATTAATATGCCCGATCTTCAACAGGGGAGGCCGCGGATCGGGGGAGATCGGGGTGGGGTGACGCGGGATTCAGGGCAGGTCCATCGGGTGCGTTCGGGGGAGTCGTTGTCTTCGATATGTCAGAAGTATTATGGTGACTCAACGCTGGTGATTGCTTTGGCGCAGTTTAATCATCTGGGTGATCCGGATTTGCTGCGGGAGGGGAAGCGGTTGCGGATTCCGGAGCGGGGCGTTTTGGGAGGAGGGGCGGTGGATCCGCTGGTGAAACAAGGTGGGGTTTCGCGGGTGGCGACTTATACGGTTCGTTCGGGGGATGTGCTTTCAGATATTGCGAAGCGAGAGATGGGGTCTGCGGGGCGGATGATGGAGTTGTATCGCTTTAATCGTGCCGTGATTGATGATCCGGATCGGTTGCGGGTGGGTGATGTTCTGCGGATTCCGGGTTCCTGAGCGTTCGTGATGTTTGCCAAGGGTATTTTGATTCTGGTGACGGCGGGGGTGGTGGCGCTGGCGTTGTTGTCGATTCGGCAGCAGCGGCTGGATGTGGCGCATGAGATGTCGGTGGTTCACGAGCGGATGCTGGAGCATCGGCGGGCTTTGTGGGATATGGAGCGGGAGATTGCGGAGCGGGTGCGACCGGAGCGGGTGCGGGAGCAGTTGGGGGAGGTTGAGGAGTGGCGGGCGATTCCTATGATCGCGAGTGAGCATGATCGAGGAGAGCGGTGGGGGACCGGGGTGGGGAATCGACCGTGAATTTGACGGATCAGTCGCAACGAAGCCGGGAGCGATTTTCGCGATGGGGGGCGGTGATGCTGGGGGGAATATTTGTGATGATGGTGGGGGTGCTGGGGCGGGTGGTGCAGTTGAAGGTTTCGCCGGATGCGCGGTTGGCGGCGGCGGCGGGGGCGACGCGATCGAGCCGGGTGGAGATGGGGCGGCGGGGGAATTTGGTGGATCGGCGGGGGCGGTTGCTGGCGACGAGTGGGGTGGGATATACGCTGTTTATCGATCCGCAGGTGGTGGATGATGTGGGTACGATTGCGCTGGATGTGGCGCATTTGATTGATGATGATCCGGTGCGGATTGATCGGTTGCTGGCGGAGCGACCGGGGAGCCGGTATGTGGTGGTGGAGCAGTTGTTGGAGGATTGGCAGGCGGCGCGAGTGCGGGGGGCGAAATTGAAGGGGGTGGGATTGACGCCTCGGTTGGTTCGGCAGGTGATGAATGAAACGACGGGGGTGGCGATGGTGGGACGGGTGGGGTTTGAGCAAAAGGGGCAATGGGGTTTTGAGTCGGTATTTGAGAAGGCGCTGGCTGCTACGCCGGGGCGGCTTTCGTATTTACGGGATGTGCGACGGCGGGCGCTTTGGATTGATCCGGATGCGTATACCCCGGCGCGGGATGGGCGGGAAATTCGGTTGAGTATCGATTTGGTGGTGCAGCGTATTTTGGAAGAACGATTGCATCAGGCGGTGGTGGAGAATAATGCGGGGGGCGGGCGGGCGGTGGTGCTGGATTGCCGGACGGGGGAGATTCTGGCGATGAGCGATGAGTTGCGGTCGCGGGAGGGATGGGCGGAGGTGGCGGAGGATGAGATGCGGGCGATTGATCCTTCGTTGGGGCGGAATCGGTGCGTGACGGATCCGTATGAGCCGGGTTCGACCTTTAAGCCGTTTATCTGGGCGGTGGCGACGGAGTTGGGGAAGGCGCGGCCGGAGGAGATTATTCCTACGCCGGGGCATACGGGGCATCGGATCGGGCGGCGGTTGATTCGCGATTCGCACTATCATCCGAAGGCGACCTGGCGGGAGGTTTTGATTTATTCACTGAATACGGGGATGTCGATGGTGTCGCAGCGGATGACGCAGCGGGAGATGCAGGAGGCGATTGGGGGATTCGGGTTCGGGGTGAAGACGAAATGCGGCTTTGAGCACGAGTCGCCTGGGTTAGTAACGACTCCGGGAGCATGGAGCAATTATACGCAGGTGTCGGTATCGTTCGGGCAGGAGATTGCGGTGACGGCGCTGCAGATGGTGCGGGCGTTCAGCGCTTTCGCCCGGGATGGCACACTGGTGACGCTGCGGATGCGAGCGGCAGGGAAGGATGAGGGGTATCACATTGTGCAGCGGGTGCTGGATTCGGAAACGGTGGGATTGGTACGGGAGGCGCTGGCGGATTCGATTGAGCGACCGGCGGCGTTGCCATATGTTCATTCGGATAAGTATGCGATATTCGGGAAGTCGGGGACGGCACAGTTGCCGAAGCGGAAGGGGGAGGGTGTGGGATACCACGAGGATCGGTATATTTCGAGTTTTATTGCGGGAGCGCCGGTGAGCGAGCCGCGGATTGTGGTGCTGGTAGTGGTTGACGATCCGGATCGGGCAATTAATCATTACGGGGTGCGAGTGGCGGGGCCGGCGGTGCGGGATATTGTGGAGGGGACGCTGGAGTATCTGGGGGTGCCGCCGGAATCCCCGGA
>CAZLXE010000219.1:0-3708 GCA_964563005.1 uncultured Isosphaeraceae bacterium
AGGTGGCGGGTGATAAGTGGGGGGAGGTTGATGTGTATGGTTTGAATTTTGTGGGGTGTTTTATTGGTTTTTTTTCTTGCGTATTGGTTGGAGTGTGTTTATTGTGTTTGGAGTATTGGAGGTTTTGAGTTCGTTTTGTGGTGGTGGTTGGTTTTTGATGTAGTTGGAATTTCAGGAGATGGGTTATGCGATTGAAGGTGATTGCGGAGTACAGGGGCACTTACTTTGGGGTTCGGGTTCAGGGGGTTCGGGTTCAGGACTTGACATGAGAGCCAAAACGAAAAATATTATTTTCACCGGCCTCTATGGCCCCATTCCCCGCGTAGTAGGGGTGAAGGGGCGTGATTGTGCCGCAGGATTGCGAAATGAAAATTGAAAAACAAAACCCCCGGAGTTCAGAAAGACCCAGGTGAAACAAATGACTTCGATGGCGAACAGGCCGGAAAAGGGAAGTCTTTTCTGGAAACAAATGATTCCGCTCTTAGGTTGCGGGCAGTGGATTTGGGGTCGGGAGTTGTTTCGGTGGTGGCAATCAGTGTGTTGGATGAATTTGAGACGATCCCAGAACCACAAAATGATCGAAGAAGGTGGGTCACGCTACGCTCGACCCGCACGGATTACTGAACTCTTCAGAAAGGGTAGGGGAATGACAAGAAGAAACGGTGGCTCGCCAGGATTTGCATTGGGTGTTTTGATTGCGACCGTTTTGAACCTATGCGTTACACCGGCGACATTCGCGGGCAGTATTGTCGGTACTTACGAGGGATCGCTCCATGCAGTCTCCATTGACTGCTCTCCGCAGTCACCGGATGAGCCATTCCTGTTCCTGGGCAGTCTCACGATCAACAACCAGACTGGAGCCAGTTTTTCGGGGAGTGGATCGCTCTTGGCGGTAACGGACAGTGGTGTGGTGTCCGTTCTCACGATCCAATTTAACGGTTCGATCAACGGCACCGGTATCGGAGGCATCTACACTATACAATTCACAGTTGATGGCTTTCAGTACGCTACCGGTTCGGGAACCTTTACGGGCAGCGTGGCCGGCTCATCGATGTCCATGTCGCTCTCCGGCCCCGCGACGGACTTTGAAGGATTCACCTGCCAGTTGCTGGCGGAATTCAGAACGGATGACAATCCGACGGTATTCATTGAAACCTGGGATCTTGCGGCACCGGGTACTCATATACCGGATGATGTTTTGAGCGGCGATGAGAGCGCCTGGATCCTGTCAAGCACATTCAGCGGGTTCTTCCCGGATTGTGGTGAGCCGCCGCATCGGGCTCACATCGAGGGTGGCGTTGGCAATCGGACACTGCGGCTGGTCTCTGTGGAAACTACTTCATCATGTTCAGACAATATCTGGGTCTTTCACGGAGGACTCTCTTTACCTCTGACGAGTCCGACAAGCATCTCGTTCACTGAGTTCGGCTCGCTCATCAATCCGCAGATAGGGCAACCGGGGTGCATCGCCAATCCGTGTGGGGATACGATTTCCCTACTCCTTCAGGACAATCGGGGAAATATTCTGGTCTACATTTTCCAGAGCCATCCGAATCGACAGCCAAATCCCGTGGGAGATGTCTATAGGGAAATTCAACTCGATCGCGGGGGTGGCTTCTTCGTGCGCGACCTGTTCGCGGATTTCAGCACCATCCCGGCGTTTAATCCGGTCGGGGCCGAACTGTTTTCCATCGAGTTCAAAATCCAGGAAGATGGCGAGGGCACACTTGATGACATTACGATCGGCGGTTCCGCACCATTGGTTGGAGCATGTTGCCTTGGGGCAGGAGGATGTATGACGGCAACTTCCGTTGATTGTGCGAATGCCGGTGGCGTGTATCAGGGCACCGGCTCATCATGTGCCGCTACAGGCGCCACAGACTGCAATGGGAATGGGGTTCTGGATACCTGCGAGCTCCTGAGCGGCGCCTCTGATTGTGATGGGAACGGAGTTCTGGATGAATGCGACATTCTGAACGGCGCCTCTGACTGTAACGGGAACGGTATTCTGGATTCATGTGAATTACTGAGCGGCGCCCCGGATTGTGATGGGAACGGAGTTCTGGACGAATGTGACATTCTGAATGGCGCTGCAGACTGCAATGGGAATGGGATTCTCGATTTATGTGAAATCCTAAACGGTGCATCAGATTGCAACGGAAACGGAATTCTCGATTCCTGCGACATCGTGAACGGGTCTCCCGACTGTAATTTGAATGGGGTTCCGGATGTCTGTGATATTTTGGGTGGAGCAATTGATTGTAACGGGAACGGAATTCTGGATTCGTGTGAATTACTGAGCGGCGCCCCGGATTGTGATGGGAACGGAGTTCTGGACGAATGTGACATTCTGAATGGCACTGCAGACTGCAATGGGAATGGGGTTTTGGATTCGTGTGAATTGATTGGGGAGGCGGGGGTGTTGTTGCCGGTGGGGATTCAAGGGGCGACTTTTCCGAGTGGGGTGGCGGTGGGGGGTTCGGTGGCGGTGTTGGGTTTGCCGCAGGATGGGGTGAACGGGGTGGATGCGGGGGCGGCGGTGGTGTATCGCTTTGATTCGGTGAGTTTGGTTTGGGGGGAAGAGGCGGTTTTGCGGCCGAGTGATGGGGTGGCCGGAGATGGGTTCGGGGTTTCGGCGGCGGTAGGCGTAGGAGGGAATGTGGTTGTTGTGGGTTCGGTGTTTGAGGGATCGTTGGGGGTGAATGCGGGGGCGGCGTATGTGTTCAGGTACAACACGACAAATCAATTATGGGAAGAGGAGGCAAAGTTGTTGGCGAGCGATGGGGTGGCGGGGGATGTGTTTGGGATTGCGGTGGATGTAAGCGGAGATGTGATTCTGGTGGGAGCGGAAGGAGTGGATGATCTGGGATTGTCGAGTGGGGCGGCGTATGTGTTTCGGCTTAATACAGGGACTGGAGGGTGGAATGAGGAAGCAAAATTAAGGGCGAGCGATGGGCAGGCGTCAGATTTTTTTGCTCATGATGTCGGTCTCAGCGGTCATGTGGCGATCGTGGGATCGGTGCTGGAGGATACGCTGGGCAATAATGCGGGTGCGGCCTATGTATATCGATTCAATCCCAGTACTGGGGGATGGAATGAAGAGGCGAGACTGGCAGCGTCCGATGGGGTAGCGGGTGACGCTTTCGGCATTTCAGTGGACACCAGTGGAGGACGAGTCATTATCGGGGCGGAGGGTCGAGATGATCTGGGCAATTCAAGTGGAGCGGCATATCTCTATTCTTACAATGGGACTACCTGGGGGGGAGAAACAAAGTTGATGGCGTCGGATGGAGGGGCATCCGATTTCTTTGGTCATTTCTTGGCCGTCGAGGGGGATGTGGCGGTGGTGGGTGCGCCGCTGGACGATGGATTGGCCAACAACTCGGGGGCGGGTTATGTTTACCGATTTGATGGTGCCGTGTGGGGCGGGGAAACAAAGATCAGCACCTTCGATGGACAAGTTAACGACTGGATGGGAAACACGGTGGGGTTGGATGCGGGGACCATCATCATGGCCACCGGGAGCGCAGTGTCCGATGGATTGCAGGGTGCGTTGTTTGCGAATAATGACATCAATGGGAATGGAGTACCGGATGTATGTGATCCGCCGGTTTGTGTGGAGGACATCACGCCGGTGGGTGGGAATGGGGTGGTGAATATCGATGATCTGGTGGCTGTGCTGAACGCATTCGGGCCGTGCGGGGTGCC
>CAZLXE010000220.1:0-3708 GCA_964563005.1 uncultured Isosphaeraceae bacterium
CGGACGACCTTTGCGGTGAAGAACTCATTGAATGATGGCTTGCGGGTGGCGTTCCGGTCGGGGGCGGTGATGGGGTTGATCGTGGTGGGGTTTGCGTTGCTGGATGTATCGGTGTGGTTTTTTCTGTGGAATGAGTTTTTCGCAGGGGAAACCACGAGTATGGTGGGCATCACCACGGTGATGTTGAGTTACGGGATGGGGGCTTCGACGCAGGCATTGTTTGCCCGGGTGGGAGGCGGGATTTACACAAAGGCGGCGGATGTGGGGGCGGATCTGGTGGGGAAGGTGGAAGCGGGGATTCCGGAGGATGATCCGAGGAACCCGGCGACCATTGCGGACAATGTGGGGGACAATGTGGGGGATGTGGCGGGGATGGGGGCGGATTTGTATGAGTCTTATTACGGTTCGATTCTGGCGACCATGGCGCTGGGAGCGGCGGCGGCGTTGGGGTTGGCGGGGGCAGGGGAAGCGGTGGGGGTCAAACTGGCGGTGGCGCCGATTGCGTTGGCGGGAATCGGGATTTTCGCTTCGTTGGTGGGGGTGTTTGTGGTGCGAACGAAGGAGGATGCGAGTTTCAGTCAATTGCTTAAATCGCTGCATACGGGAGTGTGGGTGGCCTCTGCACTGATTGCGGCGGCGGGGTTGGGGTTGCTGTGGATGTTGTTCAGGGATGTGGAGATGGTGAGCGGAGTGGGGTTGTGGGGTTCTATTGTGTCGGGATTGTTGGCGGGATTGATTATTGCGGCGGGGACGGAGTATTTCACGAGTTACGAGCACAATCCGACGAAGCAGATTGCCGAGCAGGCGGAGACGGGGGCGGCGACGGTGATTATTGCGGGGACGGCGGTGGGGATGATCTCCACCTGGATTCCCATCCTCACGATTGTGGTCGCCATCATGTGCGCATTTATTTTCGCGGGGGGCGGGGAAGATTTTCTCCTGGGGTTGTACGGGGTGGGGATTGCGGCGGTGGGGATGCTGAGCACGCTGGGGATCACGCTGGCGACGGATGCGTATGGGCCGATTGCGGATAATGCGGGAGGAAATGCGGAGATGACGGGGCAGCCCGCTTTTGTGCGGGAGCGGACGGATATGCTGGATTCGCTGGGGAACACCACGGCGGCTACGGGGAAGGGGTTCGCGATCGGTTCGGCGGCGTTGACGGCGTTGGCGTTGCTGGCGGCGTATGTTTCGGTGGTTCGTACCTCGCTGGATTCGCAATTGAGCGATGGGGTCGAGACGACGGCATTGCTGGCGAAGGCGGAGGGGGCGTTTGTGGCGGAATATGAGGGGCATGGTCACTTTACGGTGGCGGATCGGGCAAACAACAATGCTTTCGGGGGCTTGATCCTGGCATCCAAAAAGGTCCGCTCTCAACTGGACAGCGCGTTGAAGCACGGGGAGGCATTCGGGTTCAGCGATGTTTTCAATGAAAACGAGAACACCTATTTTGTCAAAGCGAACAATGTGGAGTTCAATCTGGTTCCAACCGATCGAGCCAAAGTTCGTCAGATTCTTGGGTTTTACAACATCACCATCATGAATCCGAAGGTTCTGGGGGGGATTTTCCTGGGGGTGATGCTGGTGTTTGTGTTCTGTGCGATGACGATGAATGCGGTGGGTCGGGCGGCGTATGAGATGATGAATGAATGTCGGCGGCAGTTCGGGATTATGAAGAAGGCGTTCAAGAAGTCGGGGATGAGCGCCAAGGAGATTGAGGATCCGATGAAGTGGCCGCATAAGGTGGATGTGGAGGGGAAGCAATTTCCGGATTATGCGGAGTGCGTGTTGATTTCGACGGCGAGCGCGCAGCGGGAGATGGTGATTCCTTCGATACTGGCGATTGTGGTGCCGGTGACGGTGGGGTTGATTCTGGGGGTGGGCGGGGTGATGGGGATGCTGGTGGGGGGATTGACCTGCGGTTTTGCGGTGGCGATTTATATGGCGAATGCGGGGGGGGCGTGGGACAATGCGAAGAAGTTTATTGAATCGGGGGAACACGGGGGGAAGGGTTCGGAGCCGCATAAGGCGAGCGTGGTGGGGGATACGGTGGGGGATCCGTTCAAAGATACCTCGGGGCCTTCGCTGAATATTCTGATCAAATTGATCGCGATTGTGAGCGTGGTGTTCGCAGGATTGGTGGTGAAGTTCAGCCCGGCGATCGGGGCTTTCCTGGGGCTGGGATAATGGGGTATCCTGTGCGTTCACTATGACGGAATTATCACCGAGTTCAGAAAAGGCCACGCTGCGGGAATTTGCGGTGGAGGCGGCGCAGTTGTTTGCGGATCGTCATTGTGAGGAAGTGACGCTGCTGGATGTGCGGGGATTGAGCCAGGTGTGTGATTTTGTGTTGATCGGGACGGGGACGAGCGATCGGCAGATGAAGTCGCTGGCGGATGAGGTGGAGGATTTGGGTGAGGAGCGGGGGCATCAGGCGTTTCGGAAAAATCGGGATGTGAATACGACCTGGATTGTGGTGGATTTTGTGGATCTGGTGGTGCATCTGTTTGAGCCGACGCATCGGCGGTATTTTGATCTGGAGGCGTTGTGGAGCGATGCGCCGGGGGTGGACTGGGCGGGAGAAGGGGAGCGGGGGGAGGCGGCGGAATAAGTTTGGCAGGTGTCGAATTTTGGGGAGGGGGGGACAGGACGGGGAGGGGTTTTTGAGGGATACTTGGGGGAAACAGGGGCGCGTTTTTCTTAAATGGAGATTTATGATGGCTGACTCGACACATTTGAAATCCGGCTCTGGTTCAGGAGAGCGAGTGGTGGATGATCTGGTTTTTGTGGGGTTCAATTCGCGGGTGATGGCGCTGGATCGCTATACGGGCGAGTTGGTGTGGGACTGGAAAAGCCCGAAGGGGACGAGTTCGCATGTGGCGATGTTGCTGGATGGGGATCGGCTGATTGTTTCGGTGAACGGGTATACATATTGTCTGGATCCGCTGTTCGGGCAGCAGGTGTGGGAGAATACGATGAAGGGATTTGGATTCGGGATTCCGGGAATGGTTTCGGTGCGGGGGAGTTCTTCATCGGGTGGAGGGGCATCGGCGGTGGCGGCGGCTCAGGCGGCGGCAGCCGCGGCGGCGGCGGGTTGAGTTGTGATCATTGATTGATGCGGAGTTTGAACTTATGAGTTTTGGTCTGGCGCGGGGGAAACAACTTGAGACGGCGGGGTATGGGTTGGTTATGAGTGATCTGCCGGGGTTTGAGGTGGGTGATGTGGAGGGGTGTCGGGTTGATCCCCGGGAGTGGTTTGGGGAGAGGGATGGGGATTCCGGGGGCGGGGGTTTTGAGATTGAGATCGGTTCGGGGAAGGGGACCTTTTTGGTGCAGCAGGGGGCGATTCAGCCGGAGGTTAATTTTCTGGGGATTGAATGGGCGGGGGAGTTTTTTCGCTATGCCGCGGATCGGATGCGGCGGCGGGGATTGGAGAATGTG
Organism: uncultured Isosphaeraceae bacterium; assembly: GCA_964563005.1. GTDB lineage: Bacteria > Planctomycetota > Phycisphaerae > Phycisphaerales > SM1A02 > CAZLXE01. The sequence continues at coordinate 3,442 of CAZLXE010000220.1, forward strand.
CGGGTGCTGCACGGGGATGCGACGGAGTTTTTGCGGTATCGGTGTGCGGAGGGGATTGCTTCGGTGATTCATTTATATTTTTCTGATCCGTGGCCGAAGAAGCGGCACCATAAGAGGCGGGTGGTGCAGGATCGGTCGCTGGAGGATTTTCATCGGATTTTGGGGGAGGGAGGGGAATTGCGGTTGGTGACGGATCATGCGGAGTTGTGGGAGTGGTATGAGGAGCATATGGGGCGGTGTGGGGAGTTGTTTGAGCGGCGGGAATTT
>CAZLXE010000221.1:0-3685 GCA_964563005.1 uncultured Isosphaeraceae bacterium
AACATCATGGATCTCATCACCCTCATCAACACCTTCGGCCCCTGTCCGTGAGGTAAAAGGGCGAGCATCGCCAAATTATTGTTTACCAATTTCCTTTCTAGCCACTCTGGCAAAGACTCGGACATCTCAATCAGGTGTCCGGTTTTTTAACGATCCATTGCTTCCCTTTCCGCCGTATCATTCCCCACCGTATGCCCGCTTCCTCCATCCATGTCGTTACCGGGGCGTTCGGCTACTCCGGCAGCCGCATCGCTCCCCTGCTGCTCGAGGCCGGGCATACCGTGCGCACCCTGACCAACCATCCCCGGCCCGATCATCCCCTTGCCGGTCGGGTTCAGGTGCATCCGCTCAACTTTGCCGATCCGGATGAACTCACCGAATCGCTGCAGGGGGCATCCGTTCTCTACAACACCTACTGGGTTCGCTTCAACCACAAAAACTTCACCCACGCCGCCGCGGTAGCCAACACGAAAACCCTGTTCGCCGCCGCCCGCGCCGCCGGGGTGCGGAAAATCGTTCATGTCAGCATCACCAACCCGGATGAGCACTCCCCCCTCTCCTACTTCCGCGGCAAAGCCGAACTCGAGCGCACCCTGATCGAGTCGGGCGTGGGGTATTCTATTCTTCGCCCCGCCGTGCTTTTCGGAGGTCACGATATTCTCATCAACAACATCGCGTGGATGCTCCGCCGGATGCCTTTCTTCGGGGTCTTCGGCGATGGGCAATACCGGCTCGATCCCATTCATGTGGAAGACCTCGCCGCCCTCGCCGTGCGCGAAGGAGAGAGTGATGAAAATAGAACCATCGACGCCGTCGGTCCCGAATCATTCACCTATCGCGAACTCGTTTCTCTCATTGGCAAGACCATCGGGAAGTCCCGCCCCATCATTTCGCTGCCTCCTACGCTGGGTTGGTTGCTTGGTCGTATCGCCGGGTTTTTCCTCCGTGATGTCATCATCACCCGCGATGAAGTGCGTGGCCTGATGGATAATCGTCTGCACCCGGAGCCCCCGGTTTTACCCCCTTCCTGCGAAATCAAACTTTCCCGGTGGGTCGTCGAGAACGCAGACACCATCGGCCGAAAGTACGCCCACGAACTCGCCCGCCGCACCCGAAAACCCGGCTGACCTGATTACGAAAGTTAATTTATGCGCCCAGGGTTTCCACGAACCGGGTGAAGGACCAGGCGGGTTCTTCGCCGAGGATGGTGGCTTCGCCGAGCAGGTCCAGTTTGGTGAATTCATCCAGCAGGGCAGTCGCGGTGGTTTTGGTGACGGAGAGTCCGGAAGAGATTTCTGCCATGGTAACCACGGGATTTTCCAGGAGATAGGCCAGGAGTCTTCGTCCGTGCTGGCTTCGTCGTCCCATGCCCGCGATTTTTTTCTCCGCCTCTGCCCGCAATGAGATGATGGTTCGCAGAGCATCGCTGCTGTCGAGGGCGGCATCGCGAATAATGCTGAGAAAGAAGCAGATCCAGTGGCCCATGTCGTGCGAGGCCCGCACCGTGGTCAGGGCATCGTAATACGCCTCCCGCCTTCGTAATAACTGCGTTGAGAGGCCCAGAAGGGGCATTTCCAGGATGCCCACGCTCATAAGGGACAGGAGAATCATCATGCGACCCAGCCGGCCATTTCCTCGGGCGAAGGGGTGAATGGTTTCAAACTGATAATGGGCGATGGCCAGGCGAATGAGGAGGGGAAGCGTCAGATCGTCGCGTTGCCGGAATGCTTCCAGATCGTCCATTAAACCGGGGATATCCTCCGGGGGCGGAGGGATGAACACCGCATCCTGGAGCGATTCGCCGTCGATCCAGGCGGCCCGGGAACGGTATTGGCCCGGTTCGTGGCGGGCGTCATGTTGATCGCGGAAGAGCACGGCGTGGGTAGCCCGGAGCAGAGTATTGGAAAGGGGGGCGGTTTTCAGATCATCGAGGGCCTGGGTGATGGCCTCTTCGCCGCGCTCGATGGTTACTCTAGTATCGTGGAGGACTGGGTTTATGTTTGCGATGGCCGGCAGCATGTCATGCCAGGATAGATCGACATCGCCTTCGATGCTCCAGGAGGCGTGGGCTTCCCGGCGGAGGTGGATTCCGATCAGAGGATCGAGATTCGGGGCGATGGAAATGATGCCGCCGAGAGTTCCCAACGCCCGGGCGGCTTGCTCGAGGAGGACTCCAATGCGGGGATCAGTCCAGGTCCAGTGATCGTTAACTGGAGCGGGGACAAAGCTTTGGTGCGTTTTTTGGCGGACGAATTCGCCGGACTTAAATGTTTCGAGGGCTATGGTCATGGGGGGGATATACTGTATTCATCGGAAGGATCGCTGCGGATGGTCAGTTCATCCGATAGACTGTTAGAGTTCGATGCGGGGGTTAGGATGCGGATTATGGCGCAGCGGCGATTTCATTATGAACAGGCGTTTGAGCACTATCTGAGAGCGAATCGGGTGCCTTATATTGCGGTGGATGAGGCGAAGAAGGCGCTGCCTCCGCCGGCGGGGTCGCCGGGGCTAAAGTCATTTGACTTCGTGGTTTATCCGCAGGGGGAGGGGGCAAATCTGCTGGTGGATATCAAGGGGCGGCAGTATGGGTCGGGGAAGAATAACGGGAAATGGATGTCGAATCGCCGATTGGAAAGTTGGGTGACGCGGGAGGATGTGGAGGGGCTTGAGAAGTGGCAAGTGCTGTTTGGGAAGGGATTTAAGGCGGTTTTTGTTTTTGCCTATTGTTTGCAGCAGCAGCCGCCGGATGCGCTGTTTGAGGAGGTATTCAGTTTTGGGGATCGGTGGTATATGCTGCGGGAGGTTGAACTTACGGCATATCGGGAGCGGATGGTGGAGCGGTCGGCGAAGTGGGGGACGGTGCATATTCGGCGGGAGGATTTCGGGGAGATCAGCCGGGCTTTTTCGGTTCGGGGGAAGAGAAGGGAATGGAAAGGTGAGGAAGGTTGCCGGGTGGGGTCGGGGGGCGTATCCTGTGGGGTATGACGATGTTTAAGCGAATGTTGGGACGGGTTGCCCCGTTGGTGGTGGTGGTGTTAACTCTGGCTCCGGGCGCGGTTTGCGCGGCGGCAGCGGTGGCTCCCCGGATGCCCAATACGCTGCGGCGGGGGGTGCCGGCGTGGTTGGGATATTTTGTGATGTTCGTGCTGGCGGTGGTGGTGATATCGATCAGTTTGATGCCGTCGAAGCGCGGTCATCAGGACTAAACCCCCGGATTTCCCTGACGAAAGGGGGACTGGAGTGGGAGATTTCGAGGAGAAAAATCGAGGGAAAGGGGGAGAAATGGACGAAAGTGATGGCGATTCGGTGTTTGTATATGAAAATTGACGGGTGAATGCACAAGGAATTTTGACATGAAAACCGCAGATACACTTACGAGCATTGATCAGTCGAGAGGACGCGGACTGTCGGGATTGATGGTTCTCAATGTGGCGTTGTTGGGGTTGTTGGCGTGGATCACTTTCGGAGCGGCCGGGGTTTCCGGGGGGTCGGCGGGGGCGCAGCCGAGCGGGCGGGGGGACTACACCATGGTGGCGGGCGGGGTGAACGGGGCGGAAAGCGGAGCGGTGTGGATTGTGAACGGGGGGACACAGGAATTGATCGCGGTTTACTACGATTTCGGACAGAAGAACATCGTGCCGATCGGGTATCGAAATCTGGCGAAGGACATGGCGCAGTTGACCGG
>CAZLXE010000222.1:0-3615 GCA_964563005.1 uncultured Isosphaeraceae bacterium
TTGATGCCTTGATGCCTTGATGCCTTCTTATCTTATCTCGCCAAGGCCTCGGCTCGGATTTCGCGGAGGACGGTGACTTTGATTTCGCCGGGGAAGGTCATTTCTTCCTCGACCTTTTTGGCGATGGCCTGGGCGATGGTGAAGGCGTCGGCGTCGTCGGCCTTTTTCGCATCGACGATGACGCGGACTTCACGGCCGGCCTGAATGGCGTAGGCCTCGGTGACTTGTTTGTGCTCGGTGGCCAGACCTTCGAGTTGTTCCAGTCGCTTGATGTAGAGTTCGAGGGATTCGCGCCTGGCTCCCGGCCGCGCTCCCGACACCGCATCCGCCGCCATGACGATGGGGGTGTAGGGGGTGGTGGCGTCGATGTCGCCGTGATGCCCGCCCACCGCGTTGAGAACAGTGTCGGATGTCTCGCCGAACTTGCGGCAGAAGTCCATACCGATGGCGGGGTGGCCACCTTCGATTTCGTGATCCATGGCCTTACCGATATCGTGGAGGAAGCCACAGCGGCGGGCGATGTTGCCATCCAGCCCGAGTTGATCGGCGATGATCTGGGAGAGATAGGCGACTTCCATGGAGTGACGGAGGACATTCTGACCATAACTGGTGCGGTAGTGCATTTTACCCATGGCTTCGACGATTTTGGGGTGCAGCCCGCGGATATTCGCTTCCATGATGGCTTCGTTGCCGAACTTGATGATCCGCTCCTGCATGTTGTGGCGAACGCCTTCCACGATTTCCTCGATGCGGGAGGGATGGACGCGCCCATCGGCGACGAGTTTGGAGAGGGCTTCCCCGGCGATGGCCCGGCGGATGGGGTCGAAGCAGGAAACGGAGATCACGCCGGGAGTGTCATCCACGAGAATATCCACCCCGGTGGCCTTTTCTAATGCCCGGATATTGCGACCCTCGCGGCCGATGATGCGACCCTTCATGTCATCGGAGGGAATCTTGACGCTGCGGATGGTGGTGTCGGCGACATGCTCCGCCGCGTATCGCTGGATGGCCATGAGGGTGATTTCACGGCTGCGGGTGCGGGCTTCGGTTTCCGCATCTTCGATGATTTTCTTGTGCAGAACGGCCCCTTCGTGGGCGGAATCGTGGCGAATCTCTTCCAGGTATTGATTGCGGGCGTCTTCCTCGCTGAGGCCGGAAATGGTCTGGAGGCGGCTCTTGATCTCGACGAGTCGCTGATCGGCTTCCGTTTTCAGTGATTCAACGGCCTGCTCCCGCTGTTTCAGTTTCTGGTCGCGCTTGTCGAGCGAATCTCCCCGGTCCGTGAGAGACTCGAGTTTTTTATCGAGACGATCTTCCCGCTCGGCAAGGCGCTGCTGGGTCTGCCGGATTTCCTTGCGGGAGTCGCCGACTTCCTTATCGAGGGCGGCCCGACGCTGATTGGACTTCTTTTCGGATTCGAGTTCGGCCTTCTGACGGATGCCCTCGGCTTCGATCTGGGCCTGTTTGATTTCCTGCTCGGCGGTGCGCTTCGCCTGACGAAGAGTTCCCCCCATGGAGGAGCGAATGAACCACCAACTGCCCAAGCCACCCGCAACGAAGGCGAGCACCGGCCAGACAATTTGCATGGTTTCAACGGCTAGCGTGCTTTGAATCGGCACGAGAATACCTCGCAGGAATGCCAGCCCGCCGTTCATACATTGCGACCCCCGTGAAACCCGGGTGATCCCGTCAACGCCAATCTATCCCCCGCATCCGCAAAAAGCCAGATATCCCACCGTATCACACGGAAGAATCCTATGTATTCGACTCCGCGCTTCTGGCCTTTCGGAACGAGAAATTCATTCCGGCAGGTGAATCCGGGGGGTCGCTCTCTTCGGGGAGAGGATGGCATCAATCAATCACGCAAATCAATGTATCCGACACCGAAATGTCGGTCGTGGCTCCAAGGAGCCGCGAAAAGAACGGTTTTTGCCCATGGAGGGCGGGCCGTGGAGTAGTTCAGATGGGAAAAAATCGACAATCCCACCCATGAGTCTTAGAATAAGACATTATGATGGTTGAAGGCAAACAAGTCAAGACCCCCCCCGGATAAGACCTTGAATAGAACATCGAATCATCAAGATACGATACATGATTATTGACGACCTCTCACTTCTCCCATGCCCTCAATTCTCAACTGGTTTCTGCGACTCGCCTTGACGAACCCTATCTGCATGCGCCTGGTGCAGGGAGGATCACGGCGGCCGCGTCACCTTTATATTCGCTCCGGATATCTGGCGGTCATGATTGTGGTGCTGTTGTTCGCCCTGCTCAGCACTGGAGCGACGGGGTCACTTTCGATGCGGGCGATGGCTTCGGGGGGAGCGCAGATGTTTGAAATCGTGAGTTATCTTCAGGTGGGATTGATCTGCCTGCTCACTCCGATTTTCATGGCCGGGGCGATCACCCAGGAGGCGAATCCGAAAACCTGGGATATTTTGCTGACCACGCCCCTGAATAATCTGCAAATCGTGTTGGGGAATCTCTTTGGGCGGCTGTTTTTTATTCTTGCTCTGCTGTTTTCGAGTTTGCCGCTGTTTGTGGTAACGCAGTATTTCGGGGGTGTGCCGGGGAAGTCGGTGTTCGCGAGTTACGCCATTGCCGGGCTGAGCGCACTGCTGGTGGCGGTGATTGCGGTAACTCTTTCGGTAACGCGGACAGCGGGGAAACGGGCGGTGTTTATTTTTTATATCAGCGTAGTGATGTATCTGTTCATCACTTACGGTATCGACATCGTGCTGCGCGTACCGACCACGCCCGCCGCCACGGCCCATTACACCACGCTGATGACGCCGCTGAATCCGTTTCTGGCTCTCAATGTGTTGCTCAACTCGAACACTTATGTGCCGCATAATTTTACGGGGCAGAATGTAACCTGGCTGACGGAACTCTGGATGTCCCGACCCATTGCGTGCTTCTGCTGGGGGGCGGCGTGGTTAAGTGTGTTGATGATGCTGTTTTCCACCATTCGCCTGAGGGTGATCGGGGCGATCATCGGGGCCACACCGTGGTACCGAAAAATCTTCGGTCTGGGAGCGAAGGGAACGATGGAGCGCCCGGCCCGGCGGGTGGGTACGAACCCGATCGTGTGGAGAGAAGCCCACAGTCGAGGCAAGACTTTTTCCGCCGTGTTGGGTCGGTGGAGTTTTATGACCCTGGGGATGGCGGTAGCGGTAACGCTGCTGCTACTTTTTCATACCGGTGCGATGACCGCATCTACTTTACAACTCGCAGTGGGAACGGTGCTGGCGGCGGAGATTGTCATCATTACCCTGATTGCTCTGAATACGAGCGCCACTGCGGTCAGCCGGGAACGGGAGGATGGAACGCTGGACATTATTCTCACCACGCCGATCGAGCCGGGGCCGTATCTGCTGGGCAAACTGCGAGGCCTGGTGCAGGCGTTGCTTCCCCTGCTGCTGGTTCCGGTGCTGACGGCGGTTTTATTTGCTCTGTATGTGCTGTTCGATGGATTCGGTGGAGGAAATCCCGTGATTATTAAAACTGCAATTTCGGGGACGGCAACAATGAAAATGTTGCCGGTCATTCTGCCGGAAGCAGCGATTGCGTTGCCTCTCCTATTGCCTTCTTACATTGCCTTCTGTGTGATGGTTG
>CAZLXE010000223.1:0-3535 GCA_964563005.1 uncultured Isosphaeraceae bacterium
GACTATTCCGAAGACTTCCCCAGAAACATCCCGATCAGCCCGAACACAATTGTCACCCCCGCCAGGCCACCCACATACATCCAGATGTTCTCCGCAAAGGTCAGGGCGAGTTGCGGCGTCGCCCCGAGCACGCCCGTGATTCCGATGATCGCCACACACACCAGCGCCGCCAAAGCCCCGACCAGCAGGCCCGCCCCCAGGCCCGAACCCGTGCCGTCATACGCCTCCACCATCATCGGCATGCTCGCGGCCATTCCCACCGCTGCCGTTTCATCCGCCGGTTCTGCCGACGCTTCAAACAAGCCCGACGCATTGGCCGGAATCTCAATATTGTCATCACTGGAATACACCTCTTCCAACAGTTCCGCCCCCAGCGAAGTGTCATCCGATTCCCGCGTGAGATCCAACAGCCCGCTTCCCGACCCCACCGCCTCCAGACTCAACTCATCCTCGAAGGTTTCCCCCACATGCGTGCCTTCCGAAGGAGATTCCGATTCTCCATGCCCCGTGTCGAACACCGAAATGCCCGTGTCCTCTCGCGAATCCGAAAGGCCCAACACAGAATCCTCGGCCAATTCCAGCGAAGATGCCGAACTGCTCAAGCCCAAGCCGGATGCGCTCATGCCCAGGGACGAACCCTCTCCACTACTCCCCAGATCCAGATTCACTTCGCCATGATCCTCATCCCCTCCCGACAGCAGATCGATCTGATCCACCTTGAACATCAGTTTGTCGCGATCGCGAAATTCCTGAATCTGGCCGCTGGTCACCATTTCTTTGACCTCGGCCTCTCCCTTGCCGAGTTTGCTGCAGACCTCATCGATTGTGTAAAACATTTTCGCCATATCACAAACTCCTGATGCACCCCCCAAAAAAAGTCTTGAGCCGCCCGGATGGACACACCGTCGTATCCACCAAGAACAACCAATCCGCACAATGCGGCCAGAACACAATACGGTACATCAATCCAGCGGTTCCCGCAAGGCAAAATACTGAAATTTACGGATATTCACCTCTCTCAACACCGCAAAATTTCTATATCTGAACCCCCCATTTGCCGCCAATTCCCTATTCCGCCGTCGGCACGCAATTCTCTATCCCATTCACCACACCCACCAACTCCAATATATTTACCAACCCATCACCTCCAGGCGGCAGAAAATCCTCCAAACAGTCATAATTCGCCGTCTCCGTACAAAAGCCAAGATCATTCACCACCCGAATCAGATCCAGAATATCCACCACCCCATCCCCCCCTTCGGGAAAAACATCCGCCGTACACCCCTCGCAAACCCCCCACTGATTGATCAAAAATATCAGATCATTCACATCAATCTTCCCATCCCCACTTGCCGGAAAAACATCCGAGCGGCAACAAGCCCCCCAGCCATTAATCACCATGATCAAATCATAATAGTCCACATCCCCATCCCCAAACGGCGGCGGCTGAATGTCCGCTACACACGGATCACCCACCAAAATATCCCCCGTTCCCCCTCCGCTCTGCCCCCCCAACCCAATCACCAACATAATCACCAAAACGCCCAGCCCACAATCCTTCATCATCATTGTGCGTTCCTTCCTGAAAGTGCACCAATCTCTACGAAACAGACCTCTTATGACAACCACAACTGCCTGTGCCTCAACATGATACCGCCTTCGTCCGATAAAACCATGCAATTCCTGATAATTATTCATGAATTATCGGTAAATGCCGGTAAACCGCTTCAATAACTCAACTTATGCCCTATCAATACCCCCGCCGCCCCAGCCCCATCCGATCCAGATTCACCACCAGATACCGCAGCGCATCCGCCGCGTGATCGTGCCCATCCTTCACCGGCCGCGAATCCTCCAACTTCCCCACCGGATAGTGATACATACTCAACGCCCGAATCAACTCCCGGCAGCAAGGATCAACAAAAAGCGACACCCGACCATCCGCACTCCTCAACCGCTGACGCACCGCCGAAATCCCCGGCTCAATCCCCATCGCCCGCGTTCTCATCGCAAACCCCGCCTCCTTCCACCTCGCAATAACACTCGACCCCGTGTGCTCGCTCATCTGATGTCCCGCCGGATCCGCCCCCACCCAATCAAGCCCCGGCCATCCCTTCTCCTCCACCTTCTCCAAATGCTCCGCCGTCGTCATCTCCCTCATCACCAATTCATCCACCACCTGCACCACTCCCTCCTCATCCACCCGCGCCCACAAAACCACCGTCGGCGACCGATACCCGAAATCCACCCCCCCCACCCAAATCCCCTCCCCCTCACCGGAGGATGGGGGAGGGTTAGGGAGGGGGTGCTCGGTGCCACGACCTGAAGCGGAGCGGAAGGTCGTGCTCGGGACTCCCTTCGTAAACTCCCTGACATGCTTCCGGGGATCAAACTCCGCATACACCACCTCCGACCGCTTCGCCCGCATACACAACATCTCACTCTCCCAGGTCAAGCGATCCACGCGGCTCTTCTGCCGTATCGCATCCTCAATCCGCACAAACCCCCGCCCCGCCTTCGCCAGCCCTCCGCACTCCTCGTTCAATGAACACTCCTCGCAAACCCTCTCCGCTGGACACCGCTCCAGAATATCCACCACGCTCCACCGAAAAACCCGCCGCCCCTGCTTCGCCGACTCCTCAATCAACCGCTGCATCAAACCGAACGGCCGGTGCATCGTGCTGAGCCCCTCCACCCGTCCCGCCACCTCGATCTCCCCGCACCGCCCGCTCCGCGTCACCAACTGCCCCGCCGCCCACACTTCCGGATCAAACAACTCCACCTCATCGCACCGCAAAACCTGCACTCGCTGCCCCCGCACCGACCGCTCCGACTGACTCAACACCTCCGCCACACTACCATTCACTAACTCCACCCGCTTCCCCGTCATCCGCCCCTTCACCAGATCACCGAACACCTCCCCCTCCAGCATCGCCCGCAGATACCCATACATCCGCCCCGACTGCTCCAACGACCCCCCCAATATCCGCACCTGGATCCCCGGCTTGAACACCAGATCCAAAAGCGTCGCAATCGCCCCCAACTGCGTCTTCCCTCCACCCCGACAAGACCAAACCAGACAATCCCCACCCCCGGAATTCCAATCCCCGTCATTCCCATCCCCGTCATTCCCGTCATCCCCGTCATTCCCGCGCAGGCGGGAATCCAGTACGGGTGCCACGGACAGCGACCGAAGGGAGTCGTCCGTGTCCCAACCCTCCCCCTCAAAAAAACTCCCCACCAGATAATCAAACGGCGAATCATGACCCGCCACCCGACCCCGCCGCGGCATCACAAAACCCAACACCGACTCCACATACCCCTGCAACTGATTCACCGTCCGCGGCCGCACCAACCGAATCGACCGCCGCACCGCCAAAGGCAACAAAATCCCATCCCCATCCCGCATAACAAAACCCTCCTCCGTCATTCCCCAGTGGGACGGCCGTCTCGACCGTCAATCCATAATTCCCGCGAAGCCAAAGGTCCGCCTCTGGAGGAGCGGGAATCCAGTCACCACGCCCTGCATTACCAA
>CAZLXE010000224.1:0-3525 GCA_964563005.1 uncultured Isosphaeraceae bacterium
CCACTGATAATTGACGGCTGCCGTGCAATATCGATTGCTCTTGTCCCTGGGAGAAGTCCAGACCTCCCCGGCAGACATCCGGATAGAATGCACCCCTGCTAAATCAGCCCATCATTCCTGATCCTCACCCATGACCACCCTCCAATCTCCACCCCCCATCACCAATCGCCCGGCGTCGATCCCTGCCCCTTCCGACCCCGCCCTCTTTCCCATTATCGATAAAGTTCAATCCGGTCAGCGGCTCACCTTCGAAGATGGAACCCTCTTATACCACTCCCCGGACATATGGTCCGTCTGCAATTTGGCCCACCTCGTTCGTCGCCGTTTACATGGCCAATTTACATTTTTCAACCGCAATAGGCACCTGAATTACACCAACATTTGCGCACTTTCCTGTTCTTTTTGTGCTTTTTACTCTCGAGAAAACAGCCCGAATGCCTACGAATACTCCCTTGCCGAGATTGAAAAAGAAGCGCAACTCGCCGTGGAAAGCGGAGCCACCGAAATCCATATCGTCGGCGGCCTCCACCCCCGGCTCCCCTTCGACTACTACCTCGACCTCTGTCGCACCATTCGTAAAGTCAGCCCTGATCTGCACATAAAGGCCTTCACCGCCGTCGAAATCGTCCACTTCGCCCGCATCGCCAAACGCGGCCGCCAGGGATACCAAGGCATAAAGTCCATCCTCCAGGACCTCATCGAGGCCGGGTTATGTTCCCTCCCCGGCGGCGGAGCCGAGGTCTTTGACGACCGAATCCACGATAAAGCATACAAAGGAAAAATACGCGCCGGCCAGTGGCTCGATGTCCACCGCGCCGCCCACGAACTCGGCCTAAATTCCAACGCCACAATGCTTTACGGCCACATAGAATCCCGCGAAGAACGACTCCAACATTTTATCCAACTTCGTGAACATCAAGATATGACCCTCAAATCCTGGGCCTCCGAAAATGGTGTTTATGTCGCGCCCGACGGAGCCGTAAACCTCACCGGCCCCGACTCTAACTACCGTAACGGCCTCCGTTTACCCACCCAAAAAACCTGCTCCACCGGCTGGTTCCAAACCATAATCCCCCTCCCCTTCTTCCCCGATGACAGCGCCCTCGAAAACCTCCCCGCCCCCACTGGATTAGAGAACTTACGCACCCTCGCCCTCGCCCGCCTCATGCTCGACAACTTCCCTCATGTCAAAGCATTTTGGATCATGCAGACCCTCGAAATGGCCCAACTCATGCTCCTAAGTGGGGCCGACGATATCGACGGCACCGTCGTCTGGTACGACATCACCAAACAGGTCGGCGAAGGAACCCACCAGGAAACCAGCGTTAATGACCTGAAAAGAGCGATTCGAGAGGCGGGATTCATCCCCGTAGAGCGAGATTCCCTCTACAACCCGATCGCCTGAATTCCCAAAACAAAAAAACAGAATATCAGTTACGAGTCAATCCGGCAACCTTGATGTGTCGCTTGGATTCCAGCACCACCAGATCTTTCCACGGCGCCTGCTGATCCACATGCCCATCCAGAAACAACATAAGACACGCATCGTTATACCGAAAATCCACCTCTGTCGTTGAATACACATCCCCAGGCCCAATCACCGTATCGTATGCCGATGAACTGCCACAAACATCTGTAGGATCATAAGATATGGTTTCCCCGGCCAAAGAATCCACCAGATACATCGACCGCGCCGGCACCTTGATCTGCCCCGTCGTAAACCACCATCCGGTTTCCGGGGTGACTTGGGTTTCCACGGTGCAAGTCCCGCCGGAACCGTAAGTTACGCTGAGCACCCCTTCCGGATTCTGAAGTTGGGGCCGGGCATTAAAGAAATCATTCGCGGCAAAAAACCCGGGCAAAGAAGATTCCTGAGCCCCATCCCCAAACGGCGTATACACAGGATTCGCAGGAATACTGCCACTGGGACTGAGAAAATCATGGGAATTGGCCAAAGCGGAACGGAGAGGATTGGTGAAATCCGGCGTGGAATCGTGAAACGCCTTGTCGGGCGAGTCAAAACGATAGTTGCTGTCGGCGATTAACTCTCCGCCGAGATTATTTTCGGTCCAGAGGATATCCGCCCAGGTGCCTTCGTTTTCTTTTCCGATGGCGGTGGAGCTGAGGGAGGTTCGAACCTTGCCTTTGTAAGTGAATTCGGGGGGGGAATAATCGAACTGGCTGGGGACGATATGGTCGCGGTTTTCCTGGGAATATGAGCGCATCATGAAGCCGATCTGCCGCATATTGCTCATGGAAGTGGCCATGAGGCCGGTTTTCCGGGCATTGGAAAGGGCAGGAAAGAGCACGCCAAGCAGAGCCACAATAACTCCGATGACGACGAGAACTTCCACGAGGGTAAAGCCGTGAAAAGTCCTGTGATGATGTGCGTTTCGTAAAGACATACCAATGCTCCTGAACCACCCAAAACAGCGGGGTAGGGCTTAGAAATGGGCTATCCGGCCCCGACCAATCGGGGATCGGGGGTTAACCGGGGGTCAGCCGCTGCACTACCATACCCACCATTCGCAGGGGAATCCACTGCGGTTCGAGGAGATGGGGATATTGAGCGATCAGCGATCAGCGGTCATGCCCCCCCGGCACCCCCAACGCCTCCGGCGAGATTCTGGATTCTGATCTGGCGTTTCTTCTGGAGATCTTCGAGGCCGGTCCAGGGGCTGATGGTTTGGGAGTGGCCATCGAGGAAGAGCATGAGGGCGTTGCCGGTGTAACGGAAATCGACTTCAAGCGTGGAAGGGGCATCAGCGGTGCCGAGGGCGGTGTTCCAGGGGGTGGGATCGTCTTCGATGGTTTCGCCGGCGAAGGAATCGACAAGATACATGGAGCGGGCGGGCTGCTTGATCTGGCCGTTGGTGAAGTCGCCATTGAAGGTGTCGGTGAGAGGATCGTCGTTGAAGAAGTTATTGGCGGCAAAGAAGCCGGGGAGGTTCTGTTCCTGGGCGCCCGTGCCGAAGGGTCGGGGGGCGGTGCCATCTTTGACATCTCGTGAATTGGGGGCGGCGGCGCGGAGGATGTTGGTAAGGTCGTCGCCGAGAAGTTCGTAGAGCGGCCCATCGGGGGAGTCGAAGCGGTAATTGTGGCCGAGGGTGGCTTCGGCCTGGGTGACAATGCCGAGGTCGTAGTGGGTCCAGAGGATGTCGGTCCAGGTGCCGCGGGCGTGCCACTCGCCGAGAGAGGGCAGGCAGCGGGGATGGCCGATCCACTGGTTGCCCTCGTGGTTCCACTGGCTGGCGAGGACGGCATCGCGGTATTCCTCGCTGTACAGCCGCATGAAGGTGCTGATCTGGCGGAGGTTGTTCATAGAGACCGTCATCTGGCTCGACCGCCGGGCATTGGCGAGGGCCGGAAAGAGTACGCCGAGCAGAGCGGCGATAACCCCGATGACGACGAGGACTTCCACGAGAGTGATGCCGCGCCCCCGGAAGAGTTGGGGACTTTGGGGAAGCGGGAGGTATGAATTCCGGTGGTGGGGCATGCGTGGATTCCGGGTGAGTATATGAGCAG
>CAZLXE010000225.1:0-3495 GCA_964563005.1 uncultured Isosphaeraceae bacterium
TTTTTACAGGACTTCGGCGGCGAGGGAGGCGAGGGGGCTTCGTTCGGTTTTGCCGAGGGTTACATGGCCGGTCATGCCCTGGTTTTTCATTCTTTCGACGAGGTGGCTGAGGCCGTTGGAGGAGGCGTCGAGATAGGGGTTGTCGATCTGGTTGATGTCGCCGGTGAGGACTACTTTGGTGCCTTCGCCGGCCCGGGAGATGATGGTTTTGACTTCGTGGGGGGTGAGGTTCTGGACTTCATCGACGATCATGAACTGGTGGGGGATGGAGCGGCCGCGGATGTAGGTGAGGGGCTCCATGACGAGTTTGCCTTCGAGGAGGAGTTTGTCGATGCGTTGTTCGCTGGTTTTGCTGTCGGCATTGTGGAGGTGGCTGCCGCGGGTGGAGAGGAGGTAGCCGAGGTTGTCGAAGATGGGCTGCATCCACATGGCGAGTTTTTCGTCTTTGTCGCCGGGGAGGTAGCCGATGTCGCGGCCGAGGGGGATGATGGGCCTCGCGGCGAGGAGTTTGTCGTAGCGTTGGTCTTTATAGACGCGCTGCATGCCGGCGGCGAGGGCGAGGAGGGTTTTGCCGGTGCCGGCGGAGCCGATGAGGGAGACGAGTTTGACTTCATCATCGAGCAGGAGATCGAGGGCCATGGTCTGTTCGAGGTTGCGGGCCATGATGCCGAAGACGGGACGGCGGGGGCCGGAAACGGGGATCAGGTGGTCGGTGTCATTGAGGACACGGGCGAGGCCGGTGTGCGATTCATCTTCGAGGGCGCGGAGGACGAGGTACTGGTTGGCGAAGGTGGGAATGGGGGTTCCGACCCCCGGATTTTCCTCATTCGGTGGTTCATGGTCATCAATTTCATCGGATGCCTCTTCGGGGGGAGCGAAGAGATAGGGATGGATTTCGGTCAGTTCCAGTTGGCGTTCCTGGTAGAGTAAATCGATGAGTTCGCCGGGGAGAGTGACGGCGGCGTGGCCGGTATAGAGCCAGTCGGCATCGACTTTGTCGGCGTGGAAATCGGATACGGCGATGCCGAGGGCGTCACCTTTCACCCGGGCATTGATGTCCATCGTCACGAAGACGGTGTTCATTCCCTCATCGACCATTCGGTTGGCCACGGCGAGGATGCGGTTGTCGGCGATGTTCAGATCGAGGGAAAAGGGGGCGGAGCGGTCGCAGCGGTCGATGCGCAGGGTTCCGCCGTTGTCGTTGATGGGGACACCTTCGAAGAGGTGACCTTTTTTGCGCAGTCGATCGACCTGACGGATGATCTGGCGGGCGTTGCGTCCGGTGTCATCGTTGTTTTTCTTGAACTGGTCGAGTTCTTCGATGACGGAGAGGGGGAGGACGACTTCATGCTCACCGAACATGAAGATGGCGCTGGGATTGTGGAGCAGGACATTGGTGTCGAGGACGAAGTGGGTTTGGCCGGGTTCTTCGAGAGAGGGGGTATCGACGAGGGGTCGGGTATCTGCGGATTCATCGCGAGGGGTATCTACGGCAGTTCCGGCATCTGACACCGACGATTTTTGTGTGGTCACGGACGGGCTCCCTGTTTAGGGCCATGATAGACCCAGCCGCAAACTCATGCGAATATACCGACTCCCGGTTTCTGCCGGTGTCAGCATTGAAGAAGCGATATTTATTTTCATGTCTCCCCCTTCTTCATCCCGGTTTACTCTCGACCCTTTGCATCCATTGGCGACAAGGGTGTTCATTGGCTGTATGGCGGTATTCTGCCTGTTGACGGCGACCATCGTGTCGGTCATGCCTATTTCCCGGGTACCGGTTCCGGAATCGGGGGCGGCGAATCTGGCGAGGTTGGGGGTGTTCTGGATCATTGCGGGTCAGTGCTGGCTGGCTCTGACCGGATTGTGGTGGATGCTCCGGAAAGCAGGGGGTGAGGATCTACCGGTGGGTATGGGGCGGAGGAACGCCACTCTGTTGATATTTCTGGTGGCGGTGGCGGCCCGGCTTATTGTGCTGCTGGGGCATGATCCGGCGTTGAGCGATGATGTGTATCGTTATGTTTTTGATGGGCGGAATATGGCGGCGGGAGTGAATCCGTATCTGGCTTCGCCGCAGGAACGGATGGGGATTCTCGAGGGGGGGGGAATGGAGCATTTTCCAGGTGAGGGGGAGTTACTGCCGCGGATTAATAATCCGGAGTTGCCGACGATTTATCTGCCCATGAGCCAGTGGGTGTTTGGACTGGCGGGGTGGGTGATTCCCGGTTCTGTTCACGATGCTGACTCCGCGGCTCTCGTATTCCGAGGATATTTTGTTCTGCTTGAATTGGGGATGATGGGGCTGCTGGCGTGGGGATTGGCGCGGGCGGGGAAGTCGGCGTGGTGGTTGGCTTTGTATGCGTGGCATCCGTTGCCGCTTACGGAGATTGCGGGGTCGGGCCATCAGGATGTTGTGGGGGTGGGGCTGCTGGTTCTGGCGTTGGTGCTGGCGAGGAAGGGGGCGAAATCAGCGTGGGGGTGGACGAGCGGGTTGGCGGCGGCGATGCTGGTGAAGCCGTTTGTGCTGCCGCTGGCGTTGGTGTTTCTGCGAGGGAAGCCGATTAAGCAGTGGGTTGGTTCATTGTGTATTGGGGTGGGAGTTTGTGCGGTGCTGGTGGGGCCGATTTTGTTTTCCCATCAGGGGGAGCCGCTTCGAAATCTGGCGGCAACGGGCTCTAGGTTTTCGCTCAAGTGGGCGCATTTCGGGAGCGTGTATGAGCCGGTTTTGTGGGGGATTGAGCAGGTGACGAATGAGCCGGAGGCGGCGAATCTTCATCCGGAGGATGCTTCATTGTGGACGAATGATGCGCAGGAGCAGTTGGCTCGACTGGTCTGTTTGGGGTTGGTGTTGGGGGTGGTGGTGATTACGGTGATTCGGGTGCGCGATCCGTGGGTAGCGGCGCGGGTCATTTTATTTTCGATGGTCCTGTTTTCGCCGACGGCTCATCCGTGGTATCTGCTGTGGGCGTTGGCGATGTTTCCCCGGGCGCCGAGTCCGGCGCTGTGGATTTTTTCCTTTACGATTCTGCTGGGATATGCGCAGTTGGGGGATGTGGTGGAGTGGCACACGCCGGGGTGGGCGATGGTGGTGGCGTATGTTCCGGTGTATGGTGCGTTGATGGTGGATCTGCTGCGGAAACGGAAGGGAACAGAATGAGCGTGCAGGTGTGCGATGTAGTGGGGGCGCTGGAGTTGATTGCTCCGCTTCATCTGGCGGCGGATTGGGATCGGGTGGGGCTGCTGATTGGTGAGAAGAAGGGAAAGGCGGATTCGATTCTGCTGACCATCGATCTGACGGAAGCAGTGATGGCGGAGGCGGTGAGGAAGAAGATCAATTTCATAGTGGCGTATCACCCGCCGATCTTTGCCCCTTTGGATCGAGTGACCGATGGGACGGCGCGGGAACGGATGGTGATGGAGGCGATTCGTCGGGGCATGGCTATCTACTCACCTCATACGGCACTGGATGCGGTTCCCGGCGGGGTGAACGACTGG
>CAZLXE010000226.1:0-3425 GCA_964563005.1 uncultured Isosphaeraceae bacterium
GAAATCCCCTGTTCAACCAAGTCCATCCATATAAAGTAGAAATAATCTTTGCTTTTTCTCGTATTGGGGGTTGCCCAAAGGTGATTTTGAGGTATTATGCCTGTGTCCGTCCCGTTTTCGGGACGGTTTTTCAATCCCCGCCTCCTGTTGTGGGCCTCCCCTGATGTGAGGCGGTGGATTCCCCTCGGTGGGGAGTCGATATACTGTGCGTTTCCACCGCCGCCGTAGCTCAGTGGTAGAGCGCACCCTTGGTAAGGGTGAGGTCATGGGTTCGAATCCCATCGGTGGCTTTGTGAAACCAGATTTCCCTTCCGCCTTCGGACGGGAAGGGTCAAAATGGGGTATCATGGGGGTGTCAGATCAGGATGAATCCTGACCTGAAACCTTGTCAGGATGAATCCTGACCTGCGATGGAGATGGTCTGCGTCGTAGTGAAGCGTGATGAATTTTGTGCCGGCAATCGTAAACAGTCCGGCGATTTGAACCTGCTCTTGGAGATCCATTCAGATGGCCAAAGAAACATTCGTACGAAACAAGCCGCATGTGAATGTCGGCACCATCGGTCACATCGACCACGGCAAAACAACGCTGACCGCAGCAATCACCATGCGTCAGGCAGCGAAAAGTCTGGCCGACAGCGTGGCCTTCGATCAGATCGACAACGCTCCCGAGGAAAAAGCCCGGGGTATCACCATCGCCACCAGCCACCAGGAGTATGAATCGCCAACCCGGCACTACGCCCATGTGGACTGCCCCGGTCACGCCGACTATGTGAAGAACATGATCACCGGCGCCGCCCAGATGGACGGTGCGGTGCTCGTGGTCGCCGCAACGGACGGCCCCATGCCGCAGACCCGCGAACACATCCTGCTCGCCCGTCAGGTGGGCGTCCCCAGAATCATCGTGTTCCTGAACAAGGTGGACATGGTCGATGATGAAGAACTGATCGAACTGGTGGAAATGGAAATCCGCGAGTTGCTCGATAAATACGACTTCCCCGGCGATGAAATCCCCATCATCAAGGGTTCTGCCCTCAAAGCCATGGAAAGCGAAGGGAAGGATGACGATATCTGCAAGCCCATCGATGACCTGATCGATCAGATGGATGCCTACATTCCCGACCCGGAGCGGGAAATGGACAAACCATTCCTCATGCCGATCGAAGATGTCTTCTCGATCAAGGGTCGGGGCACAGTCGTCACCGGCCGAATCGAGCGGGGCATCGTGCATGTGGGTGATGAAATTGAAATCGTGGGCCTGAACGAAGCCCCCCGCAAAACCACCTGCACCGGCGTGGAAATGTTCAACAAACTCCTCGATGAAGGCCAGGCGGGCGACAATGTAGGAGCCCTCCTTCGCGGCGTGGATAAGGACGAAGTGGAACGCGGCCAGGTGCTGTGCAAGCCCGGCTCGATCAATCCCCACACCAAGTTCGAGGCCGAGGTCTATGTGCTCACCAAGGAAGAGGGCGGGCGACATACCCCCTTCTTCTCCGGCTACAAGCCCCAGTTCTACTTCCGCACCACCGATGTGACGGGCAAACTGGACCTGCTGGGCGGAGCGGAAATGTGCATGCCCGGCGACAATATCCAGATGGGTATCGACCTCGGCGACAAGCCGATCGCCATGGAAGAGGGTCTGCGTTTCGCGGTTCGCGAAGGCGGCCGAACCGTGGGTTCGGGCGTGGTGACGAAGATTCTTGAATAGTATGGACTCATCACGGCTGCCGACAAATGGTCGGCAGCCGTGTTTTTCTCTTTCGGTCGTAGTGGCCGTGGATCCCTGAATTATGGCAAAGAAATCAAACGATCGAGAATATGTATGGCTGCAATGCACAGAAAGCGGCGACCTGAATTATCGCACCAGCATCCGGGTCAAAGGCGGTATTTCAGAAAAAGTCAAGGCAGGCATGAAAAAATACTGCCCCCGCCTCCGCAAGCACACCATGCATAAAATCAAACGAAAGTAAGCCGGTGGGTGGTACGGCTTGAACGCCGGTAGCTCAATTGGCAGAGCAGCGGATTCCAAATCCGCAGGTTGAGTGTTCGAGTCACTCCCGGCGTGTTTTTTACCTTTCGCGCCCCGTTGCCAAAGCGAGGCGCTTCCCGACCCCCTAGATGGAGTATGACACATTATGGCCGCAGGCATTTACAAACAGGGACAGGGATACTGGGTACGGATGATGTCGTCCATCGCGGCGGGTCTGGTGATCGCGATGGGGGCGGCGTGGTTGTGGGATAACCTCAAAACCACGAAAATCGGGAACATCGAACCAATCTATATTTCCGCCACCGGAGCCGTGCTCTTCATGCTCGTGTTCTCCCTGATCGGATTTTACCTGATTGGACGCAAGCCCAAGGTGGTGGACTTCCTCATCGCCACCGAAGGAGAGATCAAGAAAGTGAACTGGTCTACCCGTCGGGAAATCGTCGGCTCCACCTGGGTTGTCATCGGCCTGACGGTGTTTATTGCCCTGTTGTGCTGGGTGTTCGACCTGGTGTTCACGAAAGTATTTCAAGCGATGGGCGTGCTGATCAGCTGAGCAGGCCCTCCCACCTCTGGTGGATATCCCCTAAACCGAGGCAGGAACCTCCCATGACCGTGGAACACAATCAAGCCGAAACCCCGCTGACCGAACCCGAGTCGCCCGTTGAAGCCACCACCACCGAGGCAGCGCCGGAAGTGACCGAAGAATCACCCCCGGTCTCCCCCGTTTCCCCGGCCACCCCTGAAGCGAAGCCCACTTCGGCTCTCCTCGCTGGCGTTGCCACCGGGCCGAGTGTGGTTGATCTCAAAGCAACCACTGAAGATGCGGCAGAAGGGGAGGAAACCCCCTTCGACCCCGCTTCCGACCTGCCCATGTACCGGGCGGGCATGGACTGGTTCGTCCTCCGCGTGGCTTCCAATAAAGAATCTTTTGTCCGGGAAACCCTCATGCGCAAGGTGCAGATCGAAGGGCTGGACACCAGCGTGGGACGGATCATGGTCCCCACCGAAAAGACCAAAACCCTCAAGGGCGGAAAGCAACGCATCACCGAAACCAAACTCTACCCCGGCTATGTCTTCGTGGAAATGACCCTCGAAGACGGCCGCATCCCCCAGGATGTCTTCTTCCTCATCAAAGAAACCACCGGCGTGGGCGACTTCGTGGGCACTGCTGGCCGTCCCACTCCCATGTCCCCGCCCGAAGTCGAGAAAATGCTGTTCGACTCCCGGAAGCCCGAGGAATCGCCCACCATCAAAATGGAATTCGTCTCCGGCGACTTGATCACCATCAAGGAAGGCCCGTTTGAGAACTACGAAGGCACGGTGGATGAAATCCTGCCCGAAAAAGGCCTGGTGCGGGTGCTTGTCACCATCTTCGGTCGTCAAGCCCCGGTGGAACTCGAATACTGGCAGATCTCGAAGGTGGAAGAGTAGGTCAG
>CAZLXE010000227.1:0-3387 GCA_964563005.1 uncultured Isosphaeraceae bacterium
TTCCTTGATTGGAGGGTTGTGATCTGGTTTCCCGCCTGCGCGGGAATGACGGAGGAGGGGGGAATGACGGAGGGAGGGAGAATTGGAGACGACAGGGGGTGAATTGGAGACGACAGGGGGTGGAGTGGGAATGTGATGCTCTTGCCGCAATAGATAACGGAATCGGGAGGTGGCGCGCCACCCGGAAATTGGGGATTGGGGGTTTTTTGTTTTGGGGATAGGGGGGTGGTGACCATCATGAGAAGGGATCAAACTCACCCAACCCCTCTCCCCGGGAGGGAGAGGGGGTCCATTTTTCCCCGGCACCCTCACCCCAACCCTCTCCCCGGAAGGGAGAGGGGGTCCATATTAAATGACCGTGCTTCGCCTTTTTGGGCGAAGCACGGGAGAGATCTGACTGAACCGTTTGGGTTTGTTTTGGGGATCAGGCGCGGCGTCGGCGTCGGGGGTTGCCGCAGATGCCGGCGAGTCCGAGGAGGGCGGCAGCACCGGGAGTGGGTACGGGAGCGGTGGTGATGACGCGGATCTGGTCGATGACGGAGGCGGCAAGGGTGAAGGTGACGGTGCGGAGATCGGCGCTGAGGGTGACGGTGTCAAGGGGAGCGAATTCGACTCGGCGGGAGGTCAGCCCGGATGGGTATACGGTGCCGGGATTGCCGAGGAAGTCACTGCTGCCGAGGTTGGCGTTGGAGGTTATGATGCCGAGGACATCACTATCGAAGGTGACAGAGCCGGTGAGGGAGATCATCTGCGAGTTGACGGACTGCAGGTGAATGAAGTAACTGTTGACGGTGGTGCCGGCAGCGATGGAGCCGGGGGCAAGGGCGGCGGTATCGGTGTAGGTTCCGGGGGTATTGATGTCGACATTGAGATTGCCGTTGAGGGTGAAATCCTGTTGCTCATTGAAGGCAAAGGTTTCGGTGATGCTCTGAATGCCGGTGGTTTTGGCTACAGAGGAGGGGGCGGCAATGGTGGTGGTGGTTCCGGAGGTGGTGATGATACCCGCGGAGGCGGAACCGGTGAGGCCACAGATGAGGGCCAGGGTGAGGCAATTTTTGAGGTTCATGTCTTTCTCTCTTTCTTTGGTTTCAGGGTGAGCAAGTTTAATCTTCTCGGGGCAGATGCGGTCGGCGGATTTTTGCTTCTCGGGAGGAGCGGTGGTCCGGAGGTCACATCGTCACTTCAAACATACTTTCAATCGAGAGGGAGTCAATGACTTTGGGGCGAAGGGAAGCGGGAGGGGTTCCATTTGTGCGGGTTGTCGGAGTGGTGCGGGGGTGGGGCGGGGATATTCGGCCATGCGGAATGGTTGAGCGCGGGCGATAACGGCGGATCGCCAACCCGGACGACTCTCTTTGGTTCCGCCTGAGGTGGATCGGGGGCACCCGGCATTCTGGATTCGAGGGATTTTCCCGGAAGGGGGTTTATTCGGCGGGGAGGCGGGGGATGATGAGGGTGATGAAGATGATGAGGAAGATGGAGAGGGCGATCATGGCGGCGACGATCTGGACGGTCATGAGGGCGACCTGGGGCCAGAACTCGCGGGTGGTTTTCATGCGGAGGGCTTTCCAGATCATGGAGATGCCGAGGGCGAGGACGGGGAGGAGGAGGTACCACCAGTTATAGATGGGGAGGGGGGTGATGAAGGGGATGTAGGCGACGGTGGGGATCATGGGGCATCGCTCCGGTTTGGGGGAGCGGGGGATGCCAGGGATTCGGGGGAGGCCGGGGGTGATTCGTAGCGGGGTCGATAAAAGAAGGCATCGAGGATGGCGACGAGGTTCATGAGTCCGGCGAGGGCGATGAAGAGGGTGCCGATTTCATTGGGGCGGCCGAAACTGGTGGTGGCGAGCCAGGGGGGGGGATTCTGGGGATCGGCAATTTTGAGATCGGGGGGGCGAGTTTTATGGAGGATGGCGTTGTTGTAGTAGTCTGCGGCGATGACGATGGGGCCGCAGCCGAGTTGGGCGTAGAACCAGAGTTTGTCCTGTTTTCGGTCAACGCAATCGACGCCGCCGATCAGGAGTCCGGAGATAATGAGGAGAAGCATGCCGCCCATAACACCGAAGGCGCGGGGGCGATCGTGGAGGGAGAGGTGTCCGAGTCCGGGCCAGATCCAGGCGAGGATGCCGGCGTGGGGGAAAAACGGGGATTTGGAGGCGTCAGCGGGCATGATTTCGGGGAAAGTTGGTTGAGGAGGGCGGCTGGAGACCCGATAAAGGGGAGACGGGATGCGGGCTTGCCGCCTGCACAGCATATCGAAATGACGCGGTGATGTTTGAGAAGGAGCCGACAATGGCGCGAACAGCGAAGAAGGTGAAGCGGGGGAGTGGGAAGAAGGGATCTTCAGGGGAAGGGGATGCTTCGAAGAAAAAGGGGAGTGAATCGGTCGAGGATGGTGTTTCTCCATCTCATGGAGGGGGGGATGTTCTGGATCGACGGTCGGGGGTTGATCGGCGTGATCTTCAGGGGGGGACGCATACGAATCTTGAACGGCGACGGGGCCCGGGTCGGCGCCGGACGGATTTCATGCGGTCGGCGGAAGAGGGGGAGATGACGCAGGAGCAGTTTAATTTTATTCTGGCAATCGACGCCTTCAAACGGGTGAACGGGAAGACCTTTCCGACCTGGACGGATGTGCTGGAGGTGATCCGGAAGTTGGGATATCGGAAGACGATGCCATCGGAATTGGCCTTGGGGAAGAAGGCCGTGGACTGGACGGAGCGATCGGATGCGCCAAACGGGGTGAGCAAGATCAGCGAAGAAGAGGAGGGGGAAGATCAGGGGGATTGACGGCAATCGGAGCGGTCAGGCGGGGTGATCTTCAAACCATTTGGCGTTGATTTCGATGTATTCGTGCCATTCTTCGGGGAGGTCTTCTTCGGGGAAGATGGCCTGAACGGGGCATTCGTCGATGCAGAGGCCGCAGTCGATGCAGGTTTCGGGATCGATGTAGAGCATCTCGAAGTCGGGGTGTTTTTCGTGGTCTTTGGTGGGTTGGATGCAATCCACGGGGCAGACATCAACACAGGCGGTGTCTTTGGTTCCGATGCACGGTTCAGCGATCACATGCGTCATGGGGGGTTTCCTGCTGGGGTAAGGGATTGAGAAGGAGGGTTTTTGAGATCGGGGAGTATTCTACCGGGAGGGATGGGGTGTTTTCAAGGGGGGCGTGGGGGTGAGGGGGAGTTTTAAGTGGAGGGGGAATAAAAAAAGGGACCGGCCTGAGCCGATCCCCTGGGTTTTGGGGTTGCGTACGAGGTTTGCTGGTCGGGGCCTTCCGCTTGAATGAAGGGGAAGGGGAGGGGATCAGCGTTTTTTTCTTCGTACGGCTTTCTTTTTGGTGGCGCGTTTTTTGGTGGCCTTTTTCTTGGCCTTTTTCTTTGT
>CAZLXE010000228.1:0-3383 GCA_964563005.1 uncultured Isosphaeraceae bacterium
AGGGTGTTGAGGAGGTTTTTGAGTTCCTGATCGATTTGGGATTTATCGTTGACGGTTTTGGCGATGATGCGGCGGAGGGTGGAGCGGAAGCGTTTTTTGAGGGATTGTTGCATGTGAGAGATCTGGGTGGGATCTTCGATGTCGAGTTCGTTCATGAGTTGGGCGATGGGGATGGGGTTGGAGCCGTGGAGAGCGGGGTGGAGGATTCTTTTTTTGAAGATTTCCAGGTGGCCTTCGAGTTCCTGTTTTTTGAGATGTTGCTCCATGTTTTCGACGGCCTGATTGATGATGGTGATGGTCCAGAGGCGGTCGAAGGCAGCGGCGGGGTCTTCGTTGTGGCGGGTGGCGGCGGTTTCGAGTTCCTGGGAGGTGGAGGGGACGAAGGATTGCCCTTTGCCGCGTTCGATGGTGTTGGAACGGCGGGCGGCATCAATTTCGAAATGGCGGAGGGCGGTTTTGAGGAAGGCGCGGAAGGAGCCGCGGTCGATATCGCTGCGACCGATGATATTTCGATTGAGCATGACATCGATTATGAAGGCCTGGGTGAGGTCTGCGGCGTCGTGGGTGGAATGTCCTCGTTGGCGGAGATAGCCGTAGATGGGTCGCCAATAGGTGGCGAGGATGGTGTTGAGGGATTCGGGATCGGTTCGGGCTTCGAGGATGACCGTCCAGTGGGTGGAGGGGAATTGATCTTTTTTGGTCGTCTGGGTCACCGGACAATCCTTCTTTTATCAGCAGGCCTGGCTGATTCGGGATTCAAATTCGAGGCGGAAGGGGATCTGGAAATTGAAGCATAGGGATTCTATAATAAAACAGGAGGATGTTCAATGGAAGGTGCTTATGTGGCTGAATGAGAAACAGGCGGGTTTGATTGCCGGGGAACTGATGAAGGGGGAGGATGATGATTTTGACTCCGGGGAAGCGGGTCATGGCTCTTTGGAGGAAAGGGAGGCCGTGGGGGTGCCGAATCGCATTGATGAATATCATATTGTGCGTCATATTGATCGGGGGGGGATGGGGGAGGTGTATGAAGCGAGGCATGGGAAAACGAAGCGGACGGTGGCGCTGAAAATTATTGCTCCGGGCCGATATACAGGGACGAACATGCGTCGTTTTCGCCAGGAGGTGCGGGTGCTGGGTCGTTTGAATCATCCGGGAATTGCGAGCATGTATGAGGCGGGGACTTTTTCTTCGGAGATGGGGGAGCGGCCTTATTTTGCAATGGAGTATGTGGAGGGGATTCGGATCACGAAGTATGCAGAGCAGAAAAATTTCGGGGTACGGGAGCGGTGTCGGTTGGTGGCGTCGTTGTGTGAAGCGGTGCAGCATGCGCATACGCGGGGAGTGATTCATCGGGATTTGAAGCCGGGTAATATTCTGGTACAGGAGGCGGGGGAGGGGTCGAGTGAGCCGCAGGTGAAGATTCTGGATTTCGGGGTGGCGGGGATCACGGATTCGGATTTGCAGGTGACGACGCTGGAGACGGATGTTTCGCAGGTGATGGGGACGATTCCGTATATGAGTCCGGAGCAGATCGGGGGCGATCCGGAGGCGCTGGATGTTCGTTCGGATGTGTATGCGTTGGGGGTTTTGCTGTATGAGTTGTTGAGCGGGCGTTTGCCGTATGATTTTCCGAAGCGGGATATTGTGGATGCGGTGCGGGTGTTGCAAACGACAAAGGTGGTTGCGTTGCGTTCGGTGCGTCCCGGAGTGCCGGTGGATCTGGCGACGATTGTTTCGTGTGCGATGTCGGAGGATATCGAGAAGCGGTATCAGTCGGCCTCGGAGATGGCTGCGGATCTGCATCGCTTTTTGAAGCACGAGGCAATTTCGGCGCATCCGCCGAGTTTGCCGTATTTGATTTCGCGATTTGTGCGTCGGCACCGGGTGCTGGTGGCGACGCTATCGATTTTGATATTGACCTTATCGGGGGCGGTGGTGGCGATTAACGGAGCGCGGCGGAATGCGTTGGAGTCGGAAGAGCAGGCGCATGAAACAGCGGATTTTCTGTTGAAATGGGTGAACGAGTTGTCGAGCGTGGTGGGGACGAGCGGGGTTCGGCGGAGTGCGTTGGAGTCAATCACGGCTACTTATGCCGCACAGTTGGGGCAGACTCCGGAGAATCCGGGTCTTCAGACGAGTTATGCGGCGGCGCTGGAGGGGATGGGCGATCTGGAGTTGGATTCGGGGAATGAAGCTGCGGCGGCAGAGAGGATGCAGGAAGCGTTGGTTTTTCGGCGGGCACTGGCGGATCGTTTTCCGGATGAACCGTTGCGACAGGTGGATTTGTCGATCAATCTGGTGAAGGTGGGGGATGTGGCCAAGCAGGGGTATCACTATGATGACGCATTACGGTGGTATGAGGAGGCGCTGGCGATTGATGAGCAATTGGTGGAGCGGCATCCGGAGGTGGCGCATTACGCGGACAATTTATCGTGGAGTTATGACCGGTTGAGCGATCTGGAGATGCGTGGGGATCATGAAGAGAAGTTCAAATTCTATCTGGATAAGCGACTTCAGTTGACGACGCGATTGCATGAGGAAGATCCGGACAATCTGGTGCGGCTGTATGGATTGTGCGATTGCCTGCGCAAGTATGGAATTTATCTGCATCATGAAGGGGGACCTCTGGAGGAGGCCCATCGGCATCTGACTAAAGCCCGTGAGATGGTTTCCCGGTTGATCGAGGAAGAGCCGTATTCGCGGTCTTATCAAGTTCTGGCGGCTCAGTTGGAACAACAGGCGATGAAGTGTGCCGGGGCGAGGGGTGATTCGGCAGCGGTACTTGCCTCTGGGAAGGAGTCTATGCGTCTATATCTTCGGTTGATTGAAGATGAGCCGAGCAGCATTCCGAATATTAAATTGGCGGGATTGGCCGTGCGGGTCGCGGGAGTGGCGTTGATGGGGCAGGGAATGGAGGGGGAGGCGGAGCGATGTATGAGGGAGGGGATTGAGGTCTTTCTGCGAGTGTTGTCCCGAGGGATTCAAGAGGCGGCGCTGCGGCGGCAGATTGTTGTCATGCAGTTGCATCTTCGGCGGGTTCAGTTGGAAATTGGGAAAACGGGTGAGGCGAAGGAGGGCCTGGCGAGGGCGATCGATCAGCAGCGGGCTATTCTGGATATCGATGGAGAGAATGTGGCGGAGCGGGCGAAATTATTCTGGGTGCTGATGCTTTCGAACGAGGAAGAGGATTTTCGGGAGGCGATGAGATTTCGGGAGGCGGCTCTGGATGCGGAGGTGATTGAGGAGGGGGCGTATGGAGATATTCTGGAGCAGTATGGGGAGAGTGATCTTCGTAGAGTTTGGGAGCGATTGGGGGGAAAGGTGGGTGCAGCGGGAGGGATGGGTTCTTTGGATTTGCTGGGATTGCTTCGGGAGTTTGG
>CAZLXE010000229.1:0-3313 GCA_964563005.1 uncultured Isosphaeraceae bacterium
CACGCCCGTGGGGTTGTGGCGGGGGGGCGGCAAGGTGTGCTACGGCGGGGGGGCTTGTGGGGGGGGGGGTGCGGGGGGGGGAGTTATCCCTGGGCGGGGGGGGGGGGGACGGTGCGGCGGGGCGGGGCGATGGGGGGGGGGGCGATTTTGGGGGCGGGGGCGGTGGCGACGCGGGATGTGCCGGCGGGATGCACTGCTGTAGGTATTCCTGCCCTTGCTGCTTCAGCACCCACCCCGGTTGGCCGATAACAATTTCATGCTTCGTGTCTTCATGGTAATCATACTCGTTGGCATGATGGTCGGCTGCGATGATCGAACGGTGTCTGTTTCGGAAACGCCCCTCAAAATTCTGAAGGAAAAATCAGGGGCGGGTCGGGTGGCGGCGGCGGGTGATCTGGTGACCATTTCTTATCGACTCGAATTTCCCGATGGCAAAGTTCTGCTCAAGGATGACGATTACAGTTTTGAACTGGGGGCGAATGCGGTGATTAAAGGCATCGACGAGGCGGTTACGGGGATGCAGGTGGGGGGGATGCGGGAGGTGGTGATTCCGCCGCAAAAGCATTGGGGGCGGAACGGCTATGCGAAGGGCAAGGTGCCGCCAAATACTATTTTGACGCTGCGGGTGAAGTTGCGCGGGGCGAAGTGAGAAAGAGGGGGGCTGGGGATGGCGTCCAATGTTGGGAGTACCGGGGGTTGCCACCCCTGAGTCAGGCGAGGGCGACGGGCCTGCCGTTCATCATGGTTTCGCGGACGAGGGTGCGGAGGCGGAGGAGAATGGTTGCGACCGCTTTTTCCGACATTTCGAGTACGAGGGCGATTTCCTTCGTGCTCAGTTCCTCGGCGTAAAACAACATCATCACGAGGCGCTCGACCCGGTTGAGCGCGTTCATCAAACTTCTACTGGTGGCGTCCTTGCCATTCATAGCGAACACTCCTTTGTTCGTGGGGTTTCAGGTTAAAGGGAACTGGTGGTTCCATGGTATCGCAACTCAGGCGATGCGGCGGGCGTGGCTCCAGAAATCGGCGATACGAGAGACCGATTCCTGAAGCGAGTTGAATCGTACATCCTTTCTGACAAAAGCGTTGGCTCCCTCATCGAGGCAGCGTAGGGCCTGCTGTTCATCGGGCGAGCAACTGAGCATGACCACGGGAACTTTATTGATTTCGGGCGTGGAGCGCACGCGGCGGAGGACTTCCAGGCCGGAGATGTCGGGCAGCCCCAGATCGAGGAGAATCAGATGGGGGCGCAGGGGCTGTTTTGAATGGTTCTGGTGGGCCATGAGATTCAGCGCACCCTCCCCGGAATTGGCGATGGTGACGCGGTTGATGCCGTAATCGGTGAAGGCCATCTGAATCAGGGTGGCTTGTCCCGGGTCGTCCTCCACCACGAGCACGCGAAAATCTGTCTTCGCGCCAGGTTCATTCCCGGAAGACTTCCCGGAATCAATCATTTGTGGCATGGGCAGCGGCTTGGGGGCTTCGATCAGTTCCTGTCGCAGTACGCGAACCCGAGGGGGAGCTTCGATGCCGAGTTTGACCTGTTTTCCCTTGATGGAGCGAATTTTGACTCGGACATCTTCTCCGATGATCACCCCATCGCCGAGATTTCTGGTCAAAACAAGCATTTTTCCTCCGCCAATGGTTGGCGCCGGGCACAGACCCACAAGACCACTTCTACTTATCGGACACGACAACGAGATTTCTTCAGAAAACATCAAAAATTATTTCATCAAGCAGATTCGCTGTGATCAGAGATCAAATTCGTAGGGTCCCGGAGAATTGACTTCACCCATCCCGGCTGACTACACTGTTTCTGGGTGTTCACGGTTTATGCTGGGAGAGCAATAGTGACCTGCGAGAAACCCATGCAGGTGCTTCTAGTTGAAGATGATCCTTCCCATGCGGAATTGGCGCGGCTGGCCTTTGAGGACAGCTGGCTGCACTTTACGCTGCATCATGTGTCGGATGGGGAAAAATGCGTCACTTATTTACAGGAGTTGACTTCGCACCCGGACACGCGGCTGCCCGATGTCATTCTACTGGACCTGAAGATGCCCATTCTGAGCGGTCATGAGGTGCTCGCCGCGTTGAACAAGGATTCATTGCTCCGGGACATTCCGGTGATCGTGCTGACGACATCGGGCAATGATACGGACAAGGCCCGGGCCTACGATGAAAATGCTCTGGGGTATGTGGTGAAGCCGATCGATGCGGAGACCGTGCATCAGATCGTGCGCGATCTTAGAGAATATTACGCTGACCGATAATGTCGGTTGTCGTTCCGGCTCTTTATCCACCCATCTTTCCCGGTTCGGATAGAGCGCGCTAATTCCGGGGCCTCTCATGCAAATCATTGATGGCAATGAGGTTGCGCGACGATATTCCCCGGCGCCGGTTTGCAGCGGGATGGATCGGCGATTCCTATAACCGTCCCTCGGAAGGAGAGAATCACATGAAACACATTTCAAGCATGATTGCGGCAACCCTGGGTATTTTTACGATTGTCGGTTGCAGTCAAACCGAGATGGCGCAGGAGTCCAGTTTCGACGCACCCTCTTCCGTAGTTGCCCAGGCCGAACCGGATACACCGGAGATGGGTCAATTTCTCTACCATTATTATCCCGAGGCCGTGGTGTTTTTCTCCCCGGACCGTAATCTCTGGTTCTGGCGGGGGGCGGCGTACTGGGGGGTGGGACATATATTACCGGGTACTTACCATATCACGCCGGAGGAACGGGTGACGGTGCATCTGGATACTGACAAGCCGTACCGGGCGTATGAGCAGGTGGCCCTGAAGCATCCCTCCCGGAATGAGGCGGCAGTGGCATCAGTTGATGCAGATTCTGAACGCTGATCGAATCACTTACTTAATGTTCATTCGGAGCACCTGCACTGGTGCGGGTTTTGTTTCTCCGGAGGAAGGAGTTTACGATGACAATGAAAGCATTGAATACCGTTTCGCTGACCCTGATGATCGCTCTGATCGCCGTGGTTCCCGGCACACTGTTGGGAAAACATCTGCCCGGTCTGTTCGCTCCCTCGCTGCAAAGTGTGGCGATTGCGGCCTGGCTCTCCGGCCTGATGTGCTGGTTTGTGGCCCGGGAGATGAATAAAAAGGAAAAATCACCTGAAGCGAAACCCGTCAAATCACACGCGGTCCGCACGAGCATGATTCTGCTCCTGGTGGTCACGGCGGGCGTGGCGGGATTTCACTTCTTCGGCGATAAACTGATGGGTTGAGTCCCGGTGGGAAATTGAGTAATTCTGTAGTACCTGGACGGGATCGAGCCACTCGATCCCGTTTTTTTAT
>CAZLXE010000230.1:0-3301 GCA_964563005.1 uncultured Isosphaeraceae bacterium
CGATCCATGCTGCCGCTATCAAGTAAAGTCCATCGAGACCAAACGCACCTCTTCTCGCCCCCCCGCCCCCTTCATCACCTCCTCCCTGCAAATGGCCGCCTCCTCCTTCCTCGGCTTCGGCGCCCAACGCACCATGCGCACCGCCCAGCAACTCTACGAAGGCATCGTCATCAAGGGCGAAGGTCAGGTCGGCCTCATCACCTACATGCGAACGGATTCCACCCACCTTTCCGGCGATGCCCTCGGACAGGTCCGCCACTACATCGAATCCACCCACGGCAACGCCTACCTCCCCGACAAACCCAACTTCTTCGGCTCCAAAAATAAAGACGCCCAGGAAGCCCACGAAGCCATCCACCCCACCGACACCGCCCGCCACCCCGACCAGATCTCATCCGACCTTACCGAAGATCAGGCCAAACTCTACCGCCTCATCTGGAACCGCTTCGTCGCCTGCCAGATGACCCCCGCTCAGTGGGACGCCACCGCCGTCCTCCTCGAACGATCAGATAAAAATACCGGCGCCATCTTCAAAACCACCGGGCGCGTCCTCATTTTCGATGGTTTCTACCGTGTCGCCGGCGTGCCCAATGCCAGCGATGAACAGACCCTCCCCGAAATGCAGGAACGCCAGGAACTCGCCCCCTTCAACATCGAACCCAAACAACTCTTCACCAGCCCCCCCGCTCGATATTCCGAGGCCTCCCTGGTGAAAACCCTCGAGGCCGAAGGCATCGGCCGCCCCTCCACCTACGCCGCCATCATCCAGGTCATTCAAAGCCGCAACTATGTCGAGCAGATCAGCCGCCGCTTCTTCGCCACCGACCTCGGCGAAGTCGTCACCGACAAAATGATCGAGGCCTTCCCCAACCTCATGGATCTCGGCTACACCCGCCAGATGGAGGAACAACTCGACAAAATCGCCGAGCAAAACGCCAACTGGAAAGACATGCTCCGTGATTTCTATGGTCGCTTCTCCCAATCCCTCGAACGCGCCCACGAAGAACTCACCCACGCCAAAGCAGAACTCCGCCCCGCCCCCTACAAATGCCCCGAGTGCGGCTCCCCCACCGTCTATCGCTTTGGAAAAAACGGCCGTTTCCTCTCCTGCGGCGGCTACCCCGACTGCAACTACGCCGCCCCCATCAACCGCGAAGGCCAACCCCAACTCCCCGAGCGCGTCGATGTCCAATGCCCCGAAGACGGCTCCGACATGATCCTCCGCACCGGCCGTTTCGGAAAATTTCTCGCCAGCGTCAACTATCCCGATGTCAAAGCCGTCGTCAATCTCGACAAAAAAGCGGGCATTAAATATCCCTCCCCCCCCGCCCTGCTCACCGATCTCGTCTGCGAAAAATGTGAATCCAAAATGAACCTCCGCCGGGGAAAACGCGGCCCCTGGCTCGGCTGCTCCACCTTCCCCAAGTGCCGGGGCCGTCTCGGTTGGAAAACCCTCGAAGAAGAAGTCCAGAAAGCCCTCGAAGCCCAACTGGAAGAACACGAAAAACTCCATCCCCAGGTCATCATCCGCAATCTCGATGGCGATCCCATCCCCGAAGGAACTCCCATCGCCGACCTCATCCTCCCCGGCGGCACGGCGGAACTGGAAATCCACCCGGATGCTCCCCCGAATACCTCCCCCGGCGCTTCTCCCGGTAATTCTCCCGCAGCATCCCCCGCCGCCGCCTGAAAAACTTTGTAAAATAAAACAGACTGCATCCGCCTTGTTTGTATGCGTATACGAGCGTTCCCGGAGGCGCTGTTTTTTATTCTTCCATTCCCAGGAAAAGAATCACCATGTCTCGAATGAAAGCTCCCGAACGCCGACGACAACTCCTCGAAGTCGCCGCCGAACTCTTCTCCCAATACGGCTACCGGGGAACCACCACCGCCGAACTCGCCTCCGCGGCCGAAATCACCGAGCCCATCCTCTACCGACATTTCGAAAACAAGTTCGACCTCTTCATCACCCTCATCGAAGAAATCGGCGCCGAAGTCATCGCAGCATGGGAAGAATCGCTCGAAGGCGTCAAGAGTCCCCGCCAACGCCTCAAAACCATCCTCGCCGCCAATCCCGCCACTCACAAACGCGGCAAAGGTGTTTACCGCGTCATCTTCCAGGCCATGACCGAAGCCGAAGGCGAGCCGGACATCGGCCGTGCCCTCCGCCGCCACCTCAACCTCCTCGGCAAGTTCCTCCAGAAAGAACTCACCGCCCTCCAAAAAGCCGGCGTCGTCCGCAAAGACATGAAAGCCGATGCCCTCGCCGAATTCCTCATGAGTACCGGCATGGGCTACGGCCTCTCCGCCCCCCTCCCCGGTCAGGGCAAAAAAGCCGCCCGCGACTCCATGGAAAAACTCCTTTTCGACCTCCTCACCAAAAAACGATAACCAAAAATCCCCCTCTCTCTGGGAGGGGGTTGGGGGAGGGTTCCGGGGAGGGTTCCCGAAAATTTGAACGCAGTGAAGGCCTCAAGCAGGAGCCGCACACCCATTCATCCCACAACAAACTTCCACCTGCAAGAGCGGCGAGCACCGATCCAATTCCCGCTCCATCGTCTCCCGATAATGTGACAGACGCGAATCCGGATTATCCAACGGCCCTCCGAAACTCCGATCCGGATCGTTATAAATCAACCGCACCGGAATCTCCTCAACCCGCAATCCCTTCGCCGCCGCCTGCACCCAGAACTGCATGGGAAAATCATACCCATCCACATCCAGGTCCAACGCTCCGCACGCCGCCACTCGATACGCCTTGAACCCGCAGAACGAATCCGTCAACGCCAGACCCAGCCGCTCGTTCAACTCCTCTGTTATCACCCGATTGATCGACCTCCGATCCTGAGGCGGCTCATCATTCCCCGGCGACACCGTCAGATACCGACTCCCCGAAATCACATCCGCCTCACCCTTCCCAATGGCCTCCATAAACCGCGGAATCGCCGCCGGTTCGTGCTGCTCATCGCAATCCATTGTGATCAGCCAGTCGAACCCATCAAACCGCGCCCACCGCAACATGTCCTGCATCGACCGCCCATACCCCCGATTCTCCGCATGACGAATCACCTCCACCGGCTGCCGGGCCAACCGCATCGGCGTTGCATCCGTAGAACCATCATCAATCACCAGAATATCCGAAGCAAAACGCCGCACCTCCCCCAACACCCGGCACACATACTTCTCCTCGTTATAAACAGGGATACCAATAAGAACCTTGGGAATTATTACAGCCATTCCAGCGACCTTTCTTGATTTCAGCGAAGTACGAGTTTAGGCAGCAGACCACCCATTCGCCACC
>CAZLXE010000231.1:0-3295 GCA_964563005.1 uncultured Isosphaeraceae bacterium
CATAAAACGAGGGTACTGGTGCGGTGAAGAGGTGTGGTGCATTTTTTCTAAAAATTCCACAAGAAACCGGTATTTCCACTTGCTTCGGTTGCGCCTTGAGGTAGGTTTAGAGTAATCAGGACAACGCTCAAGTCCATTGTTTACAAATAGTTATGAAAATACTCCAGAAAGAGAACTCCAAACCAATGAAAAATATTCGCACAAATAAATTGATTCCATCGTTCGTGATGGCGTCTGCTCTGGCCGCGACATTGTTCGCTTCCAGCTCCGCATCGGCGACCATCATCGTTGACACCTTTGATGACATTTCCTCACCCTCCGTCTGGCCCATTACGCTGAACACTCTTGGGACGGTTTCCGTTACCGAGAACGGTCTGACCGGGGTTCTGGGCGGCGACCGGGTGACGACCCTGGATGTTACATCCATCGGCATTCCCGGAC
Source organism: uncultured Isosphaeraceae bacterium (assembly GCA_964563005.1). GTDB lineage: Bacteria > Planctomycetota > Phycisphaerae > Phycisphaerales > SM1A02 > CAZLXE01. The sequence continues at coordinate 442 of CAZLXE010000231.1, forward strand.
TGGATAACGGTCAGGTTACCGTGGCTCCCTCGCCCGCCGGGGTGATGGACTTCAGCAGCAGCGTGGCTGCGGCCGGTTCCGTGACGCTTTCTTATGCGTTCGGAGCCACCGATTTCTCCGGTCAAACCGGGGCGGAGATTGACCTGCTGTCCTTCGACAACGCGAATTTGGCTGGAATGGACATCACAGTAACGATGTTCTCCGGGACTGATTCACTGACCCAAACGGTGTCGCTGACCTCTGCCATCACTTCGCTGACTACGATCTTCCTTGATGCCAGTCTGTTCACGGGACTCGGCGACTTCACGGCGATCGACAGCATCGAAGTGGCTTTCGTCGGTGGACTCGGGACTGATTTCCGAGTGGATGAGATTCGGGCGATTCCCGGTCCCGGTTCGTTTGCTCTGATCGGCCTGGCCGGTCTGGTGGCTTCGCGTCGCCGTCGCAAATAATCAGTATCCATCAATCAATTGCTACTGTTCTTCTTGGACCGCCCACCTCGGGCGGTCCTTGTTTTTTTGCATGGAGTGTGAGGCCACAGAGGGATCCGGGGATGAGATCTCAATCAACGCAGGTGTTTCGGTGATGGGTTGAATTCAATACGAGGGTGGAGGAATCGGCTATGATGGGGGTGTCGAGATGACCGTTTTTTTGTTCCCCTTTTTTCAGATCAAGCACCATGACTACCACGACCGCCACCGCTCCCCCCCCTTCTGACACTCGAGGTTTGGCCGGACAGACCATCGGCGACACTGCCGTATGTTCGGTGAATCAGACGCAGTTGATTTATCGCGGATATGAGATTGCGGATCTGGCGGCGAACGCGACTTTTGAGGAAGTGGCGCATCTGCTTCTTCTGGGGCACAAGCCGTCGGAGGGGGAACTGGCGGCGTTCAAGGAGGAGTTGATTGCCTCAAGGGCGATTCCCGAGGGGTTGAAGACGATTCTGCGGGATATTGCCGCGAATGCCCCGGAGGCGCATCCGATGGGGATTCTGCGGACGGGGCTGAGTTATCTTTCGCACCTGGATCCGGACTGTGAGGACAATCGACTGGAGGCGGAACTGCGGAAGTGCAAACGATTGCTGGCCCAGATTCCCACGGTGATCGGGTATTACCAGATGGTGCGGGAGGGGAAAACGCCGGTGGATCCCGATCCGAATCTCGGTCATGCGGCGAACCTGCTTTGGTGCATGACGGGGGAGAAGCCGAGTGATCTGGCGGCGCGGGTGATGGATGTTTCTTTGATTTTGTATGCGGAGCACGATTTTAATGCTTCGACCTTTACCGGGCGGGTGATTGCTTCGACGGAAAGCGATATGCACAGCGCGGTGTGCGGGGCGATCGGGGCGTTGAAGGGGCCGCTGCATGGGGGAGCGAATGAAATGGCGATGGAGATGCTGAAGGAGATCGATGTCGCCATGGCCGGGGGAAGTACGGTGGAAGAGTTCATGCAAAACGCTTTTGAGGAGAAACGCAAACTGATGGGCTTCGGGCATCGGGTATATAAGAACGGCGATCACCGGGCGGGGATTCTGCGGGAGTGGGGGCTGAAGGTGGCGGCGGAGAAGGGACCGGAGGGACAGAAGTGGTTTGACATGGGGGATGAAGTGCAGCGGATCATGCTGGAGCAGAAGAACATTCATCCCAATGTGGATTTCCCCTGCGGCATGACTTACTTTGTGATGGGGATTCCGGTGCCGCAATACACGCCGATTTTTGTGGCGAGCCGGATTACGGGGTGGTGCGCTCATATTATGGAGCAGCACGCGAACAACCGGATTATCCGGCCGCTGGCGAATTATGCGGGGCCGGAGTTACGGGAGTGGGCGGAGGGGTAAGGGGAGGTTGGGGAAGAGCGTATGCTGGCGATGAATTCACGAATTGGAGTTTCTGTTGATCGATGGCCGAGTCTCTATGTAAAGGACTGAACATGCCTCGAATTTCTTTCTCCAAGTTTGCGTTGCTCGGCATGGTGATTATTTTGATCGGAGGATCGGCACGAGGTCAGGATTTGCCTGCGGAATCAGATCCTCCGGGTGAGGTGGTGGTTCCGGAAACCCTCGAGGCCCGCATTTCGCGGCTGATTGATGATCTGAGAGATGATGATATTAAGTGGAATGCACAAGATGCTATCGATGAGCTGTCAAAGATCGGCATGCCTGCGGTGCCTGCTCTGGAGGCGGCTCTGGATTCACCCGATTGGCAGCTGAGACAGATGGCGGCGTTCATTCTTCGGGATGATTGGCGGTATCGGAGTTCATTTAAGGAATACCAACCAAGTACCCGTCTTCTTGAGGTGTGTGTGGAAGGGTTGCGGCACGATGATCTACCATGGGAAGGACGGTCGTGGAGGCCCTATACGATCACTTGGGTGAGTAATGCAAAGATGGGGGTTCCGTATCTCATCAAACACGCTAAAGCGGCAGAGTTGTTTTTAGTGAAAGCGTTAAAATCGGAAGATGTACAGCAGCGTTTTCTGGTTGCGGTTGTTCTGGGTATGGCGGGTCGAACGGCGTCTCTTGAGCAGACGGTACGGATTCTCCTGCCCCACCTGCAGAATAATAACATTTCGGATGACGCCCGGATGGCGACGCCTGCTTTGTACCATCTGGGAAAGGCGGTTCTGCCTTACCTGATGGAAGCGCTGCCCTCCGCGGATGACCAGCAGGAACAATTGATCCGATTAATCTGGCTGGACCTCATCGAACCCGCGGTGACTAAGGAAGAAAAAGTTAAACGGAGTCATTTCAACACCATCACTCAAAATTGCATTGATCCCGCATTATCGGTGGGTGATTGGGACTTGGGATATCGGGATTTGCATCGGTATGATGGGGATTGAGGCGGGGCGA
>CAZLXE010000232.1:0-3284 GCA_964563005.1 uncultured Isosphaeraceae bacterium
AGACGCCAGAAGTAATCACCCCATTTTTTACACTCTCCCCGGCAGATCCACTCATCCCAGGATTCGAGAATTTCTCCCAGACGCGGGCAGTGCCGAAGATCCGGGATACGCTGCTGGGCCTGCACAATCTCCTGCCGATAGTGTTCCGCTTCTTCCGGACTATTACAGAGCCGTGCTTCGAGCAGTTTGGCCCGGATGAGACTGGTCGTATGACCGAGTTCCTGCAATATGCGGCGGGCGAAATCCAGAGTGGCCATCGCCTCTTCCGGATCAAGAATAAGTTTTGCTTTCGTCAACAGGGCATGCGCCGCCCGCTCTCCGCGAAAACCATTCCGACGCAGAAACCGATCCGCCTGATCCAATTCTCGCTCCGCCTCCTCGCACCGTCCGACCAGACGCAGACAATCGGCAAGATCACAACGATTGCGGGCGACTATCCGCTGATGATTCGGGGAATGAATAGGAATGGACACCGATTCCCGCAACACTTCCATCGCCTCCTCCCAGCGTCCGACCCGGCTGAGTACATACCCCTCATGGCCGAGAAAACTCACTCGATTACACCCATCCCAGGAGGAATCGGCTGTCTCATTCCCGCGCCGAATCCAGTTCCATTCCCGACCATCTTGAGGAGTCAATCCTTGAAACCGGTATATGGACAGATAATCCGTGATCATATCACGGGAGGAATCAAGTTCCGAAAGTCGATCCAATGTGGCTTCCGCTAATTCAGTCTGCCCGGTACGACTTTGAATCCAGGCGTAATAAGGCAGATAGGGAATAGACTCATTCGGGCAACCATCCCAGCCAACCCGAAGCATGTCCAACAATTCCCGCACCTTATTAAAATCGCCTTCGTGATACGCCTGACTGACCATGCCTCGAATATCCGGGTGACTCCTCTTCGGGGGAATATTCACTTTTTTCCATCGCGGCCGGGTGATGAACGGATCGGATAGATCGAGTACGCGATTCTGCTCGCGATCCCGAACCAGCATCCAATCCACATTGTATCGTTTGTGATTGCTATGAAGGCGACCGATGGCCCGTCCCCGAGCCGCCGCCCGGGTGTCCGCAGGAGGAATTGTCTCTGCCCGGGTGATGCTCTGAGTATTGACGCCGGGGACTGCATGGTCCAGCTCTGATTCAATCGAAGAAAAAAGTCCATTTGGAAGACAGCCATACTGTAAATCGATGTCGCACAATTGGTGCCGGAGGTGCAGGAACCGGGTCAATTCTTCTTTGTCTGTCGGAATAAGGGAGATCGCCGGGTTCAGGTACGACATAATCTTTTCGATGCACCACTCATGCTCGGCAGGTGCTGCATCAAATTGGTCCGGCGATTCGCAATGAAGGAGCCGGGCCTTATGCTGAAGTTCCTCGAGGAGTGCGTTCAACCGCCCGATCCGCTCCCAACCATACCCCTGCTCCGCCAACCAGTCCGTGAAAATGGCATACTTGATCGCCCAATCGCAGGTACGGGCAACTGCCCCCGGTCCTTGTTTAAGGCGGTCTAACATGATGCGCCACTCCCGGCAGGCCTCGAAAGCCCAATCGGGCATAACCCGGTGCCGGAGATGGCGTTCCGCAATGCGGAGATAGCCGTATTGTATATTCAGGGCCGTGATTGATTCTCCCTTCGCCTTCGCTGTCGCCGTGAGCGTCGGATCTCCCGCAAAAGTATGCAGTGCCCGGATGGGAAGGTCGAGACTCGGCACATCCTTTGTCTGTAGCAACCCCTCATCCGCCAGCGCCACCAGAATGGCTGTGGTGGCGAGACGAAGCCAGAGTGGACGATCGGCGCACAGAGTCTCACCCAGAATCATATGACAGCGGTGAAACCCTTCGCACGCCAGGGACTCTTCCCGAGTGTCATAAATGGAAATAACCCGGGAGGGGGATGAAATTTCCCGGAAGTGCATGGATCGAGGGGATAGAGAAAACGCCACTCCGAGATGATAAGGATTCAGGCCACCCGCCCCGGTGTAGATGATGCGCGACACGAGATGAGGAATAAGCAGACGGGGAAATTCTTTCGGGTCGTGCCGGTGGAGATGCGATTCATGACATCCCCAGGTCGCCCCCGTCACATAGTCGATGTTGCAACGATACAGAGACACATCGGGACTCCTCTTGATCGAACGGCTGAGCATTCGCTCCCCGGCTCGCACCTGATTGACCACATCGGTGGGATTGGTGCATTCAGCCGTGCACCACTCCGGATGATTTCCATGGTCGATATAAAAGCGCGCCCCATTCGCAATGAAAATTCCCTGACGCGTGTGATCGAGATGCGTCAGTGATCCCCGGCTCTCTTTCATCAGCCGGCGGCATAAATTGGAGGGTGAAAATTCATCTGATAAGTCGAGGGACGAAATTGCCTGCTCGGATTCGATGCCGAAGAGAAGAGTCATGGTGCGTCCTCACGGGAATGGGTGGGCGGGAATGAAAGCCGCCCGGGCCGGTGCCGATTCGATCGGCCCGGACGGCACATGAAAGCGGCGACATTCACCGCACCCCCGGGAAGTCAGATCACTCGCCTCCCGTCGCCCTCAGGCTTTCGGAGCGGGATTGACCAGCAGGGGTTTGATCGCCCTCGATCGCGGAGACGGCCTTGCCCGTCATGCGGCTGGTCGCCCCGGCTTCGCTATCTGCAAAAGAAGCATGGGCCAGGCCGCGATGGCGATTGAGGGGGTCAGGCAGTTTGAGCTGAAGGGATGTGTTTTTCATGAGATGTTTCCTCTAAAAACGAGACAGTGAAGGGGATCCATTGAGACAACCTCAACGGAAAAGATGCCGAAAAATCACGATTGATCGCGTCATAATCTGGTTGATATTCTGCCAACCTCGTATTTGATGATTTAGGGTGCTTCAAATTCTTGGCGAACAGGAAATTGAGGGCCACAGCAAGTCTCCCAACCGAATCTTTCAACTGGCTGAGTTATATCGGAAAGGCCAGAACGAAGTCAATCTGCTTAAAATGCTGTAAATATAATGATGTATCGTTTTTGTCCTCCGGTGGGTGCCTGAGGCCAATTCTTGGCCAACTCGAAAACCCTGAAACATGCAGACAAATGAAAGTTACAAAAAATTTAATCGAAACGGTAGAATGGCGACCCAGTGCCGAATAAACTTGGTCCGAATTTGGCCATTGTCTACAAAGTTGTGAGAAATTTTGAGAAAACAGAAATGGAGCACCAAAATGAGTGGTATCGAGTTCTGTCTGGAGGAACTAATCGCCCGGGCCAGGCCGGAGAGTGAATTTACCCAGTATGGTCGATTCA
>CAZLXE010000233.1:0-3270 GCA_964563005.1 uncultured Isosphaeraceae bacterium
TTCGCGAACACCACGGCATCGACGACGACCGAATCCCCCACCCCCGGGTCCCCCGGCACAATATCAACTGTCCCCGCCAGATTGCGAATCCGCAGCGATTCGCCGTTCGATAGGGAGAAGGATCGGTGCACGGTCTTCGATTCCAGATCGCTGATCTGATCGGCCACCACCCCCATCGAAACCGAAGTCCCGTTGGAGTAATACGATGAGCCGCACCCGTTCAGCAGAAGGGTGAAACAGAGAGAGAAAGCAAGCGAAAATCGAGTAAGCAGGGTAAGTTTCATCGGATTTGCTCCAAAAAGAGGACATTGGTACGCCCGGACTCAGGGTATACCGGACTCATTGGGAAAGGAGACCGGATAATTTCCATTCTATTCCCCGAAATTCCGGAACGGCCGGTGGGGTGGAGGAAGAAATCGCCAACCATCGCAGTGAAGGGTAGGATGGACCCGCAATGACTGCGATTCCCGAACGCTGGGCGGAAATGGCCCGTTATGACCTGGAAACGGCTCGAGCCATGCTGAAAAGTGGACGGTATCTCTATGTTCTTTTCTGTTGTCAGCAGGCCCTGGAAAAGATGATCAAGGGGGTGATGGCGGAGCGAACCGATGAACTCCCACCCCGAATTCACAATCTGATGCGGTTGGCGGATGGAGCCGGTCTCGAAATCGACGAGAATAGAGCGGATTTCCTCCGCGAACTCTCTGCCTATTATATACAGACTCGTTATCCCGAAGAAATCAGCGCCCTGTCCCGCGAGGTCACGGCAGACCTCGCCCATCGCATTTTAGTCAGCACCGAAGAGAACATGCAATGGCTGTCATCAATGATCTGATCAAAAACCGGGCCCGCCGGGCAGTCGCGGCCATTGCCGGTCCAACTCGTGTTCGCGCCGCGTTTCTGTTTGGTTCTCAGGCCAACGGTTCATCCGATGCTTGCAGCGATCTCGACATCGCCGCCTTTGTGGATCATTTCGACCGGTGGAAACTCGATCAGCGCATCAAAACCCTCATCTCAGTCCAGAAGGAAATCGGGGACGATGTCGATCTGCACTTCTTCTCCTCTGATGCCCTGCACAATCCGCCCGCCGCCGGATTCGCCGCCTATGTGCAAAAACACGGCGTGCGGATCGATATTGAAGACTCGGTTGCCATGACCAATGGTCATCCTCAAAACCCCTGAACCACAAACGGATTTCCCGCCCGCTCGGCCCCGATCGTCGTCGATGGCCCATGTCCCGGATGAATCACCAACTCGTCCGGCAGACCCATCATGATTTCCTGAATCGTCCGCCGCATGTCCTCGGGGTTGGAGGTGGGAAAGTCGATCCGCCCGATGCTCCCCTGAAACAGGGTATCCCCCACCAACGCCTGCCCGGATGGAGCATGCACAAAGCACACCCCGCCCGGACTGTGCCCCGGCGTATGGATGACCCGCCAGGTCGTGCCGAGGAACTCCAGTTCATCCCCATCATGAAGCACCCGATCCGGTTCGGTGCAGGTTACACCCGCCCCCAGCAGGGCCGACAGATTCTTCATGGGGTCAGAACAGAAACCGGTTTCATCCTCATGGACATACATCGGCATCGCTCCAAACCTTGCCAACGCCGCATCCACCCCCGCCATGTGGTCGGCATGACAATGGGTCAGCAGCAGCCCCACCGGGGTCAGCCCCTCGGCTTCCACAAAATCGAGCAGGGGATCGGGATCGAATCCACAATCCACAATCCAGCATTCCTTCGCACCGCTTTCGGGAACCGTAACCACAAAACAGTTGGTCATATAGTCGCCGAGGACGAAGGTTTCGATATGGGGTATGGGTTCGGCAGCCATGAATCAATCCTCGGTGAATTCCCAATAAAGGTCAATCCTCCCAAAGTCGCATACAGTACCCCAACGGGAATAGTCCCGCAGGAGGCATACGAATGCTGATAAGGCGCAAAGAAGACATAACCCCCACCCCCGTCCAGATGGAAGGCGTGAAAGACATCTCCATGCGGCTGATGATCGGCCGCGAGGACGGAGCTCCCAACTTCGCCCTCCGCCACTTCACCGTCTCGCCCGGCGGCCATTCCCCCCGCCACAGCCACAACTACGAGCACGAGGTCATCATCACCGCCGGCGAAGGGCAGGTGGAACACGATGGCGAAAAAAGCCCGATTCGCAGCGGCGACATCCTCTTCGTCGAGCCGAACAAGGTCCATCAGTTCGTCAATCAAGGCGATTCACCCCTCGAATTCCTCTGCCTCGTCCCCGTCTCCTTCGACTGCGGCACGGATGGAGTGCAGCAAACTCCCGGCAGTTAACCTCCGGTATCCGGCCCTTCCCGATTCATATTGATCATGTCTCCGATTCCCACAACCAGTCCCAAACGAAACTGGCCCGAAGTCATCATCCTCCGCCTGATGTTCCTCGCCAGTGGCGGCCTGATCATCTGGGGTCTCGTTCAGAATCTGGAATCCATCCTCATCGCGTCGGGAATCCTCGGCCTGATCCTCACCGGAACCACCAGGATTCTCGCCGCCCGCTCCGCCTCCTCCCCGGAAAAATCACACAACCCCGGCTCCCCTCTCGCTCCCGAAGACCGCCAACTCCTCAGCCAACTCCACGAGCACTCCATGCTCTCCGACAACGCCAAGCGCGTCCTCTTCCGCGAACGCGAACTGCAGCTCATCCGCAGCGCCATTCAGAACCACATCGCCGCCGCCGACTACAACGCCGCCCTCATCCTCTGCGATGAACTCATGAATCTCTACGGCCAGCGCGAAGAAGCCGAGCAATACCGCACCCACATCCTCCAGGTTCGCCAGGAACATTACGAACAACAGGTGCGGGCCGCTCTCGAACAACTGAATGGATTCCTGCAATCCCGCGATTGGGCCGCCGCCCATCAGGAGGCCGCCCGGCTCAAGCGGCTTTATCCTGATTCCCCCGCCGTGGAAGAGGTCGATCGGCGCATCTTCGCCGCCCGCGAGGAATACAAACGCGACCTCGAGCAGCAATTCCTCGAAGCCGCCGAACAGGATGATCCCACCCGGGCCATGGAAATCCTCCGCAACCTCGATCGCTACCTTTCAAGAGAAGAAGCGGATCGCCTCGGAGCCATTGCCGAGCGCGTCGTCACCCGCCACCGCGAATTGCTCACCGATCGCTTCAAACAGGCAGTCAGCGAACACCGCTGGGCCGAAGCCCTGACCCTCGGCGACACCATCATCCAGGAATTCCCCAACTCCCGCATGGCCGATGAAGTACGCGGCATGATGGACATGCT
>CAZLXE010000234.1:0-3187 GCA_964563005.1 uncultured Isosphaeraceae bacterium
TGGAGTAAGGGCTGCGGTGGCGGGCATTCGGGTTGGGAGTGGAAGGGGGGGGCATGGGGGCACAGACTCAGACTGGTGTCACACCCTCAATGCATGACCCGCTCTTTCAGAGGACGCGCAGGGTTGCCAGCATAGACCATTTTTGTTTCGAGATCTTTGTAAGTACTGGAGCGTGCCCCGAGGACGGTGAGATCATGCACATGAACGCCCGGCCCGACAAAGGCGTCGGCTCCGATCCACACATCGTCTCCGATGATAAGAGTCTCTCGAATAAGGCGAAAGGTGTGGTCGGTATAGTCGTGTGTGCCAGCGCAGAGATGGGCATACTGACTGATGATTGCACGGCGACCGATCTTGATTAACCCCAAACTATACAGGATGGCATGGTCGCCGATGGTGGCGCCTTCCTCGATATCGAGCAGCCAGGGAACTTCAATGTTGACGGTGGGTCGAATCGTTACTTTTTTACCGATTTTCGCTCCGAATGATCGAAGAAGAATCCGCCGAAATCCATACCAGTTATGAAAACTGATGCGAAACATGGGTTTACCCACCAACATCCATAAAGCCCGGCGTACTTTTTCTACAAAAGTCCAGGGACTGCTTTCTGGCTGCATTTGGGTTGGTCGTTCGATTTGGGACAATTCATCCGGGGCGGAAAATTCTGGAGGGACAACCGGGTCAGCTCCTTCAGCCACTGAAAGTCCCACGGGGGCTGAATCCAACATGTCAAGATCCGATTCACTCAGGTGGCCATTACGCTGTATTCGTCGGCGGATTCGGGCATCTCGCTTTAAAGTCCGTAGTTTCAAAGCCACCAGTGAATCATACATACTGATGAAACGGGAAAACTCCAGCCCGGCCCGACCATCCAGTATGCCGAGGCGAATGAAATACATGAAAAAGAAGCGCCAGAAGCCGGGGAATGGTGCTATGGGCATGATGTTTCGTTTTACCCATCGGCGTTGTCGGGTTTTTGCACTTATAAACTGTTCATCTTCTCTGGTGTTTTTATTGATGATTTCCCGAAACAGGGTGCGGGCTTCGAGGGTTGAATACCGGTTATGCTTGGCGAAATAGTGCTCCAGTCCCCGTCGATCATCGTGGAGCATCGGTTCACGGATGTATCCCAGGGAACCTTCCACCAGAATATGTTCGTGAACGAGGCGATCTTCATAGCGTCCCTTGCCAATCTTGAAAAACCTGATATTCCAACTGGGATAGTAGCCGCAGTGACGGATCGGGCGACCCAGAAAATAGGTCAGTCGATTGATGTGGAAGCCATCTTCTTTTACCTCATCCGTAGGTTTGCAGGCGATCTCGGTCATGCGTTTCCGAAGTTCGGAGGTGATGACCTCATCGGCATCTACTATGAGCACCCAATCCGATTCAAAGGGGAGATTGTCCAAACCCCAGTTTTTCTGTTGGGCGTATCCTTCCCAATCGTGGTGAACAACTTCGGCTCCGAAGGGTTCGCAGAGATCCTGAGTGCCGTCGGTGGAACCACTGTCCACTACGAAAACTTTTTTAGTCCACCCTTTGAGCGCAGAGAGGCAATGGGTGATATTGAGTGATTCGTTGCAGGTGATGATGAGCACATCTATCATGGCGCGGTTGCTCGCTAGACCACGATCTTGATCCTGCTTCGAAGATTCACCAGAGGCGGGTGGAGTTGTGTCCTTCTCCGATCTGGGAGCATCATTCGTGGAAATCGTTTGTGATGAGTGTTGATTCATGTCATGCCGCTCCTCGGGCCTTCTTTGTATCCATCCGGGGAGACAGTTCATCGGGGTTGTCTGTGGTCCGGGAGACTACCTGCTCCAACAAATCGCGCCATTGCTGACATGCCTGCTCTCGATCATAGGCGTTCTTTAAAGCCGCACGGGCATTGGTTCCCATACGGGTTCGGCCGTCACTGTCTTCGGCCATCTGTTGAAGGGTAGTGACCAATCCATCCACATCGCCGGGTCTGACCACGAAGCCGCATTCGTGCTCAATCAGGATTCGGGAGATTTCACTGTCGGGATGACCGATGACGATGCCCGGTCGGCCCGACGCGAGCATGCCAAACAATTTGCAGGGCACGATAGTCCCCTCGGCTCCCTCCCGCAGACTGGCAAGGTGAATGTCGGCACAACTCAGTAAGGCATCGAGTTTTTTCCGGGGTTGGTAAGGGGCGATGACCACCTGCTCAAGATGGTGATCTTTGACAAATCGCTCAACCTGAGATTTCTTTTTTCCTCCGCCGGAAAAAACAAACCGGAATCGATCATCTTCGCAGAGAGCAAGAGCCGCTCCGCACATAGTGTCCACATCGTGAGCCAGCCCAAAATTGCCCGCATACATCACGACAAGATGATCGCCCAGATTCCACTCCCGCCGGTACGGATTTTCTTCCCGGGGCATGGGATTCACTTCGTGGGCATCCGACCAGACTCCGATATGGACCACCTGGCCAGGATCGATATTCTTCTCCAGCACTCGCTGCTTCATGCACCGTCCCAGCACGACCACCCGATCCGCCCGTTTCAGGCAGAAACGATTGAGTCGATCAAAGAATCGCGTGGAAAGCGAGTGCGGTTTCATCACCTCGCATGCCACGGCGACATCGGGGTAAAGATCCATCACCCAATAGACATAACGGCTGCCCCGCAGCACACGCATGACCCATCCGAGAAGGGATATGAAGGGAGGTGTGGTAAAGCACACCACCACATCGGCACGGGGGCCGGTCAGCGCCTTGAGTGAAGCGGCCAGATAAAACTGGAGAAAATCAATCAGTCGGGCGAAGATCGAGGCCTTGCCGAACCAGCTTCGTCCTACCCGGCAGACTTCGATTCCATTCATCATTTCCCGGCGGGGCAACGCCTGTCCGCGATCCCCATACAACGAACGCGATGCAATAACCCGGACTTCATGGCCATGGGCGATAAGGTGGCGGGCAAGATCGTGGGCGTGTTGAGCGGTGGCGGCAACATCCGGGGCGAAGGTCTGGTTGATGAAGAGAATACGCATGGGATCATTTATAGTAAGAATTTATGGAGCGCAAGTTGGCAGATACAATCCTTATTTTACTTTATGATTCCAGTCAATTCCTCGAAGAGAGGGAGACCGCTTCTGCTGCGGGATGTCCATGCACCCGCCACCATTCAATTGTTCGTTTCAATCCTTCCTCGAATCCGACCTG
>CAZLXE010000235.1:0-3152 GCA_964563005.1 uncultured Isosphaeraceae bacterium
TCTTCATCAACGGCCGCTTCGTGCCGGAATTGTCCGACGGGAAAGGCGTGAGTGGGGGGGTGGTGATGACTTCCCTTTCCCAGATGCTCCGCGATGATCCGGATACGGTCAGGGAATTGATCGACCGGGATATTGAATCGCAGGAATGCTTTACCGCCCTCAACACGGCCTTCCTCGAAGAAGGTGCATACATCCGCATTCCAAAAAGCACCAAGGTGGAAAAGCCGATCCATCTGCTGCATCTGACCGTTCCAACCGATGATCCCATTGCCACCCATCCCCGCACTATTCTCATCGCGGACTCGTTCAGTGAAGCGACGATCATCGAAACCCACGCCGCGCTCGAAGAAGGGATCTATCTCACAAACACCGTGACCGATGTGGTGGTGAGTGAAAACGCCAATATCAACCACCTCTTCGTGCAACAGCAGAGCAATCAGGCGTTTCATGTGAGTGGACTGCGGGTCACCATGGAGCAGCATTCCACCTACACCGGGCACAGTTTCGCCATCGGTGGCATGTTGGTTCGGAACAACATCGACGGAATTCTGGATGGCGAAAACATCAACGCCACCTTCAACGGCCTCACCCTCACCCGGGGCACCCAGCACATCGACAACCATCTCCGCATCGACCATCTCAAACCCCACGGCAACAGTTGGGAATACTATAAAGGCATACTCGACGATCAATCCCGGCAGGTGTTCAGCGGGCGCATCTTCGTCGAAGAGGACGCTCAGAAAACGGACGCCAAGCAGACCAATTCCAACCTCCTCCTCACCACTGAAGGTCATGTGGACACTCGCCCCCAACTGGAAATCTTCGCCGACGATGTAAAATGCACCCACGGAGCGACCATCGGCCAGTTGGAAGAAAGCCAGTTGTTCTACCTTCAGGCCCGGGGGATTCCCACCGCAGCCGCCCGCAGCATGCTCGTTTTTGCCTTCGCCAATGAAGTCATCGAACTGGTTCCCGTGGAAGAGATTCGAGGCCGGCTGCATGAAATTTTGCTGAAACGCCTGCCGCAGGGGGAGTTGCTGTTGGGGGGGTTATGAGTTCTTTCACCACAGAGCCACAGAGGGCACAGAGGAAGGATTTGGATATTGGCCGGATAAGAGGGGACTTCCCCATTTTGTCCCAGTCAATCCACGGCAAACCATTGGTGTATCTCGACAATGCGGCGACGGCTCAGAAACCACAAATCGTTATCGACGCCCTGACCGACTTCTACACCACCACCAACGCCAACATCCATCGGGGCGTCCACTCCCTGAGCGTGGAGGCAACCCGCCGATACGAAAAGGCCCGGGACACCCTGCGGGATTTCCTGGGGGCGGAGCGGTCGGAAGAAATCGTCTTCTGCCGGGGGGCGACAGAGGCCATCAACCTGGTGGCTCAGGCCTGGGCAAGGCCTCGACTCCAGGCCGGCGATGAGATCATCATCTCCACCATGGAGCATCATTCCAACATCGTCCCCTGGCAGATGGTGTGCGAACAGACGGGGGCCAAGTTGAAAGTCATCCCCATCACGGATTCCGGCGAATTGATGCTGGACGACTACGAAAAACTGTTCTCGGACAAAACCAAACTCGTCGCGACCACGCATGTCTCCAACGCCCTCGGCACCATCACCCCCGTGAAGGAAATCATCGCGATGGCCCACGACCGGGGAGTACCCGTTCTTCTCGACGGAGCGCAGGCGGCCCCGCATTTGCCCATTGAGGTGCAGGATATTGATGTCGATTTCTACGCCGTATCGGGACATAAAATGTTCGGCCCCACCGGGATCGGCGTCCTCTACGCCAAGCACGACCTGCTGGAAGAAATGGAGCCGTATCAGGGCGGCGGCGAAATGATCCTCTCCGTCACCTTCGACAACACCACCTACAACCGGGTGCCCCACAAGTTCGAGGCGGGAACACCCAACATCGCCGGAGCCATCGGCCTGGCCGCTGCCGCAAAGTACCTTCAATCATTGAACTGGACCGCCATAGAAACTCACGAGCGGGAACTCCTCGAATACGCAACCGCTCAACTCTCAAAAATACCCGGCACAAAAATCATCGGAACCGCCCCGCACAAAGCAGGCGTACTCTCCTTCGTGATGGAAGGCATCCACCCCCACGACATCGGCACTATTCTCGACAGCGAAGGCGTCGCCGTGCGCACCGGCCATCATTGCGCCCAACCCGTCATGGAGCGATTCGGCCTCACCGCCACCACCCGGGCATCCCTCGCTTTCTATAATACGAAAGCAGAAATAGACGCCCTGATCCGGGGGCTAAGTACGGCAAGAAAAGTATTCGGCCCATGAACGATCTCGCGGATCTCTATCAGGAACTCATCCTCGACCACAACCGGAATCCCCGGAATCAGGGAGCGATCGACCCGGCTGATGGAAAAGCCGAGGGCTACAACCCCCTCTGCGGCGACAAGGTGAATATTTCCCTCACGCTGAATGAAGGAACCATCTCCGACATCCGCTTCGAAGGCAGCGGCTGCGCCATCTCCACCGCCTCCTGTTCCATCATGACCGATGCCGTAAAAGGAAAAACCATCGCCGAAGTACAGGATATTTTCGACACCTTCCACCGTATGGTTACTGACGACAAAGCGGATGTCCCGAATGACCCTTCCCTGAACAAACTCCAGGCCTTTGCCGGAGTGGGTCGCTTTCCCGCCCGGGTCAAATGCGCCACCCTCTGCTGGCATACTCTGAAGGCCGCCCTGGATCGCAAAAACCAGATGGTCACCACGGAGTAGGATCAGGCATCAAGAGGATCATGAGATCGACATGAAAGATTCAACCCAACCGGAAAGCCATCCACATCCTCTGCACGATGCCATCATCGCCGCTCTGCGCACCGTGCACGATCCCGAAATCCCCATCAACATCCACGATCTCGGCCTCATCTACGGTCTGGACATCGCCAATGACAATACGGTTACCATCCGCATGACCCTCACCGCCCCGAACTGCCCCATGGCGGAATTAATCGTACAGCGGGCGGAGCAGGCAGTACGCGGCGTGGATGGTGTCGGCGAAGTGAAGGTAGAATTGGTCTGGGAACCGGGATGGACCCCGGAACTCATGTCCGAAGCAGCAAAACTGGAACTGGAGTTCACCGGACGCGGAGCACCGGAACATCTGC
>CAZLXE010000236.1:0-3087 GCA_964563005.1 uncultured Isosphaeraceae bacterium
TTTTTGGGGGGCATGGGTTGAATCCTTTGGGTCGGGGTGAGGGGATTATTGGGGATTCGAAATCGGGAGATGATTTTACTATAAAAGAATAATCGGGGTTGATTGAGGTGATATTTTTGGGGGGTTACAGGTTTTGGAAGGCGGGGTGGTATTTGATGGTGCCGGAGGTGTTTTGGAGGTAGTGGGGTTTGAGTTCGAGGAGCATGAAGGCCTCGGGAGGGGCGGGGTATTCGGAGATGATGTTGTAGGGGGCGGTGGGGGTGAAGCCGAAGCGGGGGTAGTAGGCAGGATGGCCGAGGACGACTACGGCGCCGATGTCGAGATTTCGGCACATTTCGAGGCCGGTTCGGATGAGTTGGGAGCCGATGCCGCGATTTTGGTGGGGGGGAGATACGGCCATGGGGGCGAGGCCCATGATTTTGAGATGGGGGTGGTTGGGGAGGGAAACGGGGGAGAAGGCGATGTGGCCGACGATGGAGTCGGGGGAATCGGGGGTGGTGATTTCGGCGACGAGGGAGATGAAGGGGTGGGCGTGTTGGCGGAGTTGGTCGACGAGGTCGGCTTCGGCGGGAGTGGGGAAGCAGGCGGTGTTTATATTGCGAATGGCGGGTGCGTCTTTTTTTTCTTCGGGGCGGATGAGCATGGGGTGGCTTGGTGATTCTATTGATTCTGGGTGGAGGAACAGGGGCTGGAGGGGGGGCTGGAGGGGGGGAAACCGGGGAAATGATAAGTTGGGTAAGGGTTTGCAGGGGTGAGGAGGGATTGGCTGGAGGGGGGGGTTCAACCCGGGGAGAAGGTGGGCAGTGCCCACCCTGCGAAAGGTCTTGCTTAATGATTGTGCCTGATGTAGTCTGGGGGACTGTCTGGTGTCAGGAATGGGCGATTTTCTCGGAGTGTCCCGTAGATCGGGGCGGGAGAATTGCTCGAATAACTTTGTTCATTTTGCGAATGGCCCCTGGCTGGCCGCGTTGAATGGGAGCTATGAATGATGCGTGTTGTTTTACAGTTGTGCCGAATTGAAGCGTTTTTCGTTGTCGTGCTGGCGTTGTCGCTGGGATTGATGTCGCCATCGGCCATGAGTCGGGTGCAGGATGAGGGGGGTGAAGCGGCACCGCAGGATACGACACAGGAGAAGGGAGAAGCAGCGTTGGCGGCGGGGCGTGAGCATCTGGCCGCGGGTCGTTGGCAGAGTGCGATTGATGCATTCATGACGGCGTTGGGGTATCTGCCGAGCAATGATGAAGCGAGGCAGGGATTGTCGCAGGCGCAGACGATGCTGGATGAGGAAGACACGATCGAGCGGCAAGCAGAGGATGCACAGCGGGAGTTGGAGCAGGCCCAGGTGGAATTTGAAGATTCGATGCAGCGGGCGAGTGAATTACTGGGACAGATGGATTTCACGGGGGCGCATCGGGCGGTGGTGACGGGCCAGGTGAAGTTGCAGGAGCGGCGGAGAAGCAATGTGTTTACGCCGGAGGAATACCGGGCGAGGAATGCCCGGGCGGATGCGATGCTGGGTCAGATTGAGCAGGCCCGGGAAGCGGAGCGATTGGCGGAAGCGAAAAGGAAACGAGATTCCACCGCCAATGCGGTGAAGGTGCGGGAACGGGAGGCGGCGCAGCAACGGCAGCATCAGATTAATGAGAATCTGCGGCGGGCTCGTGAACTGGCGATGGACATGAAGTATGAGGAGGCGTTGCAGGTGGTGGATCAGATTCTGTTCATCGATGAGCACAATCCATCTGCGATGGGACTGCATCAGGCCTATAGCGAAATAATTCTGTATCAGGAGATGATTCAGATCGAGAAACAGCGGGAGGAGAGTTATTCTGATCTGACGCGGGATGCAGTCGAGGCGACCATTGCCCCGCATCGGAATCTTTCGGGGCCGGGGAAGCGTTCGATCAATGGGATTCTGGAGTATCCGGCGGATTGGCCACAACTGAGCCAACGGCGGATTGGTGATCTGGGCGGGGAAACGCCGGAAGATCGGGCGGTATTCCGGCAGTTGGAATCCCAATCATTGCCGGTGAATTTTTCGGGGAACTCGTTTGCCCAGGTGGTGAGTTATGTGCGTGATGTGACGGATTTGGATGTGTATGTGGATTGGCGAGCGTTGAATGCGATCGGGATCAATCCGCAGGATGAGATGGACCTGCATTTGAATCAACTGACGGCCAAGAATGCATTGAATCGGATTATGGAGCAGTTGGGAGATGGGGATTATGAGCGACCGGACTGGACGGTGCAGGACGGGACGCTGACCATATCGAGCAGTCATGCATTGCGGAAGCACACGACGACACAGACTTATGACATTCGCGATTTATTGTTTGAGGTGCCGGTGTTTGATAATGCTCCGAATCTTGATTTGAATACCGCGTTGAATCAGGGCAAATCGCATGTTGCCAGTGGGGGGAACGGGGACAGTGGAGGGAATAACGGGTTGTTCAATGATCCGGAGGAAGATCCGGAGCGGAGTTCCCGGGAGAAATTGGTTCACGACATCATCGGGATTATGCAGCAGACGATTGATCCGGACGGGTGGCGGGAGTTGGGGGGGGATACCGGTTCGTTGCTTGAATTGAACGGGAACCTGATCATCACGCAGACGGCGCGGAATCATCAGGCGATTGAGGGATTACTGGCTCAGTTGCGGGAGATCCGGGCGTTGCAGATCAATGTGGAATCGCGATTTTTGTCGGTGGTGACCGATTGGTTTGAGCGAATCGGGATTGACCTTGATCTGTATTTCAATACAGATAATACGATTTTTCAGCAGGCCCAAGCGGTCGATCCGAATTTTCACCTGAGTAACTTTTTCGACAGCAATGGGAATCTTCTGGATCCGATTGTGTTCGGGAGTTTTGCGGATGTACAGGGATTTGATCCTACGAATCCGAATGGACCTCCGTTTAACAATACGCCGACGGGGAGTTTGATCGGGGTGCCTGTGGGCAACCCTGGAGGTAATATTCAATTTGTTATTCCGCCGGTGGGGGCGCCGTTGAGCACGACACAGGGATTTGCGCCGATCGGGGTGACGCAGAATACGGGTGGATTGCTGGATGGGATTGCGGGTTTTGA
>CAZLXE010000237.1:0-3077 GCA_964563005.1 uncultured Isosphaeraceae bacterium
ACTGGGAAATCGTTGATTTCTGTGCGTCAGGCCGCTTCGTTGACCTGAAAAGCCCTCCTGTGGAATCACTCGCCATAGGAAATGGAGCGGTCGACAGAAACGGGAAAAGAGGGGGGTGGGGCAGACGCTGGAGTAGGGATTGGATTCAGGATAATTGCCTTGACGATTGTTGCTGTCGGTTGCCCTCTTTGAGCACCACCCGTCCTTTTCCTTTGATGATTTCTCCGATCACTCGGGCATCCTCTCCCGTCCGGTTGAGTTGTTTTACGACCGAGGCGGCGAAGGTTGGCCGCACGATGAGGACGAAGCCGATGCCCATGTTGAATACTCGGAACATTTCTTCACGGGCTACTCCACCCTGCTCTTGCAGAAACTCGAATACGGAGGGCACGGTCCAGGACGGTAAATGGATCCGGGCATCGCACCCATTGGGCAACGCCCGATTCACATTGCCCGGCAGGCCGCCGCCGGTGATGTGGGCCATGCCGGATACCACTCGTTTTACTTTGTATTTCCGCAGCAATTTTACGATGGGTTTGGCATAGATGCGCGTCGGGGTAAGAAGGACATCGCCCAGGGTTTTTTCTGCGCTCGCTTCTCCGAGTTCGGGATAGGCCTGATCCAATTTGAGTTTCTTCTTCGCGATGATTTGCCGCACGAGGGAGAAGCCGTTGGAATGCACGCCGGAACTGGCCAATCCGATGATGACATCCCCCTTCTCTACCCGCATGGGATCGATCGCCCGGTGCAGTTCCACCACGCCCACGGCGAAGCCCGCGATGTCAAAATCGCCTTTCGCGTAAATATCCGGCATCTCCGCACATTCCCCCCCGATCAATGCACATCCCGCGATTTCGCATCCTTTCGCCACGCCGGACACGATGGCCGCTGTCTGCTCCGGGATTTGTTTATGCAGGCCGAGGTAATCGAGAAAAAAGAGCGGCTCTGCCCCCTGCACGATGAGATCGTTGACATTCATCGCCACACAGTCGATGCCGACGGTGTCATGGACGCCCAGTTCTGCCGCGAGTTTGACTTTTGTCCCCACCCCGTCCGTGCAGGCTACGAGAACCGGATCTTTGTAATTCCGTTTGAACAGTTTTTCGTTGTAATCCAGACGGAACATTCCCGCGAAACCCCCGGTTCCTCCGACACCCCCGGTTGCGCCTAACACTCGCGGGCCGTGCGTCCGCCGCAGACAGGATTTCATTAATTCAACGCTCTTGTCCCCTGCCTCAATATCTACCCCTGACCCGGCATAAGTCATGCCCCCGGAATCAGAAGGTTTAGACTTGTTCGCGGTTCTTGGCATAAACAGGGTTTATTTCAAACGAAAGAAATGCTAGCAGGCAATAACTTATTTATGCCAATTCCGGGAAGGTATCCCGCACAATTTTCACCAGTTCCTTCACGGCATCGATGGAAACCTGCATGAGTTTCTTTTCTTCTTCATTCAGGTTGATTTCGATCACTTTTTCCACGCCTCCCGCCCCTAAAACGCAGGGAACGCCGACGAAATAGCCGTTGTCGGGGCCGCCTACGCCGTATTCGGTTTCGCAGTAGGCGGCACAGGGGAGGATGCGTTTTTTGTCTTTGATAATGGCTTCGGCCATCTGGACGGCACCGCTGGCGGGGGCGTAGTAGGCGCTGGTTCCCATGAGTTTTACGATCTCGCCGCCCCCCATTTTCGCCCGGTTGACGCACGCCATAATTACTTCATCAGGCAGGAGTTGTGACACCGGAATGCCGTGGACGGAGGTGTAGCGGGGCATCGGAACCATGGTGTCGCCGTGGCCGCCAAGTAGGAGGGCTTGGATGTCTTCTATGGAGCAGCCGATTTCGAGGGCGAGGAAGGCGCGGAAACGGGCGACATCGAGGCAGCCGGCCTGGCCGATGATTTGGTGGGTGGGGAAGCCGCTGGCTTTCCAGGCGGTGTAAACCATTGCGTCCAAGGGGTTTGAGACGAGGATGAGGACGGCATCGGGGGAGTATTTGGCGATTTGTTCGGAGACAGATTTGACGATTTTTACATTGGTGGCGATGAGATCGTCGCGGCTCATGCCGGGTTTTCGGGGGATTCCGGCGGTTAGTATGACGACATCTGAATTTGAGGTGTCGGCGTAATCTGCTGTGCCTACTATGTTTGCATCAAATCTTTCGAGGGGGCCGGCGCAGAGGAGGTCGAGGGCTTTTCCCTGGGCTACGCCGGCTTTATCGGGGATATCGACGAGGACGATGTCTCCAAGTTCTTTACTGGCAGACCAATGCGCGCAGGTGGCGCCGACATTGCCTGCTCCGATGACGCTGATTTTGGCTCGTTTCATGGGAAAAATTCGGGAAAAGTGAGGAAAAGTGAGGGGTAAGTGAGTCGTTTTTGGTGATTGCCGGTGAAAATTGGGGTGGTTTTGGCATCATAGAAACCCCGCGAAGAAGGGCAACTTTTCGGGGTTTCAGGGGAGGAGCTGCATATGGCATAAAAATTCACCGATAAGTAATTTTCTTATTGGCGCGGGCCGGGTATTGGGGTATGCTGATGGATATGGTGGAGAGGAAGTCGCCTCAAGGAGTTTGACCATGACGACGACCATGCCTCTGACGGAAGCCCCCCAGGTGGGTGCTGATTTCGATTTTTTTGAACAGATTTATGTGGAGGCGGGGGGCGATCGCGCGCTGGTGCCGTGGGCGGATGAGGAGGCGCATCCGGCGCTGGTGTCGTGGCTGAATGCGGTGGCGCCGGGATTGGTGCGGTGCGGCTGCCGGGTGGCGGTGGTGGGGTGCGGGCTGGGGGAGGATGCGCGGGAGTTGATGCGGCGGGGGTATGAGGTGACGGCGTTTGACAACAGTGCGACGGCGGTGGCGTGGGCGCGGTCGCTGGATACCCGGAATAGTGAATGCTATCATCAGGAGGATTTGTTTGCGTTGCCGGGGCGGTGGCGGCACCGGTTTGATCTGGTGGTGGAGATCAACACGATTCAGGCGCTGGATCCGGCGCGAAGAACGGAGACGCTGGCGGCGATGCGGGAGTTGCTGAGTCCGCACGGGTTTTTGCTGGTGATCTGCCGGGGGGCCGAGGAGTC
>CAZLXE010000238.1:0-3070 GCA_964563005.1 uncultured Isosphaeraceae bacterium
TGCTTACTGCTCATACCGTCGTTCTCCTTTCAGCGACGGGAGCATTATCTCATCAAGAAAGTGTCAACCCACAAGGCGGGAACGCATCACCGGAATCTGCAGTCGCCCTACGGGCTCCTTCCGATCCCGGCGTATTGGTTAATTCAGCTACTGTACTCATCCATGATACCTCCCCGCCCGCTACATTAAACTCTAAGAAGGAAGTGTCTCAAGGATGTTGGCACGGAGGGGATGGCGAGAATCTCCGTTCTGGTGGCTTCGTGTTCCATGCAGGGAAAATATACAACGTCCGACCGCAGGTGGTAACTGGGGAGCTTGATTACCTGTTGCATGGCGGAAACCTCTGCGGAATCACTGGCTTTTCAGGGTGAATTCAAGAATTGATTGGGGGTGTCCATAAAGCCGTGGGTAGGCCAATATGACTATTTCTGTCTATAGCTACCGCGCTTGTTGATCCGTAAACCGAAGTACAGTTCGGGGTGAACAGGGGATGTCTCAGCGTGACCCGTCTGGTTATGAGGAGGAAAATTCGCAGCTGTTGCAATTCGAAACTGACTAGCCTCATAGATCCGTAGCGGAATCGGCAACTATCCTGACACAGGGGGGGAGGGACAGGCAACTATCCTGACACAGGGGGAAATCGGCGTTGACATTCGGGGGGTTGCACAGTATGTGTATGAGCAGCGACAAGCCGTATGTAGCGCAATTGTCCGAGGCAAAGGAGCTGCTCATGAGATACAGACGCAGGCTGGTTCTGCTGTCTTTACTCATCTGCCTGGGAGGGATTACGGCCGAAGCCCAGTCGGAAGACACCTTTGAAGTCATCCTGCCGTGTACATCGGCGGGGTGGTATCAAGAGGTCGAAAAATGCGAGCCTGAAACGATATCGATCCCCAACGGACGTCCCGTCTACGCTCTTCTTGTCAGTGGATTTCACCAGAACAGAAATCTCAACATGTTCCACTGGTTCGATTTTGCCAAGTACCTTCAGCAAAGAGGGGCCTATGTCCATTATGCCTGGTGGAACAATCTCCTGGCGCCGTACATGGAAAGGCCGTTGCACTATTCCGGTTCGGTACCCAGTACAGGGCCGATCCCCTGGCACGACAGCGGGCTGTTCAGGATCGGTGATTCCACCTCAACCTGGGGATGGGATGATCCGACACCTTATCCCACCAAGGCAGTTCCGGCGGACGACTATCAGTTCCAGAAGGATGCTAAGGCGTTGCTTCTTAAAATCCGCGAACACAATCCAACCGCAAAGATCATTCTCGTCGGTCACAGTATGGGGGGTGGTTCGGTCGTACGGTTGGCCGACAGTATGCCCGATGATTTCGAAATTGATCTGCTGGCTCCTATTGATCCCGTGGGGAACAGAACATGCATAGAAAATTGTCCGGGAATCGGAGTGCATGCATGGACTTCCACATGCAATGGTCTGTTTAACTTCACCCGCTGGCGAGCCATTCGAACGGATGCAATGGATAGAAGCTGTAATCCTTTTGATCCCGACCCGTGGTATCCGGCAAAACGTGATTTCGGTCCGAACATCAAGTATCTCTATCACCGCTGGCAGCAGGAGAGCACTCCGCCGTTCGACTTTTCGTGTCCCGCAGGCCATGAAGAGAAAAATTATCTGCGTTGGATCTGCGGGTCCTTGTATAAAGCCGAAAGCGAATACTTGTTCTCTCATCCTGATACCCGCAAGACCGGTATCAACCAGGGCAGCGTCAATGTCCAATCGATCCTGGATACGGAATTAGACTCCGGTAAGGATGTTCCCGTCCCATTCGGAAATTTCGGGGGAACGTTCGACGGCCATGGCGAGGCAGTCGGGTTTCGTGGCTTTCTCATAGGGGGAACTTTCCCCGATTTTGATTCATGGCTGAACCACATCATAGATAACCCTCTCAACCTGCTTGGATTCGAGTCCTACCCACTGGGCCTTCTGGCACAAGGGGATTGGCCGGATTGGCAGGAAAACGATCCGGATCGGGAATCAAAAGCCCAAGCTCGAGTGGAAATTCTCAAGGCGTGGGAAAAGGATCCGTTCTATCTTTATAAAAAGGGGTACGAGCCGTGGAATCCCGGTCTATGCATGGTGTCACAGGACTTGAGCAACATCCTGGACAGCATCCTGCCGGATGCCGAGAACCTTCCCCCCACCGCCGACGCCGGGCCGGATCGGACGGTTTCGGCCGATGAGAACTGCATCGGCCAGGTCGTGCTGGACGGAACCGGATCTACCGATCCGGAAGGGGATGCCTTGACCTACACCTGGACCTGGAACGATGCGGATGGAGCCACCGGTCCGAATCCTGCCATTGAGCTTCCCTTGGGAGTCCATGAAATCACGTTGGTGGTCAACGACGGCCAGTCCGATTCCGTCCCGGATGCTGTAGTGATCACGGTGGTGGACGATACTCCACCGGTGATCCGGTTGAATGGAGAACCGGACATGGTGCTGGAGTGCGGGGTGGCCACCTGGGAGGATCCAGGAGCTTTCGCCACCGACAACTGTGATCCGGATATTGCCGTTACCATCGGTGGGGACCCGGTGGACCCGGCGGTGCCCGGCGCCTACGTTATTACCTATGATGCTGCAGACGCTTCAGGCAACGAAGCCGTTCAGGTGACCCGTGCGGTATTGGTCCGGGATACCATCGCGCCGACCATCGAGAGCATTACCGCCAATCCCGCCTCGCTGTGGCCTCCGAACCATCAAATGGTGCCGATCCGACTCTCCGTGGCGGCCTATGATTTCTGCGATCCCGATCTCGACATTCTGCTTACGTCCGTCACCAGCGATGAGCCCGACGATGCGCAAGGAGGAGGGGATGGCCATACCATCGGCGACATTCAGGACGCCGGCATCGGAACGGAGGATTATCACATCCTCCTGAGAGCGGAGAGGCAAGGCGGTGGAGACGGGCGCGTCTACACCGTCACCTATGCTGCCGTCGATGATTCAGGCAACATAGCCGGCTCCGGCACCGTGGTGACGGTGGGGCACAACAGCGGCGAGCAGCCCGAACCCAGATTGCCCAAGAGGGGACGATGAAGAAGTAGG
>CAZLXE010000239.1:0-3036 GCA_964563005.1 uncultured Isosphaeraceae bacterium
GCCGGAGAAGAGGAGGTTTGCTTCTTCGGAATCGCCGGAGACCATGTCGCCGAGAAAGGGATTGTTGTTGGGGCCGTTGGGGAGGGAGGGATCGTAGTCCGGGCCGATGACATCGGTGCTGAGGCGGGCGCCGAGGGTGGCGGCGGGATCATCGAGGGGGAAGGGGGTGACCCAGTTTTGGGGATCGAAGCGGGCGAAGTCCATTCTCCAGGAGTGGGTGAAGAGGGTTTGGTTGGTGGAGAGGGGGCCGAGGCCGGAGCCGTAGTCACCGAAGGCAACACCGTTGTCGGAGAAACCGGGTTGATCGAGAAGGGTGAGTTCACCGATGGAGGCGAAACCGGTGCCGCGGCGAATGTTTTCGAGGGGATCCCCGACCATGGAGGGATTTGGATCGTGGAAGAAAGAATAATTCGGACCACCAAACTGACCCAGAATCCCTCCATTGGTGACATCGCCATTCAGATGATTGCGATATTGCACGATGGATTCGGGGATCATGGACTTGGGATTGCGGGCGGAGATGGTGGTGTTTCTATGGACGACTTTGGTCATTTCGGGCATGGCCTGCATGACTTCGGGAGGGGCGGTGGAGATGTTGATGAGGCCGTGGGTGGGCTTGCCGGTGAAGCCGGAGGCGAGATTGAGGGGTATGTTTCCCAGGGGGTTGGCGATGTTGTGGAATGGGTTGACGCCGGGGCCATCGCAGACGAAGGCATCGAGGAGGCGAACACCCATGGGGAGGTTGGGGGCGGCGTGCTGGGGATTGGCGTAATAGTTGGGGTCGGGGAAGGTGGCGGCAACGCCTACATGACCAACAATGGGGGAATGCAGCATGGGTTGTCCCGGTGTGGCCGAGCCATTCATGAAGACGGGTTTCACCTGGAGGCGACCGACGCGAATTTTTAGATCGCGTTTGGCTTCGAGTTCGGCGGCGATATCCGGGGGGTTGGCGAGGGGGAGCGGCATGCTGGCGTTGAGGTTGCGCAACTGTTCGGAGAATGTTTCAAGGGTGCGTTGGTAGCCGGGGTGGCCGGGGACACCGAGGGATAATTCGACTTTATGGCCGATGGTCCAGACATTGAGGAGTTCGCCGAGTTGCTGGAAGTCGGCGTCTTTCTGGAGCATTTGGAGGGGGTAGTCGAGTCGCGTGCCGTAGAAACCTTTGTTGGGGTAGAAGAGTTCGATGCCGTCCATGGCGCCGGTGAGGGTGGCGGCGTGGTAGGGGGAGGAGTTGAAGAAGGTGGGTTTCCAGATTCTTTTTGTGCCGGATTCATCTTCATATTCCCAGACGAACCAGGGATCGGGAATTTTGTTGTTGTAGTCGGTTTTGGGGACGGTTCCATCGGGTGGGTCGGGGATGGGGGTGCCTCCCCCCTGGGCGGTGAGGTTGATGGAAGCGCCGGTGTAGAGGGTGTTGTCGGGAGTATTGGGGCAGCCACCGGGAGGCGGTGAGTCGTTTTGGTCACCTTCAAATATTTGTTCGGGTCGCGCCGGGCTGTTGGGGATTACGAGGAGTTGATCGGCGAAGATGTAGCGGGGCGATTCATCGCGAAGGGTCATGGTCCCGGTAAGATCGGCGGGTAGATGGGAGACATCGGCACTGCTGTCTCGCCCCCAGGCGCGGGTGACTCTGGCCCAAGTGACCCAGACATCGTCTTCCTGAGGAATGCGGATGCCGGCAACGCAGGGGAATGTTCCCAGGGGAAGGGGAGGAGGCGGGATGGAAATGTGTCCGGTTCCGCCGGGCTGGGTGGTGTAGCGGAGGAAGGCGTTTTCGCCGAGAGTGCCGGGTGCGTAATCGAAGCGGTCGACGACGACCTCATTTGTGCAGAGGAGATCATCACAACGAATTAACTCCACGACTTTTTCATTGGGGGCGGGGACATAACTGTCGTAGGTGTCTCTGGTATTTTGATTCCAAGTTGCATCATCGACGAGGAATACCTGAGAATCGGGGGTGTTATCGTTGTTGTAGTCGAGGTCTGCATCCTGGAGGTCGAGGAAGTCGAGCCAGCGGGCCTGAAAATCCGCAACGGTGCTCGCCCGGACGGTGAAATCCGGGGCTACGGAGACGAAGTTGAAGGTGACGGGCCAGGAGGAAGTGGCGGGGGGAAGGAGACGCTTGCCATTTGAGTCTGCGGGGATGATGTTTTTCAATTCGAGGATCTGGCCGAACCACTTGATTTTGTAGCCGGTGAGGTCGATGGGTTTGCCGGTGGGATTGGCGATCTGGACCGCTGAGACAGTTGTATGCGCCATGAAGTTGTCGACATAATTTTTGTTATCGATGGCTCCGTCGGCCCCGGTGGGAACGGGTTCGCTGGAGTGAACATGGCAGAGGAAGGCCTCGGTGAGGAAGGGTTGGGGTTCCATGCCGAGGATGGCGGTGGTGGTGTCTACCAATTTGTTCTGGGCGGTATCCCATTCGCGTACGGGTACGGCGTGGCGAATGGGGGCGGGGTTGAAACCGGGAGGGGTGATGTTTGAGACCTGGGTTCCGCTGGAATTAAAATCGACGGGATTTTCATCAATGTCAGTGGGTACGGTGGGTGTTTGGTAATCGAAATCCCAGGAATCACGATAGGAATCGATGTTGGCGGCGAGGGCGGCGGCCATTTCGAGGGATTTTTTCTGCTGGGTGGCATCGGGGGGCGTGGTTTGGTTGTTCTGGAAATATCCAGCGCTGTAGGTGGGCGGGTTGGCTCCGGGATTGAGGGGATCGGAGATGAGGAGGAGTTGCTCGAAACGATGGCGGAGGTTTTCCCGATAGATTCTTCGGTTGTCGGCCCATGATTGGGGGTTGGCGGTATCCTCAAAGGGTTGGAAGCGGAGGTCGAATTTGAGGAAGTCGGAATCCTGCCATTGTTGGACGGCTTCATCAATTTCGAAAATGCCGTTGTTATTTTTATCGGCGAGCCAGTCTTCTCCGGTATCGAAGAACCCATTGCTATTGAAATCTATCCAGGGAAATTCGGTGAGGGTGGGCCAGAGCCAGGGGGGGAGGAGGTCGTTGCGGGAAGCGTTGTACATGGTGAT
>CAZLXE010000240.1:0-3034 GCA_964563005.1 uncultured Isosphaeraceae bacterium
GAAGCAGCAAAACTGGAACTGGAGTTCACCGGACGCGGAGCACCGGAACATCTGCGGCCGGGCGCTTCGTTCACGCCGCTGACTTTTGGGAAGAAGCCATCTCGCCACCGTCGTCCGTAGTAGCCGGCGTCTCGCCCGTTTCATGGTGCAGGGCGGCATATCGGGCGACCATCTCAATAAGTTTGGCTTTGTCAATGGGCTTGGTCATATATTCATCGCATCCGGCCTCGAGGCATTTATGACGATCCTCGGCCATGGCGTGGGCGGTCAGGGCGATGATGGGCCTTCCATATCCGGAGCGACGGAGTTCCTCGGTCGCCGTATATCCATCCATCACGGGCATCTGCATATCCATGAGGATTACGGCGAAGGGCTGCGCTTCTCGCTGTGCCTCCAGAGCCAGGTCGAAGCCGATTTTACCATTCTCGGCAACCTCCACTTCTGCTCCCGCCTTCTTCAGATGGAAGGAGATGAGGCGCTGGTTGTCCGGTCCATCTTCAACCAGGAGCAGGCGCAGGCCGCCGAGTGGCGAGTCCGGTTCGGTGTGGAGAGTGGTGTCGGGAGTCAGGGGAGAGCTTGGACTTGCGACCGGCGGCATCTCCTCCACGGGACCGACGATCATCCGCACTCCCACCATGGATCCCGTGGCAATGGTGGCGAAGAAGGTACACCCCTCACCCGGAATACAGGTGATATTGATGTCGCCCCCCAGCAACTCGGTGAAATGGCGGGAAATGGTCAGTCCCAGTCCGGTTCCGCCGTATTTCCGGGTGGTCGACGCATCCGCCTGGTGGAAGGGCTGAAAAAGAGTGTCGATCTGCTCTTTGCTCATGCCGATGCCGGAATCCACAATTTCAAAGCGCAATTGGGGTTCTTCCGATTCGTTCTCGTGCACCAGTTTAACAATCAGCCGCACGCCGCCCTCGTCGGTGAACTTGATGGCGTTGCCAATGAGATTAATGAGAATCTGGCGGAGGCGGGTGGGATCGGATTCAATGGTCGCCGGAACCGGCCCCATAAATTCTACGCTGAATGACAGCCCCTTGTCTTCCGCCTTTAATCGCATCAGGGATTCGACATCAGATAAAACTTCATGGGGACTCATGAGAATCCGCTCCACCGTCATCTGCCCCGATTCGAGTTTGGAAATGTCGAGAATATCGTTGATGATGGTGAGAAGATGTTCGCCGTTGCGCTTGATGGTCTGTACGGCATGCGCAGAGTCTGCGTGATCGTTCGAGGAGTCGAGAAGAAGGTCGGTGTAACCGAGGATCGCGGTCATGGGCGTGCGGATCTCGTGGCTCATATTGGCGAGAAAATTGCTCTTGGTCTGGGCTGCCTGCTCCGCCCGTTGGAATGCGTCATTCAGGGCCAGGTTGCTCTCCTCCATCTGCCATTGATGCCCCTGCATTTTCATCTGCATATTTTTGCGTTCGGTGATGTCCTGCTTGATGGCGATGTAGCGGATAATCTTGCCGGTCTGATTGAAAACCGGGGTGATGGTCTGTTCTTCATAATACAGCGCCCCGTCCTTTCGTCGATTGGTGGTTTCATCCCGCCAGGTATCCCCCCGGCGCAGCGCTTCCCACATTCTTTCGAATGAATCCTGTCGTTGCGTTCTCGAGTGCAGGGGGCTGATATTCCGGGAGGCCGCCTCATCCCTGCCGTATCCGGTGAGGTGGGTGAAGGCGGGATTGACCCACTCCATTTTCCCTTCGTGGTCGGTGATGACTATGGCGTTGGCGGTGGAATCCAGGGCGGAGCGCAGAATGTGAAACTCTTCCAACATGTCGTCCCGCTCGTTGTGATGCTCTTTCATGGTGCGGCTGAGATTATGACCATATATGGTGACGCCCAGCACCATAAGCCCGATGAAACCCGCGATGATGTATTCCAGAGAGCGCATCGACTTCGCCATGGCGTTCTGATTTTCAAAATGAGAACTCTGAATCTTCCTCACCTTCCGGGCGAGATTTCCCAGGGTTGTGTTCGTGGCGTAGAAATGGTGGTCCATTTCCGCCATGCGGGTGCCGGCGAAATTTTTCTGGTTATCCTCAAAATGTAGAAAGATATCGCGGGCGGCGGAGACCATGTCCTGCATGGACTGTTCGGCCCGATCCATTTCCACCAGAAGTGGTTGGACCATTTGAGATTCGACCCCGAGAACGAGATCTTCTCGCGTATGCTTCCAGGCCTCGCGGAATTCATCGTATTGATGATCGAGAATCGCGGAAGCGGCCTGGACATCGTGCGAATCGAAAACATCATTGCCCGGCTGGTTCACCTCCGCCGCCAGACCCGCCAGAATCTGAAATGTTCCCAGACGATCGGCCCAGACCTGGTTGGTGGCCACCGAATCGGCGTAGGTCTCCATCAGTCGGTGGCTGAGGGCCAGACTGATGCAGACGGTGATGATATCGAACGCGGCGAGGACAAAATAAATGAGATGCCAGCGGGGCATGTGTCGGCGGGACGGAGCTGTACTGTCAGGTGTATGCGCGGTCATTCGGCTTTCCCATTTTAATGGGCTTCAGTCATCAGGGACAAGAGTTCTGGCGATGAGGAAAGATTTTCCCGCAGTCGGAACCGGAAATTAATTCCCGGCTGAGGCAAGTTCAGTAAATTACAACTAATATGATTTCGTCTAGGTCTCGAAGGTTCTTGAACGGGATGGTGGGGATGATGAGAAATCATAAGCGAGAGGATTTTCGGACTGCGATGAACCCTTATTCCCTTCAAAGTAATCCCATAGTCCTGTAGGCGTTGACCCTGAATTGAGGGATCCACACTGGGCATCCAGAGAACGATTGCCCATTGAGGATCCGATAAGCCCTGAACCTCACCGGATGATAATCATGGGAAGATTCCTCATCGGCCTTCCCGGAGACGCCGTCGTTCTTGTTGATTATGGTGTAGATTAGAGATATTTCTGTCCCTGGAAATTGGTGAATTATGAACAAATCGATCGCCCGCACCCTGCAACCCTTCGGAGAAACCATCTTCGCCGAGATGACCCGCCTCGCCGCGCAGCATC
>CAZLXE010000241.1:0-3032 GCA_964563005.1 uncultured Isosphaeraceae bacterium
CTGAATAGTGTGGCCTGGAGCAAATAGCACGCTCCCGTCCGCGGAAGCCCCGCCCCCGCAATTAACCCTACCCCAGGAATCCCCACCCCAGAAAACGATCCCGGAATCTTCCCCGGCCCCGGAAATGACTCAGGAAGCCGCACTGAGTTCGGAGTCAGGCGAGGCCGTTCTTACCCTGCCGGATACGGCGTTGGAATTCTCTCTTCTTACGGGGGTGTATTTTCCCCGGCTGGGGGGGGAGTCTGCTCTGGGCGGGCCGACCATCAATATCGATTCGCAATTCAATCTTGACGATTCGGAATCTCTGATTAATTTCGAGTTGCTGATGCGGAAAGGGGAGAATTGGGAGATTCAGTTCGGCACGCTTGACTTCAGTACGGAGACGACGGGGCTTTTTGTGGGATCGGGGACATTCGGCGGGCTTTCGCTTACTCCCGGGGCTGCGATTCGGGCGGCCGTGGATTTCAGTACTTTCAATCTTGAAGTCAGCCCCGGTTTGTGGCGGCCTTATCGCACGGCGGACACTTCCCTTCGATTCGCACCGACTTTCGGGATGCGGTGGGTGAGTGTGGAGCAGACGGTTACGCTGATCGGAACGGGCACACGGGCTGGGGAGGGGGAGTGGCTGATTCCCTATGGCGGGTTGCAACTGGAGGTTCAGCATGACCCCGAGGAGTGGCTGTCGTGGGTGAAGATGATCGAGATTGATGCGGGGCTCATGACGGGGCCGGCGTTCGGGGGAGATGGGGGGAGCATGTGGCAGGTGCGGGCGGGGCTGACGCTGCATTTGAACGATCACCTGGGTTTTATGTTCGGGTATCGGTTGATCGAGTTGGATGTGGAGGATAATGCGTTTACCTTTGATGCGGGATTGCAGGGGTTGTTTCTGGCGGGGTCGGTGAGTTTTTAAAAGAGGCATCAAGGCATCAAGGCAACGAGGCAACGAGGCAACCCCCGATTAAGGCAACCCCCTCCCCGGCCCTCCCCCATCCCCCGGTGGGGGGAGGGAGCAGAGGGATGAGACTGAGATTGCGTATACTCGTTGTTTATGAGCGAACGGTTTGAAACTCATGCCCGGACGGTGTCGTTGCTTACTCTGGTGAGTCGGCTGTCGGGGTTGGTGCGGGACGCTTCGCTCAGCCGTATATTCGGGGCGGGGGGCGTGATGGACGCTTTTTTCTTTGCGTTTATGATTCCGAATCTGTTTCGGCGGTTGTTTGGGGAGGGAGCGTTGGCGGCGGCTTTTCTGCCGGTGTATGCGAAGTTGGAGGGGGAGAATGGGGAGAGAGGGCGGCAGTTGGCATCGCTGATGATCGGGCGGTTGGCGATTGTTCTGGGGAGTGTGGTTCTGGTGGGAGAGGCGATTCTTTTCTTCATCTCTAAATCCGGAGGTCATGGGAATCTGGCGGTGTGGTTGATGATGATCATGCTGCCGTATATGCCGCTGGTGTGTCTGGTGGCGATCTTGGGGGCGATGTTGCAGGTGCATAAGCGGTTCGGGCCGACGGCGGCGGCGCCGATTGTTTTGAATGTTTGCATTATTGGGGCGGCGTGGGGATATTATTTCAGTTGGTTCTGGCGGGGAGACACTTCAGCAATTGAGGAGCACATTGGAGTGGGGGGCGTGGCGGGGGCGGTCGTGTTTGCTGGCGTGGTGCAGGTGGGGTGGTCGCTTTGGGCGCTCAGGAGGCAGAAGTGGTGGACGAAGGAGAGAGGGGCGGCGCGGGAGCCGTTTCGGGGAGTGATGGGGCAGGCGGGGCCGATGATTCTGGGATTGGGGGTTTTGCAGATCAATACGATGCTGGATGGGTTGATTGCGGGGTATCCCACGATTGTGGGGGGGACGATTTTTGGTTTTGAGTATCCGCTGCAGGAGGGGGCGATGGCGGCGGTGAGTTTTGCCCAGCGGTTGTATCAATTTCCGCTGGGGGTGTTCGGGATTGCGGTGGCGACGGCGATTTTTCCGGCATTGGCGCGGCAGGCGGAGGATGGGGAGGGGTTTACGGCGACGCTGCGGCGGGGGTTGCGGCTGGTGATGTTTATTGGTTTGCCGGCGAGCATCGGGTTGTGGCTGGTGCGGGAGCCGCTGACGCGGGTGATTCTTCAGGGGGGAGAGTTCGGGGTAGAGCAGGTGGGGCGGGTGTCGTGGGTGTTGATGGGGTATGCCCCGGCGATCTGGGCGTATTCGATGAGCCATGTTTTGACGCGGGCGTTTTATGCGAAGGGCGATGCGAAGACGCCGGTGAAGGTGGCGATGGGGATTGTGGGATTGAATCTGGTTTTGAACTGCACGCTGATCTGGACGCCGCTGCGGGAGGCGGGGTTGGCGTGGAGTACGGCGGTGTGCGCGGTGGTGCAGGTTTTGGCATTACTGTGGCTGGTGCGGCGACATGCGGCGGGGTTGGTGGATGGGGAAGTGAGAAAGAGTTGGTTGAAGTCGGGCGGGGCGGGGGTGCTGATGGGAGGGATGGTTTTGCTGGTGGGATGGCTTTTGTTTGCGGATACTTCTGATAGTTCCTGGGGAGGGAGCGCGGGGGAGTTGGGGGTTTTGGTGGGAACGGGCGGGGTGGTGATGGGGTTGGGGGCGCTGGCGCTGGGGATGGAGGAGTTGAAGTGGGCGATTGGGAAGCGGTGAATGGGAGGGGACTGGATTACTTGAGCACGAATCGGAAGGGGATGACGATGGCGTCTGGTACTGGTTTCCCTTTGCGCTGGGCGGGGGTGTAGTGGCCCTGGCGGGCGGCTTTCAGGGCGGCGCGGTCGAGGTGGATGCAGCCGCCGCTTTTTATGATGTGGACTGACTTTACTCGGCCGTGGGTGTCGATTTCGACTCGTACTTTTACAACTCCTTCGTGTCCGTGGCGGCGGCAGGAGCGGGGATAGACCGGGGCGGGGAGATTGAGGATGGCGATGCCGGCATCATGGCCGGGGGGGGCTGTGGGTGATTCGGGCGTGGGGTTCGGGATCGCCAGGGGAGGATCGGGGGCACTCGGAAGGGTGACTATGGGGAGTTGAGATTTTCTGTTTGTTTT
>CAZLXE010000242.1:0-3025 GCA_964563005.1 uncultured Isosphaeraceae bacterium
ATCGTCTGGGAAGACAAAGCCGCCAACCATCGCATCATCGAAGGCATGCTGGATGATGCCGCTTTATCTGCCGGGGCCTTTTTGGTGTTGCCGGAACTGGCCGACACCGGGTTCAGCATGAACCTGGACGCAATTGTCGATGATGCATCTCTCGACTGGGCAAAAGATTGTGCGCAAAGACGGCAGATCTGGATTCAGCATGGCTATCCGAGAATGGGTTCAGACGGCAAGGGGCGAAACTGCGCTTCCCTTATTTCTCCAACCGGAGATATCACCGGGACTTACGAAAAATTGTTCCCCTTTTCCTTCGGCCGGGAAGGCGAGTTTTATTCCTCCGGTGATCGACTCCTCCTGCGCCCCATCAACGGCGCAACCATCTGTCCCCTCATCTGTTATGACCTCCGCTTTCCCGAACTCTGGCGCCTTGCCACCCTCGCCGGAGCTGAGGTCTTCACCATCGGCGCCAGTTGGCCAACTCCTCGACAAACCCATTGGCGACAACTGCTTATCGCCCGGGCCATCGAAAATCAATCCTTCATAATCGCCTCAAATCGTATCGGCAAGGATCCCCATCTCGACTACTCCGGCGGCTCGATGATCATCGCACCCTCGGGCGAAATCCTCGCCGAAGCAAATGACCAGCCCGCCGTCATCCAGGCCACCCTTAACCTCCAGTCTCTACCAAAGTTACGCCACGATTTTCCCTTCCAGAAAGACATCCGGCCGGATCTGCTCGGGAGCATTGGCATTGATTCTGAGTGAAGTGTGTCCGGTAATCATAGGGCAGGGAGAAAAGCGAAAAAATTTATTTTTAGGGGTTTTTGTGCATAACTCATCAACCCACAAATTCAATACTTACATAAGTCTATGTAATAAATGGAGTTGCCATATTGTAATTATGCTGATACATATTTTTAGAGTGATTCGTCAGAAAAGGAATTGAAATTGTTACCGCAAAATCGTTTGCGATTCCTCTTTTCTGAATTACACTTCATACATGCTGAAGGCGAAGCAGGATGGTTGCGTGGGGCGGAAATTCGATGCTCCGATCGTGTGGGGAAATCCCACAAGATCTGAACAGCGAAAGGGTTATCGGAGCCCCGTCTCTGCCTTGAAGCGACTCCATCACGCATATTTTTCTGAGGGTGGCCAGGTCGCCGCACAGTACGGCGTATCGTTTGCAGATATCGTTCATCACCTCTGGATTGGCCGCACATTTGTAAACATAAAGCCCTTACGGAGCGTGCGTTCCATCAATGATCTGATTCTGATTGTGGCGTGTCTGAATGGCCATCCCCGGGCCTGGACTGTTCTGATGGAGCGGTGTGAATATGCCATGTATTGCCGGGGGCTTACGGTTTTGGATGAATCACAGGCGTTGACCCTGGCCCGACGGGTGCTGGGGGATATCCGGCGGGGGATTCTGACGGGTGGGGCGTCGAAGCAGATCCTTCATAAATACATGGGTAATCAGCCGTTGCGATCATTTATGTCTGAAGTAATGATAGAGCGACTGCACGAATGGGGGATGCCGGTGAGGGTTAATGGCCGCTTGCGTTGGGTTTGGAATGATGCGGCAGATGCGGGTGAGATTGAAGAGCGGATGTTGCTCGCTTGCCCGAAATAAGGCGGGAGAGGGCAGGGGGTGGATCTGTAACTCGATACTATACAGTTTGTTATGGGCGATTTTTTTGGGGGGCATAATTGAGTAATCGTGATTCCGGCGATTCCGGGTGATGGGTGCTTGACAATCGGCCGATGGGGCGTACGCTGCACCACAAGGCGGTTTTTCGCCTGCGGGGCGAGGTAGCTCAGTTGGTAGAGCACCGCACTGAAAATGCGGGTGTCGGCGGTTCAAGTCCGCCTCTCGCCATTTCAAAACGCCCATCCCGCACGCGGGTTGGGCGTTTTGCTTGGTGTAGGCAAGTTGTTGTAGATTATGGGATTATGTTTTGGAATCAGGCGGTTTTGGAGAGTTGGGGAGGGGCATCGGCAGGGATGTTTTGATGGTTTTCGATCATGTCGGGGGTCATGCCGGGGAGGGGATAGTGGCGGCACATGGCTTCGCCGAGTTTTTGGGGATCGGCCATGACGAAAAAGGCGGATATGTGGAGGACATTTGTCGCGAACCTCAGTGCCCGCCTGAGGTTATGGCGGGTGGTGGCGATCATAAGATTGTGGTGATCGAAGCGGAGGGGGAGGATGCGGAACTGCCAGGCCTGACGGCGGGTGATGAGCGTAAGTGCTTTATTATCAAAGCATTCGGTTTCCGGATCGACGGTGCGGGTGAGGTGGGCGTATTGTTCAGCCCAACAGTCTTCGATTTGGCTGGGATCGATGAGGAAGAGGGTTTCGCAGATCAGGCCGAGGGGCTGGTGGGTGGCTTTCTGGGTGGCGAGGGCGGCGGCGAGTTGTTTATCGGACAGAAGTCCTTGATTGACAAGGATTTGTCCGAGGGGGGGGACGGTGACTGGGTTCACATCGGGGTTCATGCGGGGGTTCCTCCTTACGCCTCCTGAGGCCACGGGGATGGCCTTCAGAGAGGAGATCGGCATGATGCAAGCGCATGATATACATGGAGTTATGATATTTACCAGGGAGGGCGGAAGCGGTGCGGGCTGGTGAGGAGGGGGAAGGGAGGGAATTTAGGTGGGGGGTGGGAGGTGTCAGGTGGTCCGCCCTGGCGGATTCCGAGCAACTGGTGGCAGATGTTTGGTGGGGGGTATTTATCTGTTGGATTTGATGTTCGTTTTTGGGCTGGGAGGGGGGTTTTGGGGGATGCTAGAGGAGAAAAGTGGGGAGAAGTTGGGAGAAGTTGTCAGTTTTCAGTCATCAGTTTTCAGTTTTTGGTGGTCGCGGGTGTAAATTGGGGGCGTATTAACCGCTGAGACGCGGAGGCGCAGAGAGGGACGCGGAGGGGATTATTTTTGGGTGAGGTGAAGAGAGGAGTTAAGCGCTTCGAGCGTAGAGATCACAAGAATTGGATATGGGTTAGATGAGGTAAATGGGTAGAGGTAAAAGGTAA
>CAZLXE010000243.1:0-1585 GCA_964563005.1 uncultured Isosphaeraceae bacterium
TTCTTTGTCGCCTTCTTCTTGGCCTTTTTCTTTGTGGCCTTTTTCTTTGTGGTCTTTTTGCGGGTCACCTTTTTTCGGGTGGCCTTCTTTTTGGTCGCCTTTTTCTTGGTGGCGCGTTTCTTGGTTGCCATGGCTGGAGTCTCCTGTAGAGCCGGCAGATCTGGAGAACAACGCTCGAGCGTTGGTGGCGGAACATCCGCCGTAATTTTTTACCCTTATCGGTTGCGTTTTGGTAGTCCCTTGATAGAAAAAAGTGGGTGCGGGGAGTTGTGAGGTGAGCGAAGCGGGTTTGATTTTGGAAAAATCGATCGGGTCACAGTTGGGTTGGGGGTGGCATTCCGAGTTGGGAGTGGAGAAAATTTTGGGGCATGAGGCATCATGGAATTTTGGCGCCGTGATCGGTCATGATGAGAAAGGAAAAGGCGCGATGTCGAAACTGACAGGGACGGGACATTGGAAATTGAGCGTGGAGTGGAAAAATTCTGGAAGGGAATCAAACTTGTTGCATCAGAGCAAAGCGAGCAGGGCGATCGGTTGAATCTTCGATTTCATCGAGGTTTCAGGGGAATGGTTCATTTGGAGCAAGTGAGGATCGCGGCGAACATCGCTTCTTTTTCAGGTCATATATTTTTGGTGGGAGGGTGATGAACCATGAAGATTACGAAGTGGTTTCTGATTTATTTTCTGGGGTTGGGGGTTGTCTCAGGGATGCCAAAGGGGAAGAATTTTGTCTTTAAGCAATGCGTGAAGTGAAAAATTGTCGTTGTTCATACAGAGAATCATTGGGGTGATTGAGTGTTTTTGACTCGGTGGATTCACCCGTTTTTGAGGGGAAAAATTTTTTTATTTTTTTTTGGATTTTTGCCAAAATTCGTGCTGCCGCGCGTTTTGGAAGCACTTTGAGAATACACGCCGGGGATGCCGTTGAGGGGTCGTGTGTTTCGTTCAATAGTGCGTGCAGCAATAATTGTCTGGTGAAGTCGCCACCAGGACGCAGAGGGTTCGCAGATTCGGGGAGTCAATTCCGCGGGGGTGTGGCGAACAAAGCGGGTCGGGCGCACTCGTTTATGAAATTGTAGAGGGCGAGGGCGTCGGCTTCGTTGAGATCGGCAGGGATGCGGGCACGAATGAGACCCCGGTAGGGGTTGTACCAGAACTGGGCGGTCTGCGAATCGGCGGCGAGGGGATTGCGGGGATGATCGAGAAGGCGATCTTCGACGGAGCAGATGCTGATCCAGGGATGGGAGCCGGTGAGGAGGGGATTCTGGGGAACACCGCTCGGAAACCACTTCGGATCTATGGTGTCTGGATAGTGGAATCCCGAAGAATTCTTTTGCATCAGGGTGGCCTGGAGGGTGATTTCCTGGTGGAGGCGATAGGTGGCCTTTCGGGCGGCTTCCTGTTGGTGTTTATAGGATGCACCGGACTCATGCTGTATCATGATGAAGGCGGCGAGGCCGAGCACCATCAGGACGGTCAGGATGTTCAGAGTCCAGCGCATGGTTTTCCTTTTCTCCCTGGGATCGCTTGCGATGGCGACCCGCTTCTTTCATCGACCGGTTCGGGGGGGGTTCTTCCTTCTCCC
>CAZLXE010000243.1:1685-3017 GCA_964563005.1 uncultured Isosphaeraceae bacterium
GATGAGCACCATTGACACGATTACTCTCGATTGCGGCATGCCGCTGATTACAGAACGAAATACCAGCGTGGCTTCGGCGGCATTGACCTGGCTTTTGCCGCTGGGATCATCGTGCGAACCACGGGAAGGGGACGGGTGGGCTTCGCTGCTCAGTGAGTTGATTTTTCGGGGGGCAGGGGGGAAGAACAGCCGGGAGCACAGTGAAGCGCTGGATCGATTGGGGATTCAACGGTCGGGAGGGGCGTATACGCATCATCTGCGGCTGGGAATGACGCTGTTGGGGGATCGGCTCACAGAGGGATTGCCCCTGTTTACGGATTTGGTGCTGGACCC
Organism: uncultured Isosphaeraceae bacterium; assembly: GCA_964563005.1. Classification (GTDB taxonomy): domain Bacteria; phylum Planctomycetota; class Phycisphaerae; order Phycisphaerales; family SM1A02; genus CAZLXE01. The sequence continues at coordinate 2,019 of CAZLXE010000243.1, forward strand.
CGCATTACCGGAGGAGGATATGGATGCGGTGCGGAATCTGTGCCTGCAGACGCTGGCTTCGCTGGATGATGATCCGCAGCATCGGGTGATGTTGCAATTAAAGGAGCAACATCGTCCTTCGCCGTTCAATCGGCATGGGTATGGGGAGAAGGAGGCGCTGGAGAAGGCGACGATTGAGGATTTGCGTGGACATTGGAAGAACAGGGCGCGGCCGGGTGGGGCGATTCTGGCCGTGGCGGGGAATATCGACCCCCGAAAGGTAGCGGATCAGTTGAATGATCTTTTTTGTGATTGGAGGGGCGAGGTTGCAGAGCCGGAGGTGGAAGCAGAGGCGGTGCGGGGGCAGATGCATCTGGAACAGGAGACGGCGCAGGTGCATATAGCAGTGGGCTGGGACGCACCCCCGGACATAGATGAATTTTCCATGACGGAGCGGATTGCTATTCGGGTTTTGGGGGGTTCGACGAGTGGGCGGTTGTTTACGGAGGTGCGGCAGAAGCGGTCGTTGTGCTATAGCGTGGGGGCTTCGTATCAGGCGGGGCGGGACCGGGGAATGATTTCGTTTTATGCGGGGACGACGCCTGAGCGGGCGGAGGAGACGCTGGCCGTGGCTTTGCGGGAGGTGGAGCGGATGCGGGCGGGGGTGACGGAGGAGGAGTTCGCGCGGACGGTGACGGGGCTGAAGAGCCGTTTGATTATGCAGGGGGAGTCGACGGTGGCGCGGGCGGGGGCGTTGGCGAGCGATTATTTCTGCCGGGGGCGGGCGCGGGACCTGGGAGAAGTGGCGGCGGCGGTGGATGCGGTTTCTTTGGAGGAGGTAAATGGGTATCTGGCAGAGCGGAATTTCGGGGAAGGCACGATGGTTTCAATTGGACCGGCTCCGCTGGCGGCGGTGGGAGTGGCGGGGGCGGAGGCGTGAGGGGGAGTTAGGGGTAGGTGATTTTTTCAGGGGGTTGGGTAGCCAGCACTGCCTTGCGCCCGGCTTCAGGCAGTGGCACC
>CAZLXE010000244.1:0-2964 GCA_964563005.1 uncultured Isosphaeraceae bacterium
CAACTCTACTCCCCCACCGTCACCTTCACTCGCCGCAGCGATCCGTTGAAACTTCGCCGCAGTTCATCTTCCAACCCGCCGCGCAACAATCGATCCAACTCAAACCGCATCGATGAACTCTCCACCCGCACATAAAGCACGCCTGCCCTAAGCGCCGTAATTTTCGTCCGCCCCCCCACTTCCGGGGGCACGACGCGATCCCACACATCAATCACTTTTCCCAAACGCCTGCGCGTATCCGTCGCCCGATCCTCCACCCGGTTTACCACCTGGGCAATCGATTGATCGAACACTCGCCGCCCCTTGTACCGGCACATCGTCTTCAACTGGTCCAGTGCATTTCTCGCCATAAGAGAATCCTACCACACCCCCCCTTATGGCGCATGGCTCATGGCTCATGGCTATCCTGCACTTATGTCCGCCATCACCATCAAAAATCTCGCCAAACATTTCGGCGACACCCGGGCCGTGGATGGCGTCTCCCTCGCCATCAGCGACGGCGATCTCTTCTTCCTCCTCGGCCCCTCCGGGTGCGGCAAGACCACCCTCCTCCGCATGATCGCCGGTTTCATCGAGCCGACCGCAGGCAATATCCATTTCGGTGAAAAAAACATTACCCCCCTGCCGCCACATAAACGCAACACCGGCATGGTGTTCCAGAGTTATGCCCTCTGGCCTCACATGACCGTCCTCGACAATGTCGCCTACGGCCTGTCCGTGCGCAAAGTCCCCATTTCAGATCGCCAATCTCGCGCCCTGGAATCTCTAAAACTGGTCCAAATGGACGAATATGCCAAACGAAAACCGAACGAATTGTCGGGTGGTCAGCAGCAGCGCGTAGCCCTGGCCCGGGCATTGGTCATACGGCCCGATGTTTTGCTGCTGGATGAGCCGTTGAGCAATCTCGATGCGAAGTTGCGGCTGGAAATGCGCTCGGAAATCCGCCGTATTTGCAAGGAATCAGGGATTACCACGGTCTATGTCACCCATGACCAGAAGGAAGCCCTCTCCATGGCGGATCGGGTAGCGGTGCTGAAAGATGGGAAAATCATCCAGGAAGGCCCGCCCCGGCAACTCTATGAACAGCCGGAATCGCGCTTTGTGGCCGAATTTCTGGGCGAAACCAACCTTCTGGAGGCGGAAATCACCGGGGTTGAGGCCAGCATGATCGAAATCAAGGCCTGCGGTTCAACTCTATCCTGCCCCCCCCCACTATCATTTTCGCCCGCCGTGGGCGACCGAATCCACTGCTCGATCCGGCCGGAAGCCCTGAATATCGCTGAGAATGAGGCAGATTCCCAAATCCTGAGCGGCCACCGGGTGGAAAGCATCTATCTGGGAGAAAACGCCCAGCATCTGGTGGAACTCCCAAATGGGCAGATCATCCGCATTCTCGAAAACAATCCCCGGCCATTCAGCCAGAGTAACGAGAAAGTTTCCCTCACCGCCGAGCAGAAGGACATCGTTCTCCTACAATTATAACTCTGATAATAGTTTACAATATTGTAAATTATATTATGAAGCAGCAGGCAGGCGAATGGTGAAGGTGGTGCCGGAATCTGGATCAGATTCTACGGAAATCTCGCCTTCGGCGGCGCTGACCAGATGATTGCACACCGACAGCCCAAGCCCAGTACCCCCGGTGCCCCCGGATTCCCCGGTACCCTCGGATTCCCCTGTGCTCCCGGAAATGTGTGATTCGGGGCCAGCAACACCATTCATAGAATGATCAGAACGGAATGGCTCAAACATGCTTTCCATGATCTTTGGCGAGATTCCCGGGCCGTTGTCCTTGATTGTAATCATGAATTCCCGGCTTTCCGGGGCGATCTGAGTGGAGATTGCCAGGGTGGCGCCAGGGGTATTTTTGAGGGCATTGCGGGCGTTTATAATGAGATTGATGAGAATCTGCTGGAGGGCCTGGGGTGAGATGGCGGCCTTGGAACCAGCGGGGATCGATTGGGTGAGGGTAATGCCATCATTCTTGAGATTCCGGGCGATGCAGTTGAGAGCGGATTGGACGCAATCTGCAATGTCTGCGGCGGGGATGCCATCATCCGGGGAAGCGAAGCCGAGGATGGTATCGGCGACGGAACACGCGGATTGGGCGCCTTGCAAGGCCCTTTCCAGTGCTCTGAGCTGGGTTTGCAGGTCATCCGGCTCGCTGATGGCGAGTTGGATGCCCGCGACGACGGGGGTGAGGAGATTATTAATTTCGTGGATGATGCCGGAGGTGAGGTAGCCGAGGGTGGCCAGACGCTCATTGTGGGCCATGCCGTCGTTGAGGGCGTTGAACTGGGACTCGACTTTGTCGAGTTGGCCGATGATGCGGTCGAGGGATGATTGTTTTTGTGATTGCTTCATATGGCCCTATGGGGAAGAGGATTACCAGAGGGCTATCGACCTGATTTTGGGGCATCTGAAGCGGTATTTGGGGGACTCACGGAGTAGGCAGCAGGTGGAGTGTGGATGTTGTTGTGGGGGAGTGGTGGGGGAGGGGGATGTTCCACGGGGAACATTTTGGGTGGGAGAGAGTGGGGGAGTCGGGTGGGGTTGATGGGGTTGGTTTTTGGTATGATGTTTTGGTTGTGATGTTCCACGGGGAACATTTTGGTTTGTTATTTAGGAGTTTTGATATGGCTTCCAAGAGTGTTAAGGCGGCGGGCGGATCTCATAAGCGTAGACTGGGTAGAGGTTTAGGGAGTTTATTGTCGGCTCCGGTGAAGGTGGAAGTGGGGGGAGGGGAGCAGATTCCGGAGGAGAAGAAGGTGAGTGGGGGGGTTGAGTTGAAGCCAGGGGGGAGGGATTCGGGGCAAACGGTGATGGTGGAGGTGGGGTTGATTCGGGCGAATCCGAAGCAGCCGCGACAGGATTTTGACCAGGAATCGCTGCTTTTGCTGGCGCAGTCGATTGAGCGGGAGGGGATGATGCAGCCGATTGTGGTTCGGCCGGTGGTTTTTGAGG
>CAZLXE010000245.1:0-2950 GCA_964563005.1 uncultured Isosphaeraceae bacterium
GGATGGCGGGCACAAAAAGGGCTTCGGTCCGGGAGACGGGAGCGGGCGTTACATCGATGATGTCAGATTCAGCAATAGGCATGGGTAATCCTGGGGTGATAGTCCACCCCCATCATATCACCCGAAACTCACGATGCGGGAATCAGGAAGGAACGGGAATCGGGGCCTCGTTCCAGACCGACCAGTAGAAATTGAGATCATTGATCATCTGGTGAAACTTGTCGAAATCAAAGGGTTTGACCAGATATGAATTGGCGTTATTGGAATAGGCCCGGGCCTTGTCTGCTTCCGCGGCGGAGGTGGACATCACGACTACGGGAATAGTCCGCAGAGCATCATCCTCCTTGATGGCGGCGAGGACTTCATGACCGTCGAGTTTGGGAACACGGAGATCGAGGAGAATGACATCGGGACGGGGGGAGTCGAAATATTCACCCTCCCGGCGGAGATAGGCCAGGGCCTGTTCGCCATCGGCCACCCGATCTATGGTGTTGGAGATTCGATTTTCCTCCATGGCCAGATTGATAAGCTCGGCATGGCCATCATCATCTTCAACGAGGAGGAAATGGGTGGGGGTGATGGGCATTTTGGTTCTCCGGGGCGGGGGCTACACCAATGATTCTGCTTCGGTTACGACCATGGTCCGGGGGAATGATACCCGGAATATCGAACCACCTGCGGGGGGAACTTCAATCCAGATCCGCCCGCCATGCCCTTCCGCTATGCGTTTGACGATGGCCAGGCCGATGCCGGTTCCCTCCCCCCCCGTCTGAAGGCGCTGAAAGAGGCCGAATATCTTTTTCTGATATGGCTCGGGCACTCCGGGACCATTGTCCGCCACGAAGAAATTGATGTATTCATCGTCTTCCTCGAAACCAATTCGAATGACGGGCTGGGGATTGGTGCAGCCGTATTTCAGGGCGTTGACGATCAGGTTTTCGAATATCTGCTCCAAGCGGACTTCATCGGTCTCGATGACGGGCAGGTCGGGTTGGATTTCGATGGTGACCCCAATCTCCTGAATGACGGCCTCCTGTCCGGCGATGAGCGTATCGAATAACTCATTCAGGCACACCGGCTTAGGATCGTTGATCGCCCGACCGATGCGACTGATTTCGAGCAGGTCATCGATGTTGCTGGTCATGCGATCCGCAGCCCCGGCGATACGCTCGGAATACCCGGCCAACTTCTCGACGCAACCCTTCTCGATATCCCTCTGGAGATATCCCAGAAAGCCCATGATGGTGACGAGGGGAGATTTGAGGTCATGGGAGGCGGTATAGACAAACTCCTCCAATTCCTCGTTCTTGGCGGCGAGCTCCTGATTGATTCGCTCGATGTAATCCTCGGCTTGTTTTCGCTCGGAGATATCCCGCACGATTCCCGTGAACAGTCGACCATACTCGAGATTCACTTCGCTGACCGCGAGATCCATGGGGAAGGTCGTGCCATTTTTCCGCTTACCGATGACCTCACGACCCAGTCCGATGATCTTCGCCTCGCCGGTGTCGAGGTACTGGCGGAGATAGCCGTCATGCCCGGAATGAAACGGCTCCGGCATCAGAAATTTGATATTCCGCCCGATGGCCTCCGTCCCAGTCCATCCAAATAGGTGCTCAGCCGCAGCGTTGAAGGAAAGAATGATCCCCGATTCATTGATGGTGATAATGCCATCCACGGCGGAATTGACCACTGCCCCGAGCATTTCTTTACTCTCAGTCCGAGCCCGTTCCGCACCCTGGCACTCTCTTACTTCCCGTTCGAGTTCGACCACTTTTTCCGCCGCGAGCAAGGAGGCCCGTTTCAATCCCCGGATGGTGAGCACCAGGCCCAGCAGGGCCAATGCTCCGGGGATAACGATGAGGTAAATCGTGCGGGTCAGTTCACCCCGGGTCTGGGCGATGACCGGATCGAGGGGGAGGACAACCTCGATCACCCCGCGCAGATCGCCCTCTTTCCAGTCCCGTTTGGGAGTGTCAGGATGATTATTGTGGCAGTTGACGCACGATGCCCGCATGAGATCGGCCGTGGCGTAGCGCAGAGCCAAGCCCCCGTCGTCCTGCTCCTCGATGCGAAAAAACGGCTTCTCAGAATCCAGAGACAGGGCCTCCCACGCATCTTGACAGAATTCGTTCCGCAACCCGCCTGTTTCCTCCCGCCACGGAAACGGATAGGGACTGTAAAGCAGGGAGTGGTTTCCAGACCCGGCGTGCACGAGGGATTCGCCCAGCATCATGCTGAGGGTGGCGGGCAGAGGAATGGCCCCCGGCGTGTTCTCATAATTGTGCGTTACTTCCACCCCCTGTTCCCGCACCCGCTCCACCACCTCGGAAGTGTACAGGGTACGGAACTCCCGGATGGCGTCGGAATAGGCCCGGGCCTCCTTGAGAGAAGTTGACTGCACCAGGTCTGACTGCAGGCGGGATATATTGTAAATCACCCATCCCGCGGCGGCGAGAAACAGCACCACCACCACCGCAATCAGATGATCCTGCAGGAAACGAGTCAGTCTGGAGATTGAACCGGGCACGGGTACCTCACGCAGATTCTAACTCTTCTGCTATCGTCCGTCATAATCAGGCGGCGTGAGAATCGGGGACCACGGACTAAAGGGAAAATTCGTGGGCATTAAAATCTCAATCATCTGCAACTGCCCACCAATATTTTGATTTATGCCGCGGATACTCGATCCATGTCCGCCGCCACAGTAAACTGATTACGACCGCCTGCCTTTGCCTGGTAGAGCGCTTGATCCGCCCGATTAATAGACTCCGCCAACGAATCGGTGCTTGGGGCAATTCCTATGCTGAGGGTCACGCATTGTCCCTCGGCCAGGCCGGGATGAGGTTGGGCCATGGTCTTCATGGCCTCGAGAATGCGCCCGGCAAGAGTGCCGGCTCCCTCGAGATCGGTTTCGGGCATAAGAATGACAAATTCTTCGCCCCCGTAC
>CAZLXE010000246.1:0-2948 GCA_964563005.1 uncultured Isosphaeraceae bacterium
GGTGGGGTGGGGGTAAGATGTGGGAGTCGGGGAGCAGTTTTTGAGGCCGCATTCATTTCAGGCCTCTTTGTTTGCAGGAGATAACTTATGTCTGGTTGCCGTGGAATGGTTAGGAACACGAATCTGGTCGGTTTGGTGGTTGTGATTTTTGTGGGCTGGTTGGGGGGAGGGGTTTGGGGGCAGACGCCATCTCCGGAGCGGTTTGAGAATGAGATAATAAATTCCCCGGGACCACTGGGGTTTCACTATTTTGGCTCGAGGGTGGTCTCCACTCAGGATGTGATGGTGATCGGGGAGACCGCTTACGATTCGGCAACCATCCCCAGGGTGGGCACGGCCTATGTATATCGCCGAAACGGGTCGGCCTGGACCGAGGAAGATCAACTCCTGGCTTCGGATGGACAGGAAGAGGATTATTTCGGGGGCGTGCTCGCGATCGATGGATCGGTCATTGTGGTGGGGGTGCCGGGAGATGATACCGATGCCGGAATGAACGCGGGCTCGGTGTATGTGTATCGATTCAACGGAGCGGAGTGGATTGAGGAGGCGCACCTGTTTTCGCCGAACACCTCAAGTTATGAATGGTTCGGCAGATCCGCCGCGATCTGTGGATCAACCTTTGTCGTGGGGGCTCAATCTCAAAAAGCGTATATCTATCAACATGACGGAGTATCCTGGAATCACACGGCAACCCTCATGGCGTCAGATAATGCCGGAGGGGGATACAGTCAAACGATTGCCATGGATGGGGATGTGATCGCGGTGGGAGCACCGGGGACATACCCTACAGACGGTACGGTTTATGTCTATCAATTTGATGGCAAGATGACTTGGGGAGAAACCGCCATACTCAATGCTTCGGACGCGCAGTCTCACGATCGATTCGGATGGTCACTGGCGATCCAGGGGGACGCCATTGTTGTCGGATCAATCTGGGTTGTGGATGCGGGCGGACCGGCGTCGGGGTCGGCTTATATATTCCGTTCGAATGGGGTGATATGGGTAGAAGAAGCCATCCTTGTTCCGTCGGACAGCGAGACGGAAGATGCATTCGGGGTTTCGGTGGCGATTAACAATGGTTTCATTGTGGTGGGATCGAAGAATAATATTGAATTGTTAGGCGACAATGTCGGGTCAGCGTATGTCTATCAATTTGACGGGGTAGGATGGAGCGAAGTCCAGCGACTCATTGCCCATGATCGTCATGGAGCGGCACATTTTGGCTCATCGGTTACGATGACCAATGGCACCATCGCGGTGGGGGCATGGCAAGTGAGTACTTCCACCGGATTCGGAGCCGTTTATGTCTATCAAACTGATTGCAATGGAAACGGGGTACTCGATATGGATGACATCCCCTCGGGATTCAGTGAGGATTTGAATTCCAACGGGATACCCGATGAATGTGAAGACACACTCTGTCCCGGAGACAGAAAGGTGTTTTCACTTGATGCAGATACAACGGATTTCTATGGCGGGTCTGTCGATCTTGATGGGGATGTGATGGTGGTCGGTTCGCCCTGGGATACTCAGTCGGGCATGATGGGTGCGGGTTCGGTGTATGTGTATCGTTTTGATGGGGCGAACTGGGTTGAGGAAGCTCATCTGGTTCCAAGTGAAGGGCAAATGTGGGGACAATTCGGACAATCCGTCGCGATCAGCAACGGGATTCTCGTGGTCGGTTGGCCCTGGAAGGGGACGCCCGATGGACTCCATAAAGGAATGGTCGTTGTTTATCGGTTTGATGGAAAATCATCATGGGTGGAGGATTCAATACTCTTCGCATCAGGAAGTCTGGGTGCGGTGGAGCTTTTCGGTATATCCGTGGATATACAGGATGATGTCATCATCGTCGGGGCTTCATCTGAGCACACTCCAACCGGGCTTTATGCGGGTGCCGCTTATGTCTATCGCCACGATGGCACGCAATGGAATGAAGAACAACATCTTTTTCTTCCAGACGCAGAAGACCTAGATCACTTCGGGGGTTCGGTTGCGATCAGCGGAAGGGTGATTGTGGTGGGGGCTTACGAAGATAACACCGCCAATGGATTCAACACGGGATCGGCTTTTGTTTACCGATACAATGGTCAGGAATGGGTTCAGGAGGCTCAACTTCTGGCTTCGAACGGACAGACCGGAGGGGGAGGTTTGGGAGCAAAATTCGGCTCCTCCAGCGCGATCAGCGGGGATACCATTGTGGTGGGGGCATACTTTGATGAAGTGATTGATGGGATCCACCCCGGTTCGGCCTATATTTATCGTTACGATGGCTCGGTGTGGTTTGAGGAATCTCACCTCCTTGCTTCTGATGGACAACATGGAGACAGATTTGGTTTTTCCGTGGCTATGGATGGCAATACGGCAATGATCGGAGCCGTGAGTGATGTTCCGGAGGCAGGCATTCAAACGGGTTCTGCGTATGTCTATCACTTTGACGGGTCGCAGTGGATTGAAGGGGAAAAACTTCTGGCTGCAGCAGCGCAGGCGTATGACGACTTTGGTCGTTCAGTGGCTTTAAGTGGTCAGGTTATGGTTGCCGGTGCACCCATGAGTTCTTCTCCGGGACAAGCGAGGACGGGTTCGGTATATGTGTTCGATCCGGCGGCTCAGTTCTGTCGAGCGGACATAGCGCCCGGTTTTCCGGGATGTGGAGATCGGGTGGTGGATATATTGGATTTGATGGCGGTTCTGGATTCATTCGGGCCTTGTCCGTATCCCGGAGGATCGTGTGCAGGGGACATTGCTCCAGAATCGCCTCCCGGGGGGAACGGGGTGGTGAATATTGATGATCTGGTGGCGGTTTTGAATTCGTTTGGGGGGTGTCCGTGAGGGGGAGTTATCAGTTTTCAGTTGTCAGGGCCAGAGGAGGGATGAGGGGGAGATCTGTTTCCCCCGGAACCCCCTCCCTAGCCCTCCCCCACCCCCGGTAAGGGGGAGGGGACACT
>CAZLXE010000247.1:0-2932 GCA_964563005.1 uncultured Isosphaeraceae bacterium
TGGTGAAGGTTGGGGGCAAGGTGCGGGGGGGAAGGACGGTGCTGGCGGTGAGGGGAACCTGAAAAGCCGCGATCAAGCTGCCATTGACATGATATGGTTCTGGTACTTCTGTCCCGCCTCTCCCAGAATATTCTGAAATAAGAAGGAAAGAGAGGCCACGGAATCGGTGGCATGACGGAGACGCATGCCGACCGAAATCGTGACCCCTACTTTTCCTTTGGTCATAGTGCGGCTAGACTTCTGCACGCGAATGCGCAACTGATCGGCAGCCAGTCCGAGGTCAGATGAATTCATGTGGGGCAGCAGGGCCAGAAAGCCATCACCCTCCCAGCGTCCCAGGTAATCACAGGTGCGCATGCTCTTGATCAGGGTTTGACCAACCATTTTGACGATGATGTCGTGCACGGTCTGGCTGTGTTCACTCTGGAGGGCCTGAAGCCCATCGATGACGATATAGAGCACTCCCAGATCTCGCGAATGTTGTTCTGCTTCCTCGAGTTTTTGTTCCAGCATGGTTTTGCTGTAGGTCTCACTGCCGGCCCCGGTCAAGGGACAGAGCAGAGCGTCTGGTTCCGATGCGGCGGCTTCTTCGAGGGCGGCCATTTGGCAGGTGATGTCTTCAAACGCTTCCAGTCCTCCCACCACCACGCCGTTTTCATCTTTGAGTTGAGCCACCGAAACACGCACCGGGACGCGATGTCCTTCCTTGTGATGCAGGAAGATGTCCCGTTCCCGGGGCTCTCCATCTTGGATCGTGGCCAGCAGGGGACATGCCCCACGACAGAGGGAGCAGCCGTCTTTGTCTATATGCATGAGGATATTGTCGGCACATCGATGACCCACGACTTCATCGCTGGTGAATCCTGAAATATTCTCCGCCCCCTTGTTCCAATACTGAATCCGACGATCCAGATCCACGAAGTACACGCCCTCATGCAGACTGTCGAGCAGCGTTCGGGTGAGGCCACTGATCTCCGCCGGCATCACCGTAATAGATTGAGCGACTGCATTGACCGGGTCATCATGAGTTGGAGATTGATCCATGCTATGCCGCCTTATCTTCGTCTCGTGATAGGGAAGTTTGGTTCAGCAACTTATGAAGGGTGGAAATTAATACTTCCCGGGACACGGGCTTGGTGAGGAAATCCTGGCAGCCCGTGTGCAGGCATTGCTGTCGATCCTGCTCTGAAGAATGGGCCGTCAGGGCGATGACCAACCCGGCATATCCGTTCTGGCGCAGGAGTATGGTGGCTTCAAAGCCATCCATGACAGGCATCTGCATATCCATCAGAATTACCTCAAAGGGATGGTTGTTCGCATTCGCTTCGAGGGCGGTATCGAGGGCAATCTTTCCATTTTCGCACACCGTGACTTCGGCCTCGGCTTGCTTCAGAAAATGAGTGATGAGGTGCTGATTTTCCGGGCTGTCCTCGGCAAGGAGAATGCGGCACCCCGCCAGTGAATGCTTTTCCGGCAGGATCACCTGGCCGGCGGGAGCGGGAATCCAGTCCGGATTCTGGCTCCGGGGGATGGTTACGGAAAAAGTAGTCCCCTTCCCAATTTCAGAATGAAACTCCACCTGCCCCCGGAGATATTTTCCCGCCAGCAATTTCACGCTGAAAGTTCCCAACCCGCGCCCCTTGCCGCCTTTGGTAGAAAACGATCTTTTGAAGACCTGCAACTGAATGGCCCGGGGCATCACGGTTTCGTTGTGAACCGTAAAACAGATCTGGCCATCGCTGGTCTGTCCGCCGGTGACGGTCACCTGCTGCCCCGGCTCACTGGCTTCGAGCGCATTTTTAATGAGATTCCCCAGCACCCGGTTGAGCAGTGCGCGATCCGACTGGAAGATCAGGTCATGGGCTGAGTCCAGGTTGAACTGCAATGTCCGCTCTTCGGCGACGGGGTGCGCTTCATAGGTGGCCTGAAGATCCTGAAAGACTGCTCGCATCTCCAGGGTTGCCCAGGTGGGTTGCAATTCCCCCTTCTCTGCCGCAGCCAGATCCCGTTGTCCCTGAATCTGTTCGACCAGTTGTCTCGAGAGTAAGCGAAGGCGTTGGGGGCAGATGTCATGATCGAATTCATCCTCTTGTCCCATCATCTCCGCCAGGCCCAGAATGCCTCCCGCCACATTCATGGTGTCGTGAAAGAAGAGCCGTTCCAGAGACTCCCGCCGTTTATCCGCGCTGATGTCGCGGGCGGCAAAGAGCAGCAGATTCTGTCCGTTGAGGAGAAACGGAGTGGCCACAACTTCCAATTCCAGTGAACCGGGTTGGTCGGGCGTGCCAATCGAAATTCGACACTCCTGTTTTTTCGGTTTCTGGCTGATCTGGCTGGCCAGAACGGTGTTGATGGCGCCGCAGGTTTTGCAGGTCTCACTGGTGCCGCATCCCGCAGGCATTTCCGAAGAGTGAATACAGCCGATCACCTCTCCGAAGCGTCGCCCAAACAAGGAGTCTCGTTTCTTGTGATCCACCAATTTGTGCGAAGCCCGGTTATAGGCCACGATCTGACGGTGTTCGTTGAGGAGTATGGCCATTTCGGGGAAGCCCTCCAACATGGCCTGCACGGTTGGATCCGCCTCGATGTCATCCATGGTGGGTTGCAGGAGGGCCGGGTGCAGCCGGGCGGGGGGGGCGTGATGGCTGAGCGGCGATTGCTCTTCTTGGTTTCCCGATGATTCTTTCAAGGTTCCTTCTCCCTGCCGTGTCTGTGGCGATATTAACTAAATGCTTTAATGAATCATCGTGTGGATAACCCGCTTGATCCATAAAAAAAGATCGCGAAATCGGCAATAAAGGCGGGTCTTATAATGCCCGGCTCCAGCGCAGGAGTTTCAGAAAATTATGAATCACTTCAGGAGCCAAAGCCCCAATTCACCTTACCCCGGCCCGATCACGCAATTGCCCGAGCCGGTGTCGGCGACGATGCG
>CAZLXE010000248.1:0-2914 GCA_964563005.1 uncultured Isosphaeraceae bacterium
CGCCCGGCACGGCTCCACCACATGATCGTGCAACGCCAGCCGCAACAATTTTTCATCCGCCGTCAATAAAGCAAGTATGAGAGAAGCGGCGTTGGCCGTGTTTCGGGTGGCGTCACGGAAAAGAACTTGCTCCGGCAGGGCTTCCCGGGCTGATTTCGTAGAAATTTCCAGATTCGGAGTCACCACCACCACCCGGCAACGCAGTTGTGGCTCCAGCCGCGTGATAACCGGATGCACTGAAGCATCGCGCTGCCCCACCGATTGCACCACCGTAAATCCCCCCATCAGCGCAGGTGCCACATTGTCCGCATGCCGACTTCCCGAAGCCACCTCTTCCCCCGCCAAAGCCGCCTCCAGAACCGCATTCTCATCATGGGGAGCGTTACTTTCTTGCGTGATGACCCGCATGGTGGCCACCGCCGCCGCCACCGCGCTCGCTGCCGATGATCCCAATCCGGAAGCAATCGGCATCTGCATTTCCATGCGCAAAGCCAGCCCCCCCTCAGATGACCGATCCTGATACATATTCCATAAGGTTCGGGCGGCCGTTCCCGCAGAATTCCGGTCTATCTCCCGGGGCACGCGCCCCTTGTCCCCGGTGATGGATTCAATAGTGACGCCCGGCGTTTCACATGGCCGGACATGAACCAGAGCACCCGGCGCATCAATAGCGAATCCGAAACAATCGAAGCCAGGCCCGACATTGGAAACGCTGGCAGGAGCAAAAGCCCCGAGCCAGCCATCGTCTGTAGGTATGGCGTTTGATTCTGAATCGAGCTGAATATCCACCATGGTTCTGCCTATCGTCGCCTCCGAGACCTATTTTGCTTGAGAATTTATCATGATGCCCCAACGCCAGCGTCGGGTCCGAATACAGAATCCAGAATAATCTTTCTCACCTCGGTGCAGGGGACAGGATCGAATCCTCGATCCTCCGGAGCAATCAAAATGGGCATCGTCTGAGTCTCTTCCCGGGCAAAGATGCCATGCGATCCTCGAACCAGCGAGTTATCGAGGGGGATCAAATCCAAAAGGGTGCGGAACCCGAGTTTCTTCTGCAAGAGTTTCCGGGCGATGCGGAACCCTGGGAATTGAATCCGGGGGTCGAGAAAGAGCTCCAGCGGGTCGTACCCCGGCTTACGATGAATATCCACAGTCCGGGCGAAGTCGGGAGCCCGCTGATCATCGAGCCAATACTGATACGCGAACCAATACCCGGATTTCGCCATCAGAAACAGATCACCGGAACGATCATGATTGATCTCCCTTTCCCTCTGCTGATTTCGATCCAGCACCAGATCAACCCCGGGAATCGAACGACATAACTCAGCGTATCGAGGAATATCCGCCGAGTCGCGCACATATACCTGAGCCACCTGATGATCCGCCACGGCAAAACACCGACTCAGCCCGGGATCGAGCACTTCCCCTCCCTCCTCATCCCTCACCTCAATCCCCCCCTCCTTGCGGAGAATCCGGTTGATCTCAATCGGCGTATCCACCGGCTCAATGGCATACTCACTCAGGAGAACCACCCGTACCCCGCGCTCCTCAAAAAAGTCAATAAGCCCCCCCACCACCCGATCAACCCGTCGAACCTGATCCGGAATGTCCGCATGCCCCGGCCCCAGTTTCTGCAGCGGATAATCAAGATGAGGCAGATACACCAGAGTCAAAGTCGGTGCATGCCGTTCATACACCCGCATGGCCGCCTGAGCGATCCACTCGCTCGACCGAATAGAGGCCCCCGGCCCCCAGAAATTAAACAACGGAAACTGCCCCAACTCCTCCTGCAGCAAACCCCTCAATTCCGGAGGATTGGTCCAGATATCGGGGATCTTGCGGCCATCCGCCTTGTAAATCGGCCGGGGAGTCACCGCATAGTCCACCGAGGAATACATGTTGAACCACCAGAACAGATTGGCACAGGTAAAAGCAGGATCGAGTTTTGTCGCTGTTTCCCAGACCTTCTCCCCCCCCACCAGCCGATTGGATTGCTTCCAGAAATGGACCTCATTCAAATCGCGATCAAACCAACCATTCCCCACAATGCCATGCCCGGAAACCGGTTGTCCCGTCAGCATGGAGGATTGCACAGAGCAGGTAAGAGCGGGAAGCCCCGGTTTGACTCGCCGCAGGGAATGATGCTCGGCGTACTTCCGAATTTTCGGTGCGTGCTCCAGGAACCCTTCGCTCAAAGCCACAACATTAATGACCGCAGTTGGACGCAGCATTGAACCAGTGTACCTCCACCCTAAGTTCCCGATATAAATCGGTGCCCCAGTCGGGTGAGCAGGAAACACCCCGCCGCCGCTCCTGCCGCAATCATCTCCCCGAACCCCAGCAGGATCAACCCATCGAGAAGGCAGATTCCGGCCAGGAGCATCCGAATAACCCTCCGTCGCCCGCTGCTGCCCGCTTCACTCCGAGCCAATAGCGTAAGCACCGTGATATACGCCGTCATGCCTCCCGCAACAGCAATGAGCAGAAACCAATCGGGGGAATCCGTCAAGGCCAGAGTCGCCGTCAGATAAACCAATCCCCGGCAGAGTCCCATGAGAATAGAAAACAGTGCATGCCTCCGATGAAACAGGTTATAGACCACAATGCACACAACGAGAAGGAAACCGGAAATCAGGGCTTGTCCCCCAAAAACAGAAACCACCGCCAATCCTCCCCCCAGGCAAACCAGTGATGCCCATCCCGCTGCTTTCCGAGAAATTCGGCCAGATGGAATCACTCGCCCCGCACGCTCCCGTCGATCAACCTCCACATCCACCACATCGTTGAGCATCATCCCCCCCGCATAAAACAGAAACATGGCCAGCGTAATCCCGCCCAGCGAAAGCCATGAAATATCCTCCCCCGCAGTGTGCCTCGCCATCGCCCAACCCACCAGCACATTGGTCAGAAT
>CAZLXE010000249.1:0-2896 GCA_964563005.1 uncultured Isosphaeraceae bacterium
TTTTACCTATTTCCCCTCCCTTTTCCTCACTTTTTTTCTCAAAATAATCCCTTCCCCCTGAAATCAAATCCCATCCTTTCCCAAAGAGTTGTCGGAAGCGATCAGAATCGCCTCCCAGAGCCGCCGGAAATGCCGGGCCTGATTGATACAACTCCTTACCAGAAAGGTAAATACCATGAAAATCGCACGAACAATCATCAGATGGGGACTCATCAGCGGCCTCGCTCTCGGCGGCATCACCCTTCTTGTCGGCCCGCAGCGAATGGCCATGGGAATCGCCCAGATCAGAGCAAAAACCCAGGAAACCCTCGGCGGCATGTTTGACGATCCCGTCGCCCTCCGTATGCAACTCCAAGGGCTGGCAGACCAATATCCCGACCGGATCGCGGAAGTACGCGGCGAGATCGCGGAAGTTGAGCACCAATTGGGACAGTTCCACCGTGATGTCGATGTCGCTTCCCGGGTCGTCGCCCTCACCACCGACGATCTCGGCAAGATCAAAACTCTCGTCGCCCGAGCCGAAACCCAGGTCCAATCCTCAGCCCGACCCGTCGCAATTCGTTATGAGGGCGTGCGTTACGACATCGACGAGGCCTACACCGAAGCCCGCCGCATCAACCATGTGCGGCTCACCTACAACGACCGCCTCGCCCACGACAAGCAGCAATCGACTTTCCTCACCGAGCAGAAAACTCGATTAGTCGAGATTCTCAACAAACTCGAAGATGAATTCAACACCTACCAGGCCCAACTCTGGCAACTCGACCGAGAAATCGACACCATCGAACGCAACGATCGGCTGATCGAACTCACCAAGGAGCAGCAGGCCACCCTCGACAGTTATGACAAAATGGGTCGAGTCGGTTCGCTCAAGCAGGTGCAGGCCAAACTGGCGCAACTCCGAGCCGAGCAGGAAGCCAAACTGGCCACCCTCGCCAAGCACAATTTCAGAAATGACTATGAATCAAAGGCCGAAATGGATCTCAACATGGAAAACGGCGACTTACTCGATGATCCCTTCACGGAACTTGAGAGCGATACTGCAACCGAGAACGAAGCCGAAGGTACAGAAGTGAGCGACAGTAAGTCACTGGTCTGGTCCGGCATTCTCGTGATTGAATAAGCCATAAAACGACTGTTTCACACCTTGCACCCCCCACGAAGCCCGCGACGGAAAGTCATTTCCGCCGCGGGCTTTTTTTTCTTTTTGAATCCTGATTGCCTCTTGAATTGGGTGTGCCTAGGATGGGGAAACCGCTGACAAACTTGTCCATATTTGCGATTTCTCCGACTCTTCAGGGCCGGTGAAACGCGGTCGGTCTGTCGGTCATTATCCCCCAGAACATGGAGTATTTCGATGAAAAAGCGATCGTGGGCCGAGCCGTATAAGATCAAAGTTGTGGAGCCGCTGCGGATGACGACGCGGGCGGAACGGGAGCAAGCCATTGCCCGGGCTGGGTTTAACACTTTTCTCCTGGACAGCCGGGATGTGTATATCGACCTGCTGACGGACTCGGGGACGAGCGCGATGAGCGACCGGCAGTGGGCGGGAATGATGCTGGGGGATGAGGCGTATGCGGGGTCGGATAATTTTAAACACTTGGAGGCGCAAGTACGGAAGTTCTATGGGTTTAAGAATATTATTCCCACGCACCAGGGGCGGGGGGCGGAGCATTTGTTGAGCCAATTGTGCATCAAGCCGGGCGATTCTGTGCCGGGGAACATGTATTTTAC
This sequence comes from uncultured Isosphaeraceae bacterium, assembly GCA_964563005.1. Lineage (GTDB taxonomy): Bacteria > Planctomycetota > Phycisphaerae > Phycisphaerales > SM1A02 > CAZLXE01. Next base: position 1,735 of record CAZLXE010000249.1, read on the forward strand.
GACGACGAAATTTCACCAAGAGCTTGCTGGCGGTAGGTTTATGGATGTGATTGTGGATGAGGCGCACGATCCGGCGAGCGAGTTTCCGTTCAAGGGGAATGTGGATCTGGCGAAGATGCAGCGGCTGGTGGATGAGGTTGGGGCGGGGAAAATTGCGTATTTATCGCTGGAGGCGAATGTGAATATGGCGGGGGGACAGCCGTGCAGCATGGAGAACATTCGGGAGACGCGTAAGTTCTGCCTGAAGCATGGGATACGGATTTTTCTGGATGCGACGCGGGCGGTGGAGAATGCTTATTTTATTCAGCAGCGCGAGCAGGGATATGGACATAAGTCTATTGCGGACATCCTGTTGGAGATGTGTTCGTATACGGATGGGTGCACGATGTCGGCGAAGAAGGATTCGCTGGTGAATATCGGGGGGTTTTTGGCCGTAAATGATGACGGGTTGGCGGAAGAGGCCCGGAATTTGTGCGTTGTGTACGAGGGGCTGCATACTTATGGCGGAATGGCGGGGCGGGATATGGAGGCGTTATCCATCGGGATTGAGGAATCGGTGCAGGATGACCATATGCGGGCGCGGATCGGGCAGGTGGAGTATCTGGGGCAAATCCTTGTGGATGAAGGGATTCCGATTGTGAAGCCGGTGGGGGGACATGGGATTTTTATTGATGCGAAGGCGTTTCTGCCGCATTTGACGCGGGAGGAATTTCCGGCGCAAGCCCTTGCGGCGGCTTTATTTGTGGAATCCGGAGTGCGGGCGATGGAGCGGGGGACGGTGTCGGCGGGGCGGAATCCGGAGACGGGGGAGAACTACTGCCCGAAATTGGAATTGGTGCGACTGACGATCCCCCGGCGGGTGTATACACAGGCGCATATGGATGTGACGGCGGAGGCGGTGATCGCCCTTTTTGAGCAGCGAGAGCGGATCGGGGGGCTGCGATTCACCTTCGAGCCGAAGCGGCTGCGCTTCTTCCAGGCACGGTTCCAACCGGTTGTGGGGGCTACAGTTATGGCGGAAAAAGGAGAGGAGATGGTGGCGGTGTAGAGGAGAAAAGTGGGGAAAAGTTCTCAGTTTTCAGTCAATAGTGGTCAGTTTTGGTGATTGCGGGTGGAAATTGGGGGCGTATTAACCGCTGAGACGCCGAGGCGCAGAGAGGGA
>CAZLXE010000250.1:0-2890 GCA_964563005.1 uncultured Isosphaeraceae bacterium
GTGAACTTACCAAACTCAATCAGGCGGCCCAGACCGATGCCTCCGCTCCCCCGAGTGTGGGGACAGATTAGCAAAGCCTATTTCTTGAGCCTCACCTCCCTTTGAACAGTACCTCTTTGACTGTTTGCGTCAGCATGTTTGTTCTCGGCGCTACCATCCAATCCGTCAACAATGGCGATAACAACGCAATTGTTGACATAATAGAAAAATCGATATTATATTAATAAAACTTAAGCGCCTAGACAAATAGGGCGATGAAAATAGAAATCTTCTATACTCTTTAGAGAAGAAATGCATAAGTAAACATAAAGAAGAGGATAGTACCATGAAGCAAAATGTATCATTACTCGTAGTTCTCGCGGCAGTCATCATCGCTCCCATCTTCGCCTCCGCCGGGGACTCATAACATAATCATCGGGACCGATCTTCGACAGGAGGTCGGCTTTCAATTCTCACGCTGCGTTATGCGATAACGCACCCATGACTGTCGTAAAAATTAGGAAAGTATCGCCATGAAAATTCGTTCAAAACTCATTATTGCCTTCGCCCTCATTGGCCTGTTACCCGCTCTCGCCGTCGCCATTCTGGTGTGGAACTCCACCGGAACCACATGGTATCAATTGGGAGCCATCATGCTCATCGCCCTTTTTGCGGTCCTCGGCTGCTCGCTGCTTATTGCCGCGTTTATTGTCAAGCCCATCCGGGTCATTGTGGATTCTCTCCAAACCATGACCGAGGGGGAAGGCGATTTGTCCATTCGTCTGGATGAATCACGAAAAGATGAAATGGGTCAGATTTCCCGGCCCATAAACACCTTAGTAGAGAATGCCAAGGAGTACAAAAACCAGATCAGTGGTTTCAGCGCCTCGCAGGCCATGATTGAATTCGAACTGGATGGAACAATTGTTCAGGCCAACGAAAATTTCTGCAATGCCATGGGGTACCGGCCGGAAGAGCTCGTAGGGAAGCACCATCGCATCTTTGCCAAACCCGAGTTTGCCGCCAGTTCCGAGTATCAGCAGTTCTGGAGCGATCTCGGGGCGGGTAAATTCCAGGCCGGTGAATTCCTGCGCATCACGAAGAGTGGTGAGGAAGTCTGGCTGCTTGGTTCGTACAACCCCATCCTCGACGAAAGCGGAAAGGCGTATAAAGTCATCAAACTTGCCTCCGAAATCACGGAGCAGAAGATGGCGGCATTCGCAATGGAAAAAGAACAGGAAGAAGCCCAACAGCGCGAGCGGGCTGCCGCAGAGGAGCTTCAGGACAAAGTCGATCAACTCCTCCATGTCGCCAACACCGCAGGCGGGGGTGATTTGACCATCACTGCTCCTGACTTCGGCGATGATGCGATCGGCAAACTCTCCGAGGGCATCGGGCAGATGATTGAGAAAATCTCCATCGTGATCCAGGATGTGGGTTCTGGTACGGGCCAGATTGATGCCGGGGCTCAGCAGATCGCCTCCAGCAGTCAGGATCTCTCCCAGGGAGCGACCGAGCAGGCGGCCAATCTGGAAGAAATCTCCTCGTCGCTGGAGGAAATGGCCTCGATGACCAGTCAGAACGCGGAGAATGCCCGTCAGGCGTCCACCCTTTCTGAAGACTGCCAGAAAGCCGCGGATCGGGGGACCGGTGAAATGACCCAGATGACGACGGCGATGGACGACATCAAGCAGTCCTCGGCGGAGATATCGAAGATCATCAAGGTGATCGACGAAATCGCTTTCCAGACCAATCTCCTCGCCCTCAATGCGGCGGTGGAGGCGGCCCGGGCGGGAGAGGCGGGCAAGGGCTTTGCCGTGGTCGCCGAGGAGGTGAGAAATCTGGCTCAGCGTAGTGCGGAGGCGGCGAAGAACACCTCGACCATGATCGAAGAAGCCAGCCAACGGGCGGACGCCGGGGTGGAGATCGCCACCCGGGTAGGCGGCGCTCTGGAGGAGATTGTCATCGGAGCGAACAAAGTCAACACTCTGCTCGGAGAGATCGCCTCGGCCTCGCAGGAGCAGTCGGACGGCGTGAATCAAATCAACAAGGGCGTGACCCAACTTGACCAGGTGACCCAGCAGGCCGCCGGAAACTCTGAAGAACTCGCCTCGGCGGCGGAAGAAACCGCATCGCAGGTGGGGGGGTTGCGGGAGTTGGTAAGTCAGTTCACGGTGGAAGGCGGAGAGTCCTCCCCTGCCGGGGGAATGAACCGTACGGCTGCTCGCTCCAACCCGCGTAAGTCCAGCGTCCGAAAACCAGTCGCCGTTCCCTCGAGTGGATCGCCGGATCCCAGTCAGGTGATTCCCTTTGGTGACGATGATGGCTTTGAGTCGTTTTGAATGACGCAACGACCCCGGGCGATCGATCGGGTTATCGGTTCCCGGGAAGTGCATGAAAGAATGGCTGAGAAAAATACGGGATTGCTGATAGTTTTCGTCCCAAGCCGGGACTGAACTCGGCCGATGAAGAGTGTGGAGTATGTGATTGAACGCGGTTTCGATCCTGGATGATTGTTTCCCATGAGTACCCTGGCTACATCCGAATTTCGGCACATCGCCGAGGTCGCCAAAGACCTCTGGGGATTGAACATCACCGAAAAAAAGCGGGGTTTGGTCAGCACCCGCTTGTCGAAATTTCTCCGGAAAAGCCCCTTCGATTCCGTATCCCAATATCTCGATCATCTCAAGAATGAAGCAGACGAGGCGGACATGCTGGTCTTTTTTGACCTCCTCTCTACCAATGTTACGAGTTTCTTTCGCGAGAATCAGCACTTCGACTACCTGGAACGGGAGTTCTATACCCCGCTCGCCCGGGGGAATCTGACCCTTCCCGGACGGCGCATCCGCATCTGGTCCGCCGCCTGTTCCACCGGTGCCGAGCCATTTTCCATGGCCATGCAGGCGTTGGA
>CAZLXE010000251.1:0-2882 GCA_964563005.1 uncultured Isosphaeraceae bacterium
CCAGCCGATCCATTAACACCAGGAACTCATCGATTTTCCTCGGTGCGATCCATTCATCCGGCATCGCCGTATTCAACTCTTCATAACTGATCCACTTTCGTTTCCGGCCGAGGGCGATCAATCCCCCGATCGTCGGATGCATCGGAACCGGGTCAATATCCGCCGGCGAACACGATTTATCCATTTTTCCGTTCATTTCGTTCGATTTTGTTTCAATTTTCATGTTTGTGATTTCGCTGCGTATGCCTTGGAGGAGAGGAGTAAGTTGTTTCTTGACAATGAGTAAAAGACTGATATTCGTGCGTAAGTCATCAATTCCGCACACCGAGAGGCAACGACGGAGCCGTTACCTTTTCCCTTCGCCGCACGGCCAAAAGAGACGCTAACTTTTCTGACCCTTTAGAGTTATGTGAATCCATCGTTTCCCGCGCTCCCCCCGAGACCAATGCCTCCGCCGCTTCCCCCCGTAATCGCTGTGATGACAATGAGTTCCATGCATTCTGCATGATCTCCGCCGCCGGCAACTCCCCCTCTCCCAGAGTCCGCTCTCCCAGATCATAAAGCCGGACAATGAGCCGCCGTACCTCCGGTTGCTCCGGGAAGGCATCCATAATATCTTGTACAGAAGGAACTTCCATCACGGCTCGCAACTCCCGCAATCGAGCGGCAATACGCTGGTTCCCGTCATGTGCAAACAATTCCGGTGACAACAAATCGTCCAGTTTCGCAGTGTTGCTCTCATCAATAACTATAGGCAAACCAAGCAATTGCGGCTCAAATATGACTGGGGCCAGCACATCCCACTCCGCCCGCTTCAGCGCTACCGGGATGGATTGAGGCGATTGATGGATCGAAGCGGCCATATCTTTCTGCCGTAACCTCGGTTGAGCACGGGAGATACGAGTGTTAATCTCCATCGCGGGCAGTCCCAGAAGCGATGACAACTGCTCCAGAATCAACGGCTTTCGCACCCCTTCAATCCTCGAGAATCCCAGCCGACCCAGATCCGTAAGGTACTGTTCCATAAGGCGTTGTCGTCCGGAAAGAGAAGTGGTCTCCCCCAGTTCAACTCGCAAACGATCCATTTTATACCCCAGCGCATCCCGCGCCCCTTCCAGCAATCCCCGGAACTCTTCCGTCCCTCCCTCGCGCGCCAGAAGTTCAGCCGGATCAACACCTTGCGGCAATACACAGATCTTCACATCCACCGAACTCCCGAAGAAAACCTCCACCGCCCGATCCGCCGCCCGTTGCCCCGCCGCATCCCCATCAAACACCAGAATGATGGTGTCGCATAACCGCCCCAACAGCCGGGCATGATCGGAAGTCAAGGCCGTACCGAGGGTTGCCACCGCGTTGGGAATTCCGTATTGGTGACAGGCGATGACATCTGTGTACCCCTCAGTCACCAGAGCAATCCGGCTGTTCAGAATCGTCTTGCGGGCCAGATGTAACCCGTAAAGGGTACCGGACTTATGAAAGAGGGCACTCTCCGGGCTGTTCAGGTATTTCGGCTCATCCTCCGGATTCAGTTTCCGCCCCCCGAATGCGATCGGCCGTCCCGATTCATCGCAGATGGGGAAAATAAGCCTATTTCTAAATGTGTCGTAATGTCCTTCACGACCATCATTTGCCCGCACTTTCAGCAGTCCCGCCGCCGCCGCCGTCTGCACCGCCGAGGGTTTATGCTTGATCTTGCCATAGAATCCATCCCACTGATCGAGTGCGATTCCCAGGCCAAACTGCTCCACCATTTCCTCACTGATACCCCGCTCGGCAAGCATAAGTCGAGCTGCCGCCCCGGTTTGTGCATCCTGCAGATTCGCCACAAAAAACTCCTGAGCATACCCATTGGCCTTCCGCAGATCCGCCCGACTTGTGTACTCAACCCCTGCGATATCAACAACTTCTGCATGATCGCCATTGAACGATCTTTGGGGCTTCCGGGGGGTGAGTTCGATCCCCGCTCGCTCCGCTAAATGCCGTAACGCTTCCGGGAAATCCCACTTATGATATTCCATCAAAAAGGTGAATGCATCGCCGGATGCCCCGCAGGAATGACATTTATAAAAGGCGTTCCCCTTGTGAGTTACCACCGCAAACGACGGCCGGTGATCATCGTGAAACGGGCACAATCCCACATGCTCCCGCCCCTGCGGTTTGAGCGCAACATGTTCGCCGATCAGCATTACCAGATCGGTCGCCTCCCGCACTCGGGTTGCATCATCATTTGGATTCCAGCCCTTCACGCCGTTACCTAACCTCATAACCGGGCATCCTGGCCCGCACTTACGCTGAAAATCACTCGTCCGACATCGATAGCGATCCGGAGAGGATACGAATAATTGACAGTTAAACACACATTCCAGCCGGGTGACTGGCGAATTCCCGGTGGGGAATCCGGGGGTTCAGAGGGATGCGCGGTTTGGTGTTTGGGAGACTTGAGGCGGAGGATGGCAGCCGAAGTCGCTCCCCTGGGGAAACAGCGCGCGTCTTATCACCCCTACCTTACGCCGAGAATGGCGCAGGTCAAACGATATCCGAAAAATACTTAATTTATTTCCCAGGGAGAGTATCTGCCGTGGCGGGGAAAATCCACTCAAGTGCAGTGATTTCAATGAGTTATGAAATCAGACCCCGGTTTGGAGTTTCTGGCGGCGGGTATAGCCGTATTTTCTCTTTAGCGGTTTGACCACCAGCCCATTCCGGATGGCCTTGGCCGAAACTTTGATTTTCTTCGCCGATCCATCCACGATGGCGTTGACGGACTGGATATTGGGTTTAAATGTCCGTTTGGTGGTGCTGGTGACCTTGAGGCCGATGCCGCCCAGATATTTGGGCTTGCCTCGATAACGAACTTTGCGGCCAGTAGTGGTACGGGC
>CAZLXE010000252.1:0-2867 GCA_964563005.1 uncultured Isosphaeraceae bacterium
GCAGTCATAATACACCCGTACAAACCCCTACTTAGGAGCCGCCCATGCTCAACCATCGCCAAATCGAGCAACTCATCAAGCAGGAAGAACACCCCTCTCTGGTCCGCCGAATCATGGGCAATGGCCGCGCCACCGACCCCCAGACCATGTCATATCTCCTTGATAAATATGGTGTTACCGCCGCCGCCCTCGGCCTCGCCCTCCAGCGCCTCGACGAACTCACCTACGGCAGAGACCCTCTCAGCGATACAACCGCCTGCCGTCTCTGCACTTACCAGCGAAAAGATGGCCTCTTCGGTCTCGATAAAACCCCTTCTCTCCTCTGTTCCGCCGTCGCCCTCCACGGCCTTATCTCCTGGTATGAAAAGGCCTTATGGCTCGGGGCCAACCCTTCTGAACCACTTTTAATCAAAATCGGCCAATCCATAAATCTTGCTCATGCCTCCCTCCAAAAATACCAAGCGCATAACCAGTTGACTCAAAGCGAGTTATCTCTGGCCCTCCAGGAACTAAAAATCTGTAACAATACCCCCATTCTTGCCTCCGCCGCCTGAAAATATTCAAAAACAACCGCCGGAAACTCCGGCGGCCGCTTGTTTTGGCAAACAGAAGTTTATCTAATTGCCTGTATAATCAGGCCTTACGCCGTCGACGACGGCTGACTCCAGCCAATCCCAGCAAAGCCAAAGCCCCAGGAGCAGGAACCGGGCCCATTGTAACAATCAGATTGGCATAATCATTGGGATTAGGATCAGAAGTCCAATCATTGACGAAAGTTAGGGACCAGATCCCATCAGTTACAAAATTAGTGGCAAAGGTATCAGAGTAATTCCCGGGATCATCTGAAATAGAGCCATCGAACGCCCAGAGAATATCAGCGGCATTTGAATTGATGAAACCGCCGATAATCAGAGAGTTTCCGACACCATCGGTGAGGATAACCTGCACATCGGACGCCCAGCTGGCGTCGAGAACCGGTTCGGCATAGTCAAAACTGATGCTGATAGAATCGACGACAGGTACGGAATCGGTAAAATTGAAGACGGCGCTCTGGCCTCCTCCAAGCAGTCCGGGGTTGCCGAGGTTGTGGACATCGGCGTGGGCGGTTCCGGCCGTAACTATCATGGCGGCGGCCATAAGTGGGCAAACTTTCATTTTCTTTCTCCTGTTTCTGGGGAATAATGTGAGTCGATTGAAACTTAAACTATCGAATTATAATATTCGATATGATCAGACTGATATCTTTACCCTCACCTTGAGGGCTTCTGGTGAGATGGCGCAAATATGTTGCGAACAATTCTCTTCTCGATTACAAACACAGGGGAACACTAATGTTATGGTGATTCCCAAATGCGTGTAGATTTCGTTTATAGAATGCCACAGGAATCGCGTCTGTCAACCGGAATAACTGGAAGAAGCGTAATTTTTTCCCACGGCGGCAAGAGGGGTAAAATGGGGGGTGAATATGGACTGTGCTGGAAGTTATCCGGTCGTTGCCGGCTGTTAGAAATTATGTAACTACCTATGAATAATGCTCTTACGACATCATGTCCGACTGGGGTTCAGCCGTTTCGGATTGGTTCTCTGGAGTTGGCTACTCCTTTGTTTTTGGCTCCGGTTGCCAGGCATTGCGATCTGGCATTTCGGCGGTTATGCCGGGAGTTGGGGGGGGTGGGTCTGGCGTATACGGAACTGCTGAATTGCCGGGCAGTTATGTATGGGGCGCGGGGGACACTGGAGCGAGCGAAGGGACATGATTCGGATCGGCCTTTGGGGATTCAATTGTATGGGAATGCGGATGACCCCCTGCCGGAGGCGGCACGGTGGGCGGTGGAGCAGGGGGCGGCGCTGATTGACATAAATATGGGGTGCCCTGTCGATAAAGTGGCGAAGAAGCATGGGGGATCGCTGCTTTTATGCGATGTGGGGAGTACGGTGCGGCTGGCGGAGCGGATTGTGAAGGGGCTGGAGGGGATGGGAGTGCCCGTGACAGCGAAGGTGCGGCTGGGGTGGGATCGGTCGCGGCTGGTGGCTCCGGAGTTGGCGCGGGGGTTGGAAGGGGTTGGTATTGCTGCGGTTACGGTGCATGGGCGAACGACGGAGGAGATGTTTCGAGGATCGGTGGACCTGGAAGGGATCGCGGCGGTGGTGGATGCGGTGGAGGGGATTCCGGTGATCGGGAATGGGGATATTCGGGAGCCGGGGGATGTGGCAGAGATGATGAAAATGACGGGGTGTGCAGGAGTTATGATTGGGAGAGGAGCACTCAGGCGACCCTGGATTTTTCGGCAGGCGTGGAGTTTGTTGCGGGAGGGGATGGCGGGGGAGGAGCCGGTTTTTGAGGAGAAAATAGCGGTTTTTGAGCGGCATTTCGAGTTGCTGCTGGAGCATACGGATGAGAGGCGAGCGGTGGCATATATGAACGGTCAGATCAGCCGGTATGCAAAGGGGATGGTGGGGATAAAAGTTATGAAAGAGGCGATTCGAGTTGCGCGCACGGCAGAGGAGGTGAGGGCGGGATTTCGAGGGGTAGATAGGGGATAAAAGTGAGTAAAAGTTATCAGTTTTCAGTCGTCAGCAGTCAGTTTTGAGGGGTTTCCTCCATAGGCAGATCTTCGATTTGGTGGTTGTATATGCAAATTGGGGTGTTATTCACCACGGAGGCATATAAAACACAAATAATGGATGTGTATCGGGTCCAGGCATGGGAAGAGGTTTAAATGACTCGATGTGTAGTGGGGTAGGTATAGCCACGAAGGATGAGCCCCGCTCTAGCGGATTCAGAGCGACATGGGCCATGAGGGGGAGGTCTGTTTCCCCGGAAGCCGAACCCCCTCCCTAACCCTCCCCCAGAGGGGGAGGGGATC
>CAZLXE010000253.1:0-2856 GCA_964563005.1 uncultured Isosphaeraceae bacterium
GTTATCGGTCGATCCCCGCCATCCCTTCACGAATCCCGGCCCTCTCACCCTCATCCTGGTCTCGATTTTCCATCGGTAGATAAGGATTTCATATAATCATGAGATGGATGAGCCGCAAAATCTGGTGCAAGTGAAAACCGTTCTGGAGGTGCGTGATGCGGTTAAGCGGTTCAGGGAGGTCGATGCGCTGGCGGGAGCGGGATTTGGGCTGCGACGGGGGGAGTGGTTGGGGTTGCTGGGACCAAACGGGGCGGGGAAGACAACTCTGGTACGGGCGTTGGCCGGACGGGTTCGTCTCGATGAGGGGTCAATGATGCTCCTCGGCAACTCATTGACCGGGGAACCGGCAGGGGAGAATGGAGTGCGGAAGCGAATGGGGGTGGTGCCGCAGGATATTGCCCTGTACCCATTATTAACGGCGAGGGAGAATCTTCAGAATTTCGGAGCATTGCAGGGCTTGTCGGGGCAGGACTTACAGGAGCGGGCGGAGTGGGCGCTGGAATGGACGGGGCTGGCCGACCGGGCGGGGGAACTGGTGAAGGGGTTTTCGGGGGGGATGAAACGGCGGCTGAATATTGCTTGCAGTGTGCTTCACCGGCCGGAAGTGATTCTGCTGGATGAGCCCACGGTGGGGGTTGATCCACAAAGCCGACAGCGGATATGGGAGATGCTGGAGGCCCTTCGGGGGGACGGAGCATCATTGCTGCTGACGACGCATCAACTCGATGAAGCGCAGCAAGTATGCGACCGGATCGTCATTCTCGACCATGGAAAAACGATTGCCGAGGGTACATTCCGGGAACTGGTAGCAAAGACAATCGGATCGACACGGCAGATGATCGTGGAGGTGGAAAGATCCCCGGAGTCTCCGAAATCCCCGAACACGCTGGCTCCGTTGGAAGCGTGTGGGTGGTCCGTGAAGGGGTGTACACTGGAACATGATCTCGATGAAGTGGCGGAAGAACTCCCGGGATTGCTCGGGGAAGTGAAGGAGGCGGGAGGGACTATTGTGGACATTCATCTGAAAGCACCGACCTTGCAGTCGGTATTCATTCACCTGACGGGGGAGGAGTTGCGGGAATGATCAAACCAATTCTGATTATCAGCTGGCTGAACCTGAAGCGAGACCGCTTGGCACTGGCATTGACCTTTGTGTTGCCGATCGTGTTCTTTTCTATCTTTGCCATGATTTTCGGGGGGATGGGCGGGTCATCAGCGGGTGCAGACACCGATGGAAAATCCGGGGGAGGGATGGAGATTGTGGTGGTGGATGAGGATGGGAGCGAAGTGAGCGAGCGGTTTGTCCAAGCGATTGATGATCAGGATGCGCTGGCCGTGGTGTCAAGTTATGTGGATGAGGAGGGGGCAGAGCAAGCGTATTCCCGGAAGGAAGCACATCGGAGCGTACGAAAAGGAAATTTTTCGGCGGCGGTGATAATCCCTCCGGAATTCGGGGCATCATTCGGCAGTTTTGCCGAGGAACAGGTCGAAGTGGAGGTGATTTATGATGCGGCGAACCCCATGGCCCTGCCGACGGTAAGCGGGTTACTGCAGGCGGCGGGTTTCATGGCGGCACCGGATATTTTAGTGGAAAAAGGATTGGGACAAATGGAGCAAGCTGGGGGTCCCCTGACTCCCGAGCAGAAAAAGATCATGGCGGCGATCAAACCGGTGTTACGGGGAGAGAAGGCATGGGATGATATTTCACTGGAAGACGAAAATAAACAGAGAGACAAAGGAGAGGGAGGCGAGGCAGAGTCAATTGCTTCAGGTTTCCAGGGATTAGTGCGGGTGAAAGAAACGAACGCCCGGGCGGGTGATAAGGAAGAGGCAAAGAGGTCGCTATCGATGATTCCTTATTATGCGGCGGGGACTGCGGTGATGTTTCTTCTGTTTTCTATGGCTGGAGCGGGGGGAGCATTACTGGAAGAGGAGGAGAACGGGGTATTGGAGCGGCTGTTGACTTCGCATGCCCCGATGACAACGCTGCTCATGGGAAAATGGCTGTTTTTTATGGGGCTGGGGATAGCCCAGGTGACGGTGATGTTTCTCTGGGGGGCTTGGCTATTTGATCTGGATCTGTTCACGGTGAATCACCTGGCGGGATTCACCGTGATGACGGTGATGACGGCGGGAGCGGCGGCGGGATTCGGGATTCTGCTGGCAACGGCTTGCCGCAGTCGTTCGCAGTTGGGGGGGGTGTCAACGATCGTGATCTTGATCATGTCCGCCTTGGGGGGTTCGATGGTACCGAAATTTGTGGCTCCGTTTCTGGAAAAGACGGCACCGTACACCATGAATGGCTGGGCCTTGGATGGGTATCTAAAGGTCTTCTGGTATGACGAACCGGGGGAGGGGGTAGTTGAAATGCTGATGGGCTTGCTTCCCCAGTTGGCGATGTTGGTGGGGATGGGGATGGTATTTCTGATGGCGGCGCGGGGCTTGGCCCGGCGTTGGGAGATTGTTTAAGGAGGTGCATACGATCCGGCACGAGACCTACCGTTTCTGGACGGATGCCGCGGAGTGTGAATCTGGTGAAGCTGATAGAGGAGGTGATCGAGGTACTGGGGATTGTGCAATTGGTGCCATCGAGCGTAGAGGCGATGGTGGAACGGATTATGAAGCGGGTGGACGATGAGGGACGACACGACGATACGGATGAGGAGGTGATCCAGAATCGTTTTGCCGTCTATGAGAAGGAGAAGGCGCCGGTGATTCACGAATATGGTGCGGGACTGGTACGGGAAGTTGATGGGATAGGGACAATTAAAGAGGTTTTTGAGCGGGTGAGAAGGGTGGTGGCTGGGGTCTACCAGCGGGGCATCAAACCCAAGTGATAATGTGTACCATTTCCCA
>CAZLXE010000254.1:0-2850 GCA_964563005.1 uncultured Isosphaeraceae bacterium
CCGCTCCCTGCCCCCTCTCCCTCGATTCCCCTCCCCCCACCCCCCCCCAACCCCCCCTCCCCCCCCCGCCCCCCCAACCCAGCGCCCCCGACCTCGCCCGAAAATCCTCCCGCATGACCCCCCCCGACTACACCCCGCCTCCCGAACGCATCAACATCGACGAAACCTCGGTGTCCATGAAATCCCTGCCCAACATGCAGATCATGAACGAGCAGGGCGAACTCAGCCCCGACTGGCCCCATCCCGACCTCTCCCCCGAAGAACTCCTCAAAATCCACCGCGCCATGGTCCTCACCCGCGTCCTCGATCAACGCATGCTCACCATGCAGCGCCAGGGCCAGATGGGAACCTTCGCCCCCGGCTATGGTCAGGAAGCCACCCAGATCGGCCAGGTCCTACCCCTGAAAACCAACGACTGGTTCAGCCCTTCCTACCGCTCCTTCGGGGCTCAACTCTGGCGCGGCTGGACCATCGAAGGACTCATGCTCCTCTGGGATGGCTACGCCGAGGGCTTCACCATTCCCGAAGGCGTCAACGACCTCCCCTTCTCCATCGTCATCGGCTCCCATGTCCCCACCGCCGTCGGCCTCGCCATGGCCGCAAAGCGCAGCGGCGACGATTCCGTAGCCCTCGTCAACTTCGGCGATGGAGCACTCTCCCAGGGCATCGTCTCCGAAGCCCTCAACTTCGCCGCCGTCGATCAGGCACCCGTCATCTTCATCTGCGAAAACAACGGCTACGCCATCTCTACCCCCGTCCAAAAGCAAGCCCACAACCAGGTCCTCGCCCTCCGCGGCCTCGGCTGCGACATCCCCTCCCTCCGCATCGACGGCAACGACATCTTCGCCATGATCCAGGCCACCACTGATGCCGCCAACCGTGCCCGATCCGGCGGCGGCCCCACCTTTATCGAAGTCATCACCTACCGCATCTCCCTCCACACCACCGCCGATGACCCCAGCGTCTATCGCGATGATGCCGAAGTCGAGCAATGGAAAAAACGCGATCCCCTCCTCCGTTTCCAGCGCTACCTCAAAAAACAAAACCTCCTCGACGATGAAGCCATCACCAAAACCCGCGAGGCCTGCGAACAACAAGTCATCGAAGCCCGGGATCGCTTCCGGGGGCGCACCATCGCCCAGCCCCGCAAAGTCTTCGATCACATCTACGCCGAACTCCCCCCCGAACTGCTCGCCCAAAAAGAAGAATACCTCGCCAAACTCGATCGCAAGGGAGTAAACCAATGACCTCCCTCACCATGGTCGAAGCCCTCAACCTCGCCCTCGATGAATCCATGGCCAACGACCAGAAAGTCTGCGTCATGGGTGAAGATGTCGCCCTCAACGGCGGCGTTTTCCGCGTCACCAAAGGCCTCCTCGATAAATACGGGCAGGATCGCGTCTTCGACACCCCCCTCGCCGAATGCGGCCTCGTCGGCACCGCCGTCGGCATGGCCGTCTATGGCCTGAAACCCGTCGCCGAAGTCCAGTTCTCCGGCTTCACCATGCAGGCCTTCGACCAGATCGAACAAAACATGGCCCGCCTCCGCAACCGCTCCCAGGGTCGCTACCCCATCTCCATGGTCATGCGCACCCCCTACGGCGGAGGCATCCGCGCCGTCGAGCACCACAGCGAATCCCGCGAGGCCTATTGGGCCCACACCCCGGGCCTCAAAGTCGTCATCCCCTCCGGCCCCCGCAACGCCCGCGCCCTCCTCCGCGCCGCCATCGACGACCCCGACCCCGTCATCTTCTACGAACCCAAAGCCGTCTATCGCGCCTTCCGCGAAGATGTCCCCGAAACCCCGGAAATAAAAGAAATCGGCAAGGCCGAAGTCGTCCGCCCCGGAAACGACATCACCCTCATCGCCTATGGAGCCATGATGCGCCCCCTCCTCGAAGCCGCCGATGACCTCGCCACCATCCACGGTATCGACCCCGAAATCATCGACCTCCTCACCATCTCCCCTCTCGACACCGATTCTCTCGTCAACTCCGTCACTAAAACCGGCCGCTGCCTCATCGTCCACGAAGGCCCCCGCACCTGCGGCGTCGCCGCCGAAATCATCGCCCGCCTCAACGAACACTGTTTCGAGTTCCTCCTCGCCCCCATCCGGCGCATCACCGGCTACGACATCCACTTTCCCCGCTTCCAGTGCGAAACCCACTATCTCCCCGATGCCGACACCATCATCGAACAAGTACAAAAAACCCTCGCCTACGAATAAAAACTCGAATCAAAATGAACAGACTCACCACAGAGAGAAGAATGAGTAAGGTGCATACTTGTTCAATTCCAGAACCCCTGAGGAGTACTTTCTCTTCTCTTCTCTTCTCCTCGCAATAATCCCCTCTCCGCGAACCTCCGCGACCTCCGCGTTAAAAACCCCCCCTCTGTGCTCTCTGTGTGCTCTGTGGTTAATTCTGATCTCACCCCAAACATGACCCCCTCGGAATCCCCCTCATGACCCAAGAGTTTCGACTCCCCGATCTCGGCGAAGGCATCCGCGAAGGCCGCATCATGGAACTCCGCGTCGCCCCCGGCGATCGCGTAAAAGAAGACCAACCCCTCCTCGTCGTCGAAACCGACAAAGCCGCCGTCGAAATCCCCTCCCCCCACGCCGGCGTCATCGAGTCCATCAAAGTCGAAGAAGCCCAACTCGTCGAAGTCGGTGCCGTCATGTTCACCTTCGCCGGCGCGAATCAACCTGTACCGGATCCTCCCACATCCCCCGCAGAAACCGAGGTCGTTCCAAAACCCTCCCCGGATGGCAACACTCCCCCCCCCCCCCCCCCCACACCCCCCTCCCCCCCCGTACGCCACAAACCCCCACCACTCGGCCCCCATCTC
>CAZLXE010000255.1:0-2815 GCA_964563005.1 uncultured Isosphaeraceae bacterium
TGTTGAATGCGTTTGGGGCGTGTCCGTAGGGACAGCGCATAAGTGCAATTGTGGTTTTTGGTTTATAAATTGGAGAGGGAATGGAAGTCAGGCGGCAATGGCTTCTTCCAGACGGAACATCTGGAGGAGGCGGCTGACTTGATCGGAGGGGATGACTTCGAGATTTACGCCGCATTTTCGGGCCATTCTGATGGCTAAAACCAGTCCGGCAATGAGTTTGGTGTCGGCATGGACGACCTGACGGAGATCCAGCTCTATGGTGCGGGTTTGGGGGGTGATCATTCTGGCGAGGGTGTGACTGAGGCGTTGGACGCGGTCGGCGTTGATGAAGTTACAGTCTTCACAGGCGACGCAAATACGATTGTTTGATCGGTTTATGCTCAGCCATCGGGGTTGACGCAGGCGTTTTTCACTCCGGCGATTCAGTCGCCGGGAGGTGAAGAGGCCTGGTTTTTTGTTGATTCGTACCATCGTATCTTTGCTTGTGGATTGGGGGAGAAGCGAAAAGTGCTTTTCCTCTTTCTATTATGTCTCAATTCTGGGAATAGTAAAGCGCAAAGTGTTGAAATAGCAAGAATTATGTCACATTTATCCAGGTGGGTACAGTGGGGAAGGTGGTCATGGTGAGGGTCGTGTCGTCCTATAATATGCCTGTTTGCTATAGAGTAATACGGAATTGAGCCGGGGAATGGTACCGAAAAGTGGGGAAATTTGAAGAAAAATATGTGAAATTGGGGTGCTTTGCCCGGTTGCCGGCGAATATTGGACTTCCGAAAAGGGCAGACAGTCGGGTGGTGGGATGGGAAAGCGGGATACAAGTTTAAGAAAAGCGATTTGATTTGAAGTGATTGGCGTGGCGGAGCGGGAAGGATTCGGGGATGCCGGATACGAATGAAATGATGAAGGGGTTGCTGACCTGAAGCGAGGCGCGGGTGGTGTTTTTTGAGTTGTTGGATTTTTCGGAGGAGAGTGATGATAGAGTGAAATAAGTGGTAATTGCCCTCCGTTATTTCCCCGTTAGTCGTTCCATCCGATTCCTATTACCTCTTGCGAGTCCCATACATGCACGCCCTTGATCGCCCTGCGTATTCCTCCGGTCTTTCAGATCCCCGTCGTCTTCTCCGCCTGCTCGCCATCGGGTTGGCATCCAGCATCTCCGCACTCGCGGCCGGGCAGTCCGACACAATCGACAATGCAGAGCGCATCGCGACGATCAAACGCATCGGCACCCTGATTAACGAGCGCTATGTGTTTCCGGAGGTCGCGGCTGAGTGTGCCGAGCAACTTTCGACAATGCTCTCGAGCGGCGCGTTCGACAATGTGCGGGATGGGGATGATTTCGCGGCGCAACTGACCACAGCACTGCAGGACATCAGTCAGGACAAGCACATGCTGGTCCGAACTCGATACATCCCTCCGGCGCACACGAACACAGACGCAGAGGCACCGGAACATCCTATTCAGACTCGAGCTCGTCGGAAGATGCTTCAGCGGAAGCAGAACTTCGGCTTTGAGAATGTGACTCGGCTCGAGGGCAACATCGGATACCTTGACATCCGCTCCTTTGCCGGTCACCCGGAAGCAGAGACAGTCGCAGCCGCAGCGATGAACTTCCTGGCGCACACCGACGCCCTGATCTTCGACATGCGAAACAATGGCGGCGGTCACCCGCACATGGTCCGGGTCCTCTGCTCGTACCTTTTTGACAAGCCCACGCATCTCAACAGTCTCTACTGGCGCGAAGGTGATCAGATGCAGGAGTTCTGGACGATCGATGTGCCCGGACAGAAACGCCCTGATGTCCCGGTCTTTGTGCTGACGAGTTCGACGACATTCTCCGGGGCCGAGGAATTCTGCTACAACCTACGCACGCAGAAGCGGGCAACGCTGGTCGGCGAAACGACACGCGGCGGCGCGAATCCCGGCACCTTATTCCCGATCGATGCTCAGCTTGAGATCTTTATTCCCACTGGCCGAGCGATCAATCCGATCACCGGAACCAACTGGGAAGGAACGGGCGTCGAACCGCATGTCTCCGTGGAAGCCGATATGGCACTTGACGCGGCACTCAAGCTCGCTGGCTCGGCAGCAGAAGCGTACCGACAAAAGAGGAAGGAAGGATTGGATGCATTCGATCCCTGGCACATTGACGCTCGGCGACTCGATGATGAAGGCAAATCAAACGACGCCGCGCGCACGCTGTCCGAAAGTTTGCGTGATGCGCACGAGATTGGACTTGTGAACGAAGGCGACATCAATCAGTACGGCTATGAGTTCCTCGGCGAGGAGCGTCATGCGCTGGCGATCGCCGCGTTCTCGCTGAATGTTGATCTGTACCCCGAGTCAGCCAACGCCTACGACAGCTTGGGCGAGGCGTATCGAAGTGACGGTCAGATTGATAAAGCAATTGCGAACTACGAGCGGGCGGTTGAGTTGCGTCCTGATGGTCCGAACGCTGAGAACGCGCGAGCGATTCTTGATGAGATTCGTGAGAGTAGGGAGAAGTAGCGACGAATCATCTCGGTTGAGCTCGCCGGCCATTCAGCGAGGTCTGAATTGGTGGTTGATGCGGTCAAGGGGGGATTATTCGCCTCAATAGGTGCGGAGAATATGACTTTTATTTATGAGCGGGCAGGTTGGCCGGGGGTTTGGCCGGGATGCGGTATAAGCAGGGGAGGTTAGGTCGCCCTTTCAGGGCTGGGGAGGCGACAGGGGATTGCTTACTTTCTGAGATATCACTGGATTCCCGCGTGCGCGGGAATGACGGGGGGGCGGGAATGATGGGGAGGGTGGTAGCCGGGAAGGTGGGCGGTGC
>CAZLXE010000256.1:0-2813 GCA_964563005.1 uncultured Isosphaeraceae bacterium
TCCCCTGGTCTCTGCGACTAAGAGTGATCTCATTACGGAGGTCGAGGTTTACACTCAGGGGCCCAGTGTATAAAGCAGGGGGGGCCGGGGGTTTAATTCCGGGGGTGGGGGAGGGTTGGCTTTATCGCCCTTCATCTGCAACCATGCTCTCCATGGAACTCTGGAGTGCCCTGTTCGACATCCTCATCCTTCTCCTGGCCGCGTTGATTCTGGGCGTGGTCTGCGAGCGTCTGCGTCAGAGTCCCATTCTGGGATACCTGGCGGCGGGGATTCTGCTCGGCCCGAACGCTTTTCATTTCATCTCCAGTGCGGATGATGTCAATGCTCTGGCGGAGTTGGGGGTGGTGCTGCTGCTCTTCACCATCGGGTTGGAGTTTTCCTGGAAGCGCCTGCGTCGATTGGGAGCGGCAGCATTGGGAGGAGGAACCGCACAGGTGGTGATCACCATGGGGCTGGGAACAGCCCTGGCTTCCCTCTTCGGGATGTCCCTGCGCACCGCGGTCGCCCTCGGAGCGATTGTGGCCCTGAGCAGTACGGCGTGCGTGTTGCGGATGCTGGTAAGTCGGTCGGAAATCGAAAGCGTGCACGGTCGTCACGCCCTGGGCATGCTGCTCATGCAGGACATCGCGGTGGTGCCGTTGGTGCTGCTGGTGACGGTGCTGGGCGGTGAAGGTTCGCTTTCGGAGATGGGTCTGAGCGTTTTCAAAACCATCGGCTGGGCCGCGGTCCTGGTGCTGGTGCTGTATGCCCTGTTCAACTGGGTGGTCCCCCGCATTCTGAACCTGCAATCGATGCAGCGCAACCGGGATCTCCCCATTCTCCTCGCCATCGTCACCGGACTCGGCTCGGCCTGGGGATCGCACAACCTGGGTCTCTCGCCGGCCCTGGGGGCGTTTGTGGCGGGAATGCTGCTGGCGGAATCTCCCTTCGCCACCCAGATCAGAGCCGACATCGCCTCCCTGCGCACCCTGCTCCTGACTCTGTTCTTCAGTTCCATCGGCATGCTGGGCGACCCGGGATGGTTCATCGAGCATCTCCCGTCGGTGCTGGGACTGGTGGGAGCGATCGTGCTGGGCAAGGCCATCATCATCTGGTTCATCCTGCGCCGCTTCCGCCTGCCCCATTCCCATGCCTTCGCCACGGGTATCTGCCTGGGCCAGGTGGGGGAATTTTCGTTCGTCCTGGCGGCGGTGGGACGGGGGACGGTGATTGATGAAGATCTGTTTTCCCTCATTATCTCCGCCACCGTCACCACCCTGTTCCTCACGCCATATCTGGTGGCCCTGGCCCCGCGCCTCTCGCGGTTAATCTTCGGGCAACTGGGCTCGTCTCGTGAAGAAACCACAGACGATGATCCGCAATCCGGGAGACAGATCATCATCATCGGATTCGGCCCGGCGGGGGAAGCAGTGGGGGAGTCGCTGCAACGATTGAATGAACGGGTCACGGTGATCGATCTCAATCCCGGCATGATTCGACGGGCCCAACAACTCGGGATGACCGGGCACATCGGGGATGCCATGAATGCGGAAGTGCTGGAACATCTCGGCATCACTTCCGCCACCGCCGCCATCATCACCATTCCCGATCCCACCGCGGCTTGCACCATTGTTGAACTCATCAGATCCATCGCTCCCGAAGTGCACCTCATCGCCCGAGCGCGGTATCACCGGTATTTTGACGACCTGCAGACCGGCGGAGCGCACGAAGTGGTCGATGAGGAACAGGTAGTCGGCTCCCGACTCGCCGCCCGCCTGAGACGACACCTCCGTCAAACAAGTCCGGATTCACCCTGACGAAGAGCCACCAAACCTCTCTCCCCAACCCAAGGTGCGCAATACCCCCCTTGGAGATTTGCGCACCTTACATTTCAGGGTTTTACTCCGGCAAGTATTCCAGGACCAGAGTTTCAATCCGGGCGCAGGGGGGTTTAATTCCGGGGGTCGGGGGTGGTGGTTATTGGCCGATGGCTTTTTTTATTTTTTTCAAGCGCACCATCCAGTCCACGATCGAGGGGAATGCCGTCACCCCGCCCGCGAAGAATCGGGTCAGCACGCTCGGCCACACTTCCGCCTTTGGTTTCTGCAGGCATTTCACCACCGACCGGGCCACCCGCTGGGGCGTATGGAGAAACCAGCGGGGGGTGTTTTTCGCAATGAGGTCACCGGAAAATCCCGAACCGCTCCGTTCCGCCGAGACATCAAAAAATTCCGTGGTCGTGGTGATCGGATGCACGCTCGACACCGCGATCCCTTCATCCCGCAACTCCATCCGCATCGAACGGCACACCTGATTCTGAGCCGCCTTCGTGGCCGCATACGCCCCGTGATTGGTCAACGAAAACTTGGAGAGACAACTCGAACACATGAGGAGATGACCCGATGAAGTCTGCTCCCGCATCCGCGTGCCCGCCTTCATCAGCAGATCGCATGCGGCGAAGAAGTTCACCTCGAAAATATCCCGCAGGTCGGGCATGGTCATCTCCAGCATCGTCCGGTTCAGGCCATACCCCGCGTTGGCGAACACCGCATACACCCCGCCCTGATCGGCAAAGAGTTCCTCCGCCGTATCCAGCAACAGGGTGTTCACCCCTTCCTCCGCCACATCGCCCACCACCATTTCTGCTCCTCCTCCGATATCCCGAATCAGTTTCACCACCTGTTTCAGGCGATCTTCGCGTCGGGCATTGAGCAGCACGGGCATGCCCCGTTTGGCACATTCAATCGCCGTCGCCGCCCCGATGCCGCTGCTCGCCCCGGTGATGATGATGGGTTTATTCTGAAGGTCAATGGCCATGATGCAAGGGATTCTAC
>CAZLXE010000257.1:0-2785 GCA_964563005.1 uncultured Isosphaeraceae bacterium
GCGTGGGGGTGGCGAGGGGGCGCGCGAATGATGAGAGGGCGCGGGGGTAGTGCTTTCCGGGGGTGCTCGAACTACGCTATAAAAATACTGCCCCGGGTCTCCCCTCACTTTTTACCCCTCCCCTACTCCCCCTCCTCCGGGTCGTGCTTTGGCTCCCCGAATATGGCTGAGCCCACCCGCACCACATTTGCCCCGCATTCGATGGCTACTTCAAAATCATTGCTCATCCCCATGGACAGAATATTGAATTGTTCTCCGGCCAGGCCGGTTTTTTTGATTCCCTCGAACAATTCCTGAGTCCGCTCGAACACCGGCCGCACCGTTTCCGGGTCATCGGTAAGCGGGGCCATCATCATCAGTCCCCGCACCCGAATGCTGAGCATGGTGTCGATCTGCTCGATCAGATGAAGCACTGCCGCTGGAGCCACGCCGCCCTTGCTTTTCTCCAGACTCACATTCACCTGCACCAGCACTTCCTGGGGTTTGTCATACTTTGCCGCCGCGACCTGAATTTCCTCCGCCAGGCGCAAAGAGTCCACCGAATGAAGCAGCCGGGTGTGGGGCAGCACCTTGCGAACCTTGTTTCGCTGAAGATGACCGATCATGTGCCATCGCAGTTCTTTGGGCATCAACCCACTCGAATCTCGCTGGAGTTCGCGGCAGCGCAGCAGATATTCATCCATTTGTGCCGATCGTTGAGCCAACTGTTGCACTTTATTCTCCCCCAGATCCGCATGCCCCAGCGCCACCAACTCCCGAATCTGGTCGATTGCCGCGTATTTCGTGACTGCGACGAGGATAATGTGCTCCGGATTTCTTCCAACCCGCTGCGCTGCCGCGGCAATGCGATTCTTCACCTGCTGGTAGCGATCGGGCAACGAAAGTTCAGAGGACTGTGATGCAACTCTTTCTCGGGTCATAGGCATGGCATGAGGATAGGCGGAACCATCCCCGACAACAACCCGACCTCCCCAAAATGATGACTATTGCATCCAAAATTGCAAATTATTCTTTCCATCGATGGTTCTTTGGCGTCTCTTTTCCGGTCTTTTTTCCACTGAATGCCGGTCTCTATTCGGAGGTGGTACGCTATGCCGTATGGCCACCCCTCAGACAGAGCGAAAACCCGTTGTTTTGATTATCCGCGATGGTTGGGGTCGGAATCCCCATCGTGAGCATGATTCATTCAATGCCGTTCATCTTGCCCATACGCCGGTTGCCGATGCACTGATGCAATCCTGGCCCACCACTCTTATCAAAACATGCGGCGAGGATGTTGGTCTCCCTCCCGGCATCATGGGGAACAGCGAAGTCGGCCATCAGAACATCGGAGCCGGCCGCGTGGTCGATCAGGAAGTTATGCGCATCACCCGACGCATCCGCGATGGCTCCTTTTTTGAGAACGAGGGTTTTCTCGGTGCCTTTCATCACGCCCGAAGCAGCGGAGGCAAGGTTCATCTCATCGGCCTCGTCAGCAATGGCCTTGTCCACAGCGATATCGAACACCTTTTTGCTTTGATCGACCTCGCCGCGATGCAGCATTTTTCCAGTGATCGGCTTTTCGTCCACGCCCTTACGGATGGCCGCGACACCGGCCCCACCACTGGTCTGGGGTTTCTGCAACAGGTGGAAGACACATTGGCCGAGGCCAAGAGTGGAAGGATCGGGTCGGTCATCGGCCGCTTCTGGGCCATGGATCGCGATCATCGGTGGGAGCGCATCGCCTGGGCGTATGGCTGCCTCACCGGGAAAAAAGTTGCCCATCCAAAGTTAACCCCGGATATGCAAACTCGCTCGGCAACTGATGCCCTTCAAGGGGCGGTGCAATGGGCTTACGACAATCCCATCGGTCCGAGTCAGACCGGCGATGAGTTTATTCCCCCGACGCAGATGGCGGATGGCAACGGGAATCCCCTCGGCTTGATCGAAGCAGGCGATGCGGTCATCTTCTTCAACTATCGTGGCGACCGGCCCCGGGAACTCACCAAGGCCTTTACTCTCGATGATGCGGCATGGGAAGATGTTCAGGGAGGCGGTTTCGATCGGGGGAATAGGATTGACAACCTTTATTTCTGCGCCATGACCGGGTACGAAACCGGTCTCCCCGTCTCCGCCATCGCCTTCGCCAAGCCCCCCCGCATGGAAAACATCCTCGGCCAGGTGGTCAGCGATGCCGGCCTTACCCAATTCCGCTGCGCCGAAACAGAAAAGTTTCCCCATGTTACCTTCTTCTTCAACGACTACCGCGAGGAGCCCTTCCCGTCTGAGCACCGCCTCCTCATCCCCAGCCCGCAGGAAGTTGCCACCTATGACCAGAAACCCGAGATGTCTGCCGAGGGAATCTGCACCGGAGTGCTGGATCGTCTTGATGCTTCCGATTGTGAATCTCTCCTGATCGTCAACTTCGCCAATCCGGACATGGTCGGTCATACCGGTAAACTCGACGCCGTCATTAAAGCCGTGGAAACGGTGGACGGGTGTGTCGGCCGTATTGTTGAATCTGTTCTGGCAAAAGGTGGCTCCTGTCTGGTCATGGCTGACCACGGCAACGCTGAGCAGATGTGGAACCCCGAGCACGCCTGCCCTCATACCGCTCACACCACTTACGACATCCCCCTCATCCTCATCGGCCAGCATTTTCAAGGCCATACCCTGACCGAAGGAGGCCGTCTCGCCGATATCGCCCCGACGCTGCTGGCCATGATGGGAATCGAATCACCCCCGGAGATGACTGGGAAATCGTTGATTTCTGTGCGTCAGGCCGCTTCGTTGACCTGAAAAGCCC
>CAZLXE010000258.1:0-2702 GCA_964563005.1 uncultured Isosphaeraceae bacterium
CTCCCGAGACGAGCCAGACCTGGAGATCGGGTTTGGCGAGTTTGATGCCGGTGGCGAAGGCGGGGGCGCGGCCGTGGATGGAGTGGAGGCCGTAGGTGTTCATGTAGTAGGGGAAGCGGGCGGCGCAGCCGATACCGGAGACAAAGACGAAATCTTCGCGTTTTCGCTGCATGGTGGTGAGCGATTTCTGGACGGCTTTGAGGACGGCGTAGTCGCCGCAGCCGGGGCACCAACGGATGTCCTGGTCGGAGGCGAAGTCTTTGGGTTTATAGGTTTGGAGGGTGGTCATGGGATGGGCTAGCGGTTCATGATTTCGAGGGTTTTGTTGATGAGGGTATCGACCTGGAACATGCGGCCGCGGACTTCGTTGATGCCGATGGCATCGACGAGGAACTGGTCGCGGATGAGGGTGCGGAGTTGGCCGAGGTTGATTTCGGGGATGATGACGGTTTTGAAATTGCCGAGGACTTCGCCGAGGTTTTTGGGGAAGGGGTTGATGTATTGGAGGTGTGCGGTGCTGACGGAGTGGCCATCTTCGCGGAGACGGTCGCCAGCGGTGGTGATGGCGCCATAGGTTCCGCCCCATCCGAGGAGGAGGACTTCGCCGGTGGCATCGCCTCGGACTTCGAGGGGGGGGATGACATCGGAGGCCTTTTGTATTTTTGCAGCGCGGAGACGGATCATGCGGTCGTGGTTGTCGGGATCGTAGTCGACATTTCCGGTGTCTTCGCGTTTTTCCAGACCGCCGAGGCGATGTTCGAGGTCGGGCACGCCGGGAATGGCCCAGGGGCGGGCGAGGGTTTGTTCATCACGGAGATAGGGGAGGAAGTGGCCATCCGGGTTATTGGTTTCGGTGGGATGGGTGATATCGATGGGTTTGAGGTTTTTGAGTTCGGGCATACGCCAGGGTTCAGCCCCGTTGGCGATGTAGCCGTCGGAGAGGAGGATGACGGGACACATGCAGCGGACGGCAAGGCGGAAGGCCTCGATGGCCATGTTGAAGCAATCGCCGGGGCTGCGGGCGGCGACGATGATGATGGGAGATTCGCTGGTTCTGCCGTACATGGCCTGAAGGAGGTCGGCCTGTTCGGTTTTGGTGGGAAGGCCGGTGGCGGGGCCGGCTCTCTGGACATTGATGATGACGAGGGGGAGTTCGAGCATCACGGCGAGGCCGATGGCTTCACTTTTGAGGGCGAGACCGGGGCCGGAGGTGCCGGTGAGGGCGAGATCGCCTGCGTAGGAGGTTCCGATGGCGGCGCAGACGGCGGCGATTTCATCCTCGGCCTGAAAGGTTTTTACGCCGAAGTGTTTGAGGCGAGCGAGGATGTGGAGGATGTCGGAGGCGGGGGTGATGGGGTAACTGGAGTAGGTGAGGGGTTTTTTGGCGAGGTGGGAGGCGGCGACGCACCCGAGGGCCATGGCCTCGTTGCCGCTGATTTTTCGATATTGCCCGGCTTTGAGTTTGGCGGGGGCGACTTTGTAGCGGACGGGGAAGAGTTCTGCGGTTTCGCCGAAGTAGAAGCCGGACTTGAGGGCGGTGATGTTGATGTCGGCGATTTCGGGTTTATTTTTTGCTTTGGAAAAGTAGTTTTCGAGGTAGTTGACGGTGGAATCGATTGGTCGATCGTAGAGCCAATAGACGATGCCGAGGGCGTACATGTTGCGGCAGCGGTCGATGTCCTTGGCGCCCATGCCGGAGTCGGCGAGGGATTCGCGGGTGAGGCGGCTCATGGGGACTTTGAAGATTTGGTATCGGCGTTGGAGTTCATCGTCTTCGAGGGGGTTGTAGCCCTCTTCGTAGCCGCATTTTTTGAAGTTGGCTTTGTTGAACTCGTCTTCGTTGACGATGACGATGCCGCCCGGTTCGACTTCATCGATGTTGGTTTTGAAACCGGCGGGGTTCATGGCGACGAGGGCGTTGACGACATCGCCGGGCGTGTGGATTTCGGCAGAGGAGAACTGCACCTGATAGCCGGAGACGCCGAAGGTGGTGCCTCGGGGGGCGCGGATTTCGGCGGGGAAATCGGGAAAGGTGGCGATGTCGTTGCCGAAGAGGGCGCTGGTGGTGGAGAATTGTCCGCCGGTGAGTTGCATGCCGTCGCCGGAGTCGCCGCAGAAACGGATGGCGACGGTGTCGAGGGAGGTGGTTTCGACGGAGGGGGGAGAGGACTTGGTGTCCGAAGTCATGGTGGTGGGGTTCGCAGAGGGTTACGGAAAGGGAAATTACGAGCGGCTATTATAGTCAGTCGAGAGCGTAGCGGTGGGTTCTCTGCCATTCGCTATACTAATTTTTTTCTGATTCTCCTTTCTCCATCCTTCCCCGAAGCACGCCCTATGTCTATTTTTTCCCGGAGCAAAACCACCCCCGGAAAGGCCCCCGGAATGACCCCCGGAAAAAAACCCGGAAAGACCACCGAAAAAACCACCGGTACCGCCTTTCCGAACAACAAAGATGATCTTTCCGGGATCGATGTGGGAATGGGTGAAATCGAGCCGAGAATTCAGGCGATTGGCGGCGAGTTGCTGGAGGAATCGCGTTCGCGAAAGGCGTCATTGCTTTCTACGCGGTTCTGGTCGGACAAATTGATGGATTGGGCGATGCAGGATGAGGCGTTCAAGGTTCAGTTGTTTCGGTTTGTGGATGCGTTTCCCATGCTGAAAACGCCTCAGCAGGTGCACGAGCATTTGATGGACTATTTGAC
>CAZLXE010000259.1:0-2699 GCA_964563005.1 uncultured Isosphaeraceae bacterium
ATGTTCGCCCCCGCGATTGATGTCAATCCCAATGCCCAAATTCCAGCCGTCATTAATCCTGCTATTACCCGCATACTTCGCCTCCTTGAGTGTGGCTGAATTGCCACCCCTTACAGAATAACCACCCAACCCCTTCCATGGCAAGAGAATACCGAAGTTTTTATCCATTTTTTTCCCCATCCCCCTCAATCCCCCTATCCCTGCTTCCCCTTTTCCGGGGGTTGCTCTCCCCCCAAAACTCTGCTATATTCCCCGGTTCGCATCTTTTTCTGCGTAATTGTGCCGTTTAATGCCGCCTGGAACCCTTGAACCATGCCCACCATCAATCAACTTGTCCGCAAGCCCCGCCGATCCCCCACCGAAAAATCAAAAGTCCGCGATCTCGAGGCCTGCCCCCAGAAACGCGGCGTCTGCCTCCAGGTCAAAACCGTCACCCCCAAAAAACCCAACTCCGCCCTTCGAAAAGTCGCCCGCGTCCGCCTTTCCAACGGCAAGGAAATCTCCGCCTACATCGGCGGCGAAGGCCACAACCTCCAGGAACACTCCATCGTCCTCGTCCGCGGGGGCCGCGTCCGCGACCTTCCCGGGGTCCGCTACCATGTCATTCGCGGCTCCCACGACACCCTCGGCGTCGATGGCCGCCGCAAAGGCCGCTCGAAATACGGCACCAAACGAGGCAAATAAACTTCAATCCGTCTTCAACTCAAAACCCCCTCAAAACAACCCCAATTTTCACGGGCAATCACCCCAAAGAACCAACTTTTCCCCACTTTTTCCCATTTTTCGGCAAGTAATAGCGGCCCGAATCGACCAAACCAGGGTCGCCGTGAACAGAGTTTCGATCATAAGTCGAAACTGATGAGCCGCAGGAGTCTCCCATGGCCGGTCGTATCACCAAATCAGAACAGCAGTTACGCCCCGATCCCCGCCACAACGATATCGTTCTGGCAAAATTTATAAACTGCCTCATGCTCGACGGCAAGAAATCCGTCGCCCAAAGAGTCATGTACAGCGCCCTCGATTTGATCCAGCAGCGAATCGACAAAGACAAGCACGAAGACTTCCCTGAAGAGGCCATAAAGGTCTTTCGGCTCGCCATCGACAATGTAAAACCCAATGTCGAAGTCCGATCCAAGCGCGTCGGCGGAGCCAATTATCAGGTTCCCATGCAAGTTAACCAACGCCGTAGACAGAGTTTAGGGTTCCGCTGGATCCTCAACGCCGTCCGCGGCGAAAAGGGAAAACCCATGGCCAACCGCCTCGCCCGCGAGATTTATGACGCCGCCAACGGCGAAGGAAAAGCCATGAACACCCGCGACCAGACCCACCGCATGGCCGAAGCCAACAAGGCCTTCGCCCACTTCGCCTGGTAAGGCGCCAGCGCCGTGCATAACCTGTTGTACGGCATATGGTAAGGACATGTCCCCGCCGCCCTCATTCGATCGTTATCATCGCCAGATGCTCCTGCCGGGCATCGGGGAAGAGGGCCAGCGGCGGTTGAGGGAATCTCACGCCTTGATCGTAGGTTGTGGCGCCCTAGGCACTTACATCGCAGATTTTCTCACCCGGGCGGGCGTGGGGACGCTGACCATTGTGGATCGCGATGTGGTGGAGTTGACGAATCTTCAGCGGCAGGTTTTATTCGATGAGCACGATGCGCAAGTTGGTGTTCCTAAAGCAGTTGCGGCTCGGGACAAGTTATTGCGCATTAACAAACAGGTCGATATTCGGGCGTTTGTCGAGGATTTCAACCCCCGGAATGCGGAGCGGATTCTGGGTGATTCTGGGCTGATTCTGGATGGTTTGGACAATTTTGAGACGCGATATCTGCTGAATGATTTAGCCGTAAAGCACGGCAGGCCATATATTTACGGTGGGGCGGTGGGGACTACGGGGATGACGATGGCGGTAATTCCGGGGGAGCCGGGGGAACCGGGGGGGACTCCTTGTTTGCGGTGTGTTTTTCCGGAGGCCCCGCCGCCGGGGAGCAGCGCAACTTGTGATACGGCAGGGGTTTGGGGGCCGGTGGTGGCGATGATCGCGGCGAGGCAGGCGAGCCAGGCACTCAAATTGATGACGGGCAATATTGAGCAATTGGACCGGAAATTGGTGTCTATAGATGTATGGGGTAATGACTGCCGGGGGTTTGAGGTAAGTGCAGGCCGTAGAAAGGATTGTATCTGCTGCGGCGAGCGGAAATTTGAGTATCTGGAAGGGGGGAGGGGGTCTGATGTGGTGTCTCTATGCGGGCGGAATGCGGTGCAGGTTTTACCGAATTCCGGGGGTGACGAGGCGGAGCAAGTTATGATCGATCTGGTGGCTCTGGCGAATCGGCTGGGGCCTCACGGGGAGTTTTCGGGGACGGAGAATCTGCTGCGGGGAACGCTGCGGGATGGAGCGCAATTCGTTGCAGAGAATGAGGTTGAGTTGACGGTGTTCGCGGATGGCCGGGCAATTATCAAAGGCACGGCGGAGGTGGAGGTGGCGAAGTCGATTTATGCGAAGTATGTGGGCGGTTGATAAGTGATGCCGCCGTGAATTGCCGGATTGTTCATAAAGTGGTTTTTTGGGGGTTGGGGAGGGGGTTTGTAGAGGAGAAAAGTGGGGAGAAGTGGTCAGTTTTCAGTGGTCAGTGATCAGTTTTGAGCGGGTTTGGGTGATTGCGGGTGTAAATTGGGGGTGGTATTAACCGCAGAGTC
>CAZLXE010000260.1:0-2694 GCA_964563005.1 uncultured Isosphaeraceae bacterium
ACGGGGGCTTGGACAGAGGCGCGGTCTATGTGCTCTTCATGAACAATCTCGTAACGCCTCCCTGTCGGGCCGACATCACCCCTTCCGGCGGGAACGGCACGGTGAACATCGATGATCTGGTGGCGGTGTTGAATGCGTTCGGGCCGTGTCCGTGAAGGGGAAGGCATCGAGGCAACCGAAGTGATCCACACACCCCCTCCCTGTCCCTCCCCCAGAGGGGGAGGGGATCGAGGCATCGAGGTGCGAGGCATTTAGTAAGGTAGCAATGACATATGGCTGAATTGTCAAAAAGACAGAATAGCGGCAAGATCATGATTTTGATCGGCGTCCTCATCGCCATTCTTCCCGCCATCGATCTTTTTATGTCGCTGATCTCGCAGTCACCGGGATTTATATGGAAAGTGGTGCCATATTACGATCATATTCATCTCCGTATGCATGGAATTCCCAGCGCCAAGCCCGTGGTGGCGGGCCAGTTTGTGATATTTGCCTTGGTAATGGTAACCGCGGTTATGGCTCGGAATCAGCCGAAAAAGCGAAATTGGAAGAGATTGATCATCCCCGCGATGATTGCGGTGATCGTGCCAATCTTGTTATCCATGGTGTATCTAGATACGGGATACTGGCCAACGGGGCTCAAGCACCGCGATGCGCAATTGGAGTGCTATGTGCAGAGTGGGATCACCGCCGTCGCCATGCTTCTCGTAATTCTGGGGCAATCGCCGGAGCAGAATGATTCAGATCAAGCCGTACCGAATCGGGAGGAGGATGACTCCGACACACATGCCGTGTACACAATGGAAAACGATGACGATGCTATGTCCAGCGAGGAATGGGACAATGGTGAATGGGCCAATGGTGAATGGGAGAGCGGGGAATGGGACAGCGAGGACGACCCGGAAAGTGATCCCGATCCGGAACTTGAGGCAGCACTGGAGATTATGCCGCCTAAACGGCATACCCCGGCCGCAGGCACGCGGAAATATGGCGGCATCGGACGGATTGGTTACTGGGTGAGTTCGTTCTTTCTCCTGATGTTGAATGTCGTGTTCATGGCAAGCGGTGAACCGGGAATCGCCCTCCTGGGAATGTTACTTGTGATCTTTCTGTCCTTCGCTCTCGTAGCCAGCCGGCTCCACAATGTGGGCATGAGCGGGATGTATGCTCTGCTCATACTTGTTCCGTTTGCGAACATATATGTCGGATTTTTATGCGCTGTCTGCCCTGCGGGGTATCACGACACGAAGAAACTGGATACCGCAGGGCAAATGATGGTGGGGATATTCCTCTCCTTGCTGGCGATCTTTTTTATTGCCGTCATCCTGGCGATCATTGATTCAGGTTGAGCATGAATGGTTGAATATTCCGGATCTGGCGGATCTTCGGCCCACCCTCCCCTCCTTGTGCTGGCGGACCATCGGGACGGCCATTCTACGGGGACTCGAGTTTATTGATTTCTTGTTGGCAGATTTGGATAATTCTGGCGTTCAGGGCGGGCCAGTGGTTGGAGAAGTGAGTGAGCCAGCCCTTGCGTTGGTGTTCGGCGAGGGCGCGGGCGGTGGCCTGGTAGCGGTCGAGGGCGGCGTGCCAGTGGGTGAGGCGTTGGTTCAGGGGCAACTCGGTTCGTTCGCCGAGGATGATGAGGGTATCGCCGGCGATGGAACTGGCGGAGAGAAACACGCCGAAGATGGCCTGGTTGGTGGGATCAGAAACGCGGAGGGCGTTGAGTTGATGCATGGCCTTCGGGATGAGGGTGAGGGCCTGGTCGATATCGCCGTTTTGGGCATGTTCCTTGGCGATGAGGAGTTGGAGGGTGAGGAGTCGACTGTGATCGAACAGGTTCAGGGGGTGGTTTTCATGGAGGGCGGCGTAATGGCGGCGGGCGCTCTGGAGGTGTTCCAGAGCGCGGGGGCGGGTGTCTTCGAGGTCATTGAGAAGGTCGGCGAGACGATAGGAGGCCTCGGCATAGATTCGCTCGAACTGGGGGGCATCGGGACTTTGTTGATGGAGGGTGCGGGCGATGCGGACGGCTCTTTGGAGCATGGGCTGGCCGAGGGCGCGCCCGCCGTAGTCCCGTAGATTGAGGCCGTAGTAGATGAGGGTTTCGACGAGGTCGCGTTGGACCGTGGGATCATCGGTCTGAGCCGCGAGTTCATCGAGGATGGAGAGGGCTTCGCGGTAGTAGACGCTGTCGTGAGAGGCGACTTCGGTGGCCCGCTCATCGGGGGAGGTGACCTGGCCGCAGCGGAAGAGGATGCGGGCGAGTTCGTGGCGGAGGCCGGGGTTGGAGGGATCGGATTCGAGGAGCGAGCGGCGGATATCGAGGGCGAGGTGGTAGTTGGTGCGGGCTTCATCGAAACGACCGAGGTTGGCGAGGAAGGGGTTGCCCTGGATGTCGCCGATCCGTTCGTAGCCGTCGGCGATTTCGCGGAGTAGGGTGGGATCATCCGGGTGATTGGTGCGCAGGCGGTTGAGGAAGGTGAGGCCGTTTTCGACGAGGAGGTTGCGGGCGGGGACGGAGCCGGGGAGGTCGGCGATGGCGTCATTGAGGTCGAAGATGAGGGTCTGGGCGAGGGTGCGGAGGTCGTCGTAGCGCTGGACGGCGCGGGTTTCCGCATGGCTGGCCCGGATGGCCTGGGTGGATGACACGATGGTGCCGAGGATGAGAAAGAGCGAGGCTGCGGTGAGACCGAT
>CAZLXE010000261.1:0-2683 GCA_964563005.1 uncultured Isosphaeraceae bacterium
TGCGGGTGCACGAGGACGGTCTCACTGCCTTCCGCCCGGCTTCAGGCAGTGGCACCGAGCAGCCGCTTGGGGGGAGTGATGGGGGGAGGTCGTGTGGCCGATGCCACACTATTCAGGCGGTCATACTTGAAGAAATTTGTTTTTGATGTAACCACAGGTTTAATCTGACAGTTATGGTAATGGGCATCAATGGGGGAGGAGGGATGTCGAGATTTCTTGTATTCCCGTACCTTTTTCCTTCTCTTTTTGGTATGGAGGGCAAAAATATTTGCGTCCAATATTTCGATTCACATTTCGCCCTCTCTTTTTCGAAATCTATGGCAAGGATTCTCCCATGATGCTCCATCGTAAAGTTATGCAAGGTGTTGCGACACTGTCAGTTACTGTTGGACTCCTTCTCTCTGCCCTTTTAACTTCTCCGGCCCGGGGTCAATGCGATTGGATTCTGCAGCATGCATTGCCTGAATCGAATACCTTTTTCACCATTCGCGATATCGCGATGTGGGATGATTTGCGGGGGGTGGCGGTCGGCCAGCAGGGCAATATGTACCGCACTACGGATGGAGGCGCCACCTGGTCGGTGACGATGATTCCATTTGCGGGATTTAATGCGGTGACGACTCTGCCCCCGAATTTTGCCGTGGCGGTGGGGATTAACGGCATGGTGCATTTGTCGCATGATGCGGGGGCGACCTGGGTGGAAACACCGGCTCGACCCGCCAATGGTTTCTTTGACATGTATTCGGTTGATTTTATCTCGGAGACCGAGGGGTGGGTCGTTCCGGAGCCGCTGTCGAGTGTGCTTTTTCATACGACAGATGCGGGGGCAACCTGGGAGCCGCAGGTTCCACCGGGGAATTTTATTTTGTGCGATGTTGATTTTCTGGACGCCAGCACGGGATTTCTCATCGGTCCCCGCGACCTGATGTGGACTACGACTGATGGAGGAAGCACCTGGATCCGCCAGTATCTCCCGCCGCATATCAATCCCATTTCCAGCGGCACGCCGAGCGTTATTAAAATGGTGAATGCGAATGTGGGATGGATCACGGCCCCCCGCGGCTATATCGTGTACACGGCTGATGGCGGGGTGACCTGGCAACGGCAGGATGCGGGCATTGCGGATACTCAGAATGTGGAACCATTTATCAGCCCACTCAGCGAGACCGAAGCCTGGTTGATCGATCACACGGGGACGGTGCGGCATACCGTTGATGGCGGTGATACCTGGCAGGTTGTGCCGACGGGGCAGGAAAACTCGGTGGTGACCGGTTTCCGGGGAATTGTTGCGCTGCCGAGCGGGAATATCTGGGCCGCGGGTGGAGATGGACATATCATCCATCGCAATCCAATTTCTCCACCCCTGGTGGGTGATTTGAATGAGGACTGCCTGCTTACGCTTGATGATCTGTGCTTCTGGAATCATCATCAATCGGATGTGAACGGTGATGGGGCGGTGAACATGAGCGACGCTCAGTGGCTGGGGTCGATCATCGGCCTGCCCTTCGGCGATTGCAACAACAATGCCATTCCCGATTCCTGCGAGACGGCGCGGTGGCACGGTGAATTCGGACAGCAGGTTTCCAGTATTCAATTTCCGGATCCGCCCCATCCTTATGGCGGCGATCAGATCATGTTGAACCGGTATGTGGTGTCGCCGGGGATCGGGCCGGATGGCGAGACCATCACTGCGGTGGAATATGCCTGGGGTTGGCAGATGACGGGAAAACCCATCACGGTTGCGATCTGGAGTGATCCTGACGGTGATGGCGATCCCACCGATGCGATCCTGTTGTCATCGAAGGTATTTACCGGGCCGGTTGACAGTTGGAACACGGTTGAACTGCTGACCGTGCAGCCGACCTTTGTTGGTCATGCGAATGATTCATTTTTTGTGGGGGTGCTCAAGCCGTATGATGCGGCGACGCCTTCGATTGTGCATTTCGGAAGCAACTATGCTTTGAATTCGGGGTGGACCGCCGTGGGCAATGATCTCCAGAATCTTAATGCCAACTTTGACCTGCGTATTATGAGCGGGGGGATTACGGGGGGCTGGGCCTTGCGGGTACTTTCGACCGGTCTGTTTGACGCCAATGGTGATGGTACTTTTGACAACTGTAACACCGTGGTGATTGCCGGTGATCTCAATGCGGACGGGATCGTTGATTTGAATGACCGGGATGTTCTCATTGCCCAATTCGGACTCACGGTCAATGATGCGCTCTTCAATCCTGCGGCAGACCTGAATGGGGATGGCATTGTGAATGAGGCGGATGTGGCGATTTTCAACCAGATTCTGCCGCCGTGTCCGGCCGACTGTACGCCGGTGGGTGGGAATGGCCTCGTGAATATCGATGACCTGGTTTCTCTGCTGAACGAGTTTGGGCCTTCTGTATCCGGGTGCGACAATACGCCGGCCAATGCGAACGGAAGTTTCGGGAACGGGGTAATTAATATTGATGATCTGGTTAATACGCTGAATGCATTCGGGGTATGTCCGTAGCCCCCGGAATAAGCATTGAGGCATGGAGAGGGAATACGATGCGGTTTGGGAGTGCACATTGCAATCTCTGGATTCCCGCCTTCGCGGGAATGACGGGGGAGGCGGGAATGACGGGGGGCATCCGCGGGAGTAACAGGGGGAGGTCTTTGGTGGGTATCGCTTCGCTCGACCCACCCTACT
>CAZLXE010000262.1:0-2676 GCA_964563005.1 uncultured Isosphaeraceae bacterium
CACCGCATCCGGATCGCCCGGCCCGTTCGATATAAATAACCCATCCGGCGAAAACTTCCGAATGTCCTCCGCCGAAGTATCAAACGGCATCGCCGTCACACTACACCCCCGATCCATCAACATTTGATAAATCATCTGCTTCGCCCCGCAATCCAGCGCCAACACCCGAAAACATTTCTTTCCCTCAATATCTCCATCCGCCGCTCCCCCCACCTCAAATCGCTCTGCCGGACTCACCTCTTTTGCCAGGTTTAAACCCTCCATTTTTCGTATACGACCGGCCAATTCCGCCAACTTTTCCTCACTTTCCTTCATTTTTCCGCACAAGATTCCCCGCATCGCACCCTCTTTACGAATCATCCGCACCAGCGCCCGCGTGTCTAAACCCTCCAGCCCGAAGATCCCTTCCCGCTTCAGCCACGCCCCTAAACCCCCATCCGATCTATAGTTGGAATCGATGCCTGACAATTCCCGCACCACAAACCCCGCCACTTGCGCGCCCCCGGATTCAAGATCCGCATCACAAGTTCCATAATTCCCCATCATCGGTGCCGTCATCACCAGCACCTGTCCCGCATAACTCGGATCCGTCAATGCTTCCTGATAGCCGCACTGCGCCGTGTTAAAAACCACTTCCCCACAAGCACTTACATCATCACACTCCACCGCCCCGAACGCCCGTCCCCGGAACACCGCTCCGTTCTCTAATACCAGACAACCATCAATATGTGTATCATCGCGCATCGCAGAGAATTCCTGTAAGTTCACACCGTACACTATACCCATGTCGTCGCTCTTTCCTGAAATCGCCCCTGTCGAGGTCAAAAACGCTGGTTTTGCCCAAGTGGCCGTCGAACGCGGCGTCGATAAATATCCCGATGGCCTTACTTACGCCATTCCCCTCGGCATGGAAAACCTCGTCCCCGGCAGCCGCGTCATGGTTCCCCTCGGTCGCGGCAACTCCGAAACCCCCGGCTATGTCATTGAAATCACTCAAGTTACAAATCTCAACACCAGCCGCATCAAACCCCTCAAACGCTGCGACCACGCCGCCGCCATCCTCCCCACCCAACTCATAAGTCTCGCCCGCTGGATCAGCCGCTACTACTTCGCCCCCGTCGGCATGGTCCTCGCCGCCATGCTTCCCGGCTCCATAAAAAAGAAGAGCGGAATCGCGCAACGCACGCTCATTGCTCCACTTACACCAACCCCCGGAATCTCGATCCCCGACTTCTCGGAAATCACCCCCAAACTCAGCCCGGGTCAGAAAAAGGTCCTCACCACCCTCCATCAACTTCCCCCCGAGCAACTCCCCATCGAGCAGCATGAACTCGCGCAACTCGCTGGTACCAAAACACTTGGGCCAATCCGCAAACTCCTGGAAAAAGAACTCCTCACCAAAACCCTTAAATCTGCCGTCGAGCATGTCTGGCCCGCCCAGGCCGTGGATCGTACTGTCCCCGCTCGACTTACGGCCCAACAGGAGAAAGTGATCTCCGAGATCGCCGCCACTCTGGGTCAGGGTTTTGCTCCCCATCTCCTCTTTGGGGTCACCGGGGCGGGCAAGACTGAAGTCTATATCCGCTTGATACAGCAGGTGTTAGAGCAAGGCAAAACCG
Organism: uncultured Isosphaeraceae bacterium; assembly: GCA_964563005.1. Lineage (GTDB taxonomy): Bacteria > Planctomycetota > Phycisphaerae > Phycisphaerales > SM1A02 > CAZLXE01. The sequence continues at coordinate 1,620 of CAZLXE010000262.1, forward strand.
CCCTGATGCTCGTCCCCGAAATCGCCCTTACCCCCCAGACCGGCGGCCGCCTCATCGGCCGCTTTCCCGATCACCGTGTTGCCGTCCTCCACTCCGGCCTCACCGCCGCCCAACGCCGGGAACAATGGCTGCTGGTTTCCAGCGGCAAGGCGCAAGTCGTTATGGGGGCACGATCTGCGGCGTTCGCTCCCATCCCGGATGACCATCTCGGCCTCATCATTGTCGATGAAGAGCATGACAGTTCGTACAAGCAGGATTCACTGCCGCGCTACCACGGCCGGGATGTCGCCGTCCGCCGTGCCCAACTTGCCAAGTGCCCGGTGGTTTTGGGCAGCGCCACGCCATCATTGGAATCGTGGCTAAATGCAACAGAGAAAGGGGCTTATGCGCTGCACGAATTGCCGGAAAGAGCGCCCGGCCTGACCCTGCCCAAAGTTTGGATTCGCGACATCATGGCGGAAAATCGGGAGCGCAATGACCGCAGGATTCACCTCATCGGGCCGATGCTGGAACGCTGCCTGGGCGAAACGCTGGAGTCCGGAGGCAGCGCGCTTTTGCTCCTAAACCGAAGGGGCTACGCGAATTACATCGCCTGCCCCTCCACCCACTGCGGTTGGCTGCTCACCTGCGATGAGTGCGATGTGACGATGGTGAAACACATCAAAGATTCCAGTGACACAACTTCTGCTGTGGCAAAAGGTTGGGTGGAGTGTCATCATTGTTTGGCGAGGCAGCGGATGCCGCAGGTTTGTCCGGACTGTGGGCGGAAGGTAAGTGTGTTTGGATTGGGGACGCAGCGGGTGGAGGGTGAGTTGCAACTCAAGTTCCCAGGGGAACTTATATCGGGGGCGACGATGCTGCGGGTGGATTCTGACACCATGAATAAGGCGAAGGATTTCCACGAGGCGCTGCATAAGTTCAATACCGGCGAGGTGCGGCTGTTGCTGGGGACGCAGATGATCGCGAAAGGTCTTGATAACCCTAGAGTTAGGTTGGTTGGGGTGATCAATGCGGACACGGCGATCAACCTGCCGGATTTCCGGGCGCGGGAGCGGAC
>CAZLXE010000263.1:0-2635 GCA_964563005.1 uncultured Isosphaeraceae bacterium
ATGAGGAAGATGGCGCCGATGAGGGCGAGGCCGACGATGGTGGCGGCGTTCTGGAAGGCGATGGAGGGGGGCTTGCCTTTGAATTTTTCGTAGATGAGGAAGAGGAAGAGGCCGCCGTCGACGATGGGGAGGGGGAGGAAGTTGATGACGGCGAGGTTGACGCTGATCATGGCGAAGAAGAAGAACATGTACATGGGGCCGCGATCGACGATTTTGGAGCCGATGTGGACGATGCCGACGGGGCCGCGGAGTTGCTCGACGCCTACGGTGCCGCGGAAGAGGCGGTCGATGGTGAGGTAGGTGAGGGTGATGACTTTTTTGGTTTCATTGAGTCCCATGGAGACGGCACGGAGGGGGTTGCCGTGGGCGGAGAGGGTGGCGAAGGTGGGTTGGAAGATGTTGGAGGAAAGTTCGGTGGTCCAGCCGAGGTTGTGGAGATCGGCGAGGTTTTGGTTGCTTAGGGTGATTTCGTGCTGAACGGGGGAAGAATCCGGGCCGGGTTCGGCGAAGGAGAGGGTGAGGGTGGCTTCAGTTCCGGAGTCGTGGGCGGCGCGGGTGCTTTGGCGGAGGGATTGGCGGAGATCGGCCCAGTTCTGGACGGGGGCGCCATTGACGGCGACGAAGCGCATGCCGCCGTGGAGATTCAATTCTTTGATGGGGGTGTTGGTTTCATGCTCGCTCTGTGGTTCGAGAACCTGGGGCAAAGGCGCCGCGAAGTAGGGTGATTCGAGGGCGTAGGCGAGATAGACGCCGACTTTTCCTTTGCGGGAAATCTGGACGGTGAGTTTTGTTTCCGTGCCGTCGCGAAGGACGGTCATTTCCACGGCTTCGCTTTTGTGCTGGCGGACGAAGTGGTGGAAGTCGGCCATGCGGGGAGTTGCCAGGTCGCCGAATTGGAGGACGATGTCGCCTGCCCGGAGAACTTGTGCGTTGAGACTGGTCGGCTCGAAATGGCTGATCTTCACCAGAGGCACCAGCCCCAGCAAGCCGTTTTCGTAATCTATGGGAATATCTTTATCCGGTTGGGGATAGCGTTGAATGGCATATTCCGGACGAAGGGGTAGCGCGACTTCGACTGATGCTCCCTGGCGATCGCCCTGCTGGTTGAGGTGAGACCAGGTGGTGTGGAGGATTGATCCGTCGGAATGGCTGAGGAATCGGGTGAATTGGGCGAAGGAATTGATGGACTCGCCATTGACGGTGAGTAGGGTCATTCCGGGTTGTACTCCGCTTTGTCCGATGCCGATTCGATCCAGTTCTGACTGCACGAGACCTTTGCGATCGGGAGGGCGCACGGTGGCGGACAGCCCGGGAGTGACGCCGATGGAGAGCATGCCGGTGTTCGGATCTGGCTCGGGGTGAAGATCGAAGAGGAGGGGTTCGGCTAATCCCGGGCGTTCGACTTCGACGGTCATGGTTTCGCCGGGCTTTCCCATGGCGGAAGCGATGGAGAGATCGGCGAAGGTGGAGGCGGGTTCGCCATTGATGGAAAGGATGCGATCGCCGGGGAGGATTCCCACGAGGTCTGCATTGCGGGCTTTGGTGGTGGCGGCGGTTTGGGTGGCGTTTACATTGCCGATGACCGGGGCTTCGAAGCGGACGCCGACCATGAAGGCGATGATGAAGAGGACGGCAGCGAGGATCACATTCATGATGACGCCGGCGGAGATGATGACCATGCGTTTGGGAATGGAGCAGACATTGAAACTGCGGGCGTTTTGGGAAACGGCGGCGGGGTTGATGTCGTCCTGGCCGAGCATTTTGACGAAGCCGCCGACGGGGAGCCAGCGGAGGGAGTATTCGGTTTCGCCGAGGTTATGTTCATCGAGTTCGGCATCGGAGAGTTCGTGGGCGGGTTTCCCGGTTTTGGCGACGACTTTTTTGTGAGTGGAGCCGAGGGTGAAGCCGATGCCTTTTCGCCAGGCGCAGACGACATGACCCATGCCCACGGCGAAGGCCTCGGCTCTTACGCCCGCCCATTTGGCAGCGAGGAAGTGGCCGAGTTCGTGAATAAAGATCAGGAAGCCGAAGCCGAAGATGATGATGAAGATGTTGTAGGCGGTGTTGAGGAAATCCATGGTGCGTTTGCGATCAGGGGGTTGAGGTGATGAGTACTCTGTTTTATCGACAAAGTTTAGGTTGGTTTTCAGGTGGAGGCGGGGGCGGGAGATTTATGAGGAGAGGGGGAGGAGGGGGCGTTTTGGGATGAAATGCGGGTTTTGATGAATTCCCGGGCGGTTCGATCTGCTTCCAGTACATCATCCATTGAATGTATTGGTTTTATGGGGAGGGAATCCAGGGATTGGGTGACGAGATCGGTTATGTCTCCGAATCCGATGCGGCCACCCAGAAATGCGGTGACTGCTTGCTCGTTGGCGGCGTTGAAGGTGGCTCCGGCGGTTCCGCCTGATTCGATTACCCGGTAGGCGAGTTTTACAGATCCGAATCGGGTGTGATCGACTGGCTCGAGATTCAGTTGGTGGAGGGCGGACCAGTTGAATCGGGAGGAGCAGCCAGGGGATCGAGCGGGCCAGGTGAGGGCGTATTGGATGGGGGTGCGCATGTCGGGCGGGCCCATCTGGGCGATGATGGAGCCGTCGGTGAATTCGACCAGGCCGTGGATGGTGGATTGGGG
>CAZLXE010000264.1:0-2626 GCA_964563005.1 uncultured Isosphaeraceae bacterium
GGAGTGTGAGAGTACGACGATGGGGCGGTGCGGGCGGTCGAGGCCCTGAATGAGCCAGTTGCAGAGATCGCGGCGGGCGGGGTCGGTGGGGGGGGTGGGGGTTTGGTGATCCTCGAAGCAGGCGAGGGCATCGGATTCTTCAGTGGGGTTCCGCTCGTCGAGGAGGGAGTTGAAGGGGACCATGGCAGGGGGGTTGCGGTCGGGGAACTCGAGGGCGAATTCTTTTTTGGTGAGGTGAAGGGCGAGGCGGATTTCTTCGGGCTGGGGGCGGCGGCCGTTGACGGTGTAGAAGTTGTCGATGGCCTCGGCGAATTTTTTGGATCGGGAGCGGGCGAGGCGGGAGGCGCTGTCGAGTCGGCGGAGGTAGTCGCGCATGGAGCCGAGGATGCGCCGGGTGCCGTAGGTGGTGAAGCGGATATTCCGGGAGAGGTCGAAGCGGGAGAGGGCATCGGTGAGGCCTTTGTAGCCCTCCTGAGTGAGATCGTCGACATCGACTTGATGGGGGAGGGAGGAATGGAGGCGGGCGGCGATGCGGGGGACGAGGGTGCGCATGTAGTGGACGAGAAGCCGGTTGCGATCGTGGGGGGAGTTCTGTTTTTTGTAGCGGATGAGCAGTTTTTGCGCGGCTTCCTCGGTGAGAGCGCCGGGAGGAAGGGGGCTGAGGCGGGGAGGGGGCGCGGGAACACGCCATTCGGGGGCATGGCCGAGGGAGGCACCGGTAGTAGGGGGATGGGAGGGACGGGATTTCTGGAGTTCCGGGTTCCCCGAGGCCGTCGACTCCCGGCGGGCGAACCGGGAGTCGGCGGGGGAATCGGATCTCGCGCGTGAGCGGGTGTTCATTGATCTCTTCCTTGATGATCGGGAGCACGCGAGGTATGCGTCGTTCATCCGTGAACGCGCTTCGGTTTCGGATCGGCATGATGACAGATCGGCAACAACATTTCCGGGGGGAAACGAGTCGCCGATAATAATTTTGATGGAATGTGGATAAGCGGGGTTTTGGGTGGAGATTTTTGCGCCCCCGGAAGGGGGAGAAGGGATCAAGGGGGAAGGCCTCGAGGGATGGAGTGGGATGCACGGACGACTCCCTTCGGTCGCTGTCCGTGGCACCCCGGCCGGGACGGTTGTCCTACTTTTGTTCGGCTTGTCGGGCGGCGTCGGAGAGGAGTTCGCTCATGGAGGGGTGGGGGTGGATGGAGGCCGCGATATCGGTGAGGACGGCACCCATTTCGAGGGCGAGGACGGCTTCGCCGATCATTTCGGAGGCGCCGGGGCCGACGACGCCTACGCCGAGGACGAGTTGGGAATCGGGGTCGAAGATGATTTTGGTGAGTCCATCGGTGCGGCCGAGGCCGACGGCTCGTCCCGAGGCGCCCCAGGGGATGGTGTGGGAGTGGTGGTTGTGATTCTGGGAACGGGCTTCGGCTTCGGTGAGGCCGCACCAGGCGATCTGGGGATCGGTGAAGGCGACTTGGGGGATGGCACGGGGGTCGAAGCGGGTTCCCCAGCCGGCGACGGCTTCGGCGCAGACGCGGGCCTGATGGATGGCTTTGTCGGCGAAGAGGGGGTGGCCGGTGACATCGCCGACGGCGTAGATGCGGGGGTCGGTGGTCTGGAGTTGGTCGTTGGTGAGGATGAAGCCGTCTTTGGTGAGTCTTACCTGAGTTTGGTCGAGGTGGATGGCTTCGAAATCGGCGTGATGGCCGATGGTGACGACTACGGCATCGAAGGTGGTGGTGGGAGGGAGGTTATTTTCGGGACCGGAGAACGAGATGTGGAGGTTTTCATCGGAAATGCGGGCGGTGGAAATGGTGGTTTCGAGAGCAATGTGGTCCAGATTGACTTGCAGGCGTTGATGGAGGGGGCGGGAGAGGTCGGGGTCGGCCTGGGGGAGGAATGAGGGGTGTTCATCGATGAGGGTGACGCGGCTGCCGAGGGCGGCGTAGATGCTGGCGATTTCGAGGGATTCGAAGTGGGCGCCGACGACGAGCAGGGATTCGGGGATGCTTTCGAGGGTGAGGGCGTCGTAGGGGGACATCACGCGGGGGTGCGGGAAGGGGAGGGCGGAGTGAGGGTTGGCGCGGGCGCCGGTGGCGATGACGGCCCGGCGGAACTTAATGCGGGGGGTTTCGGCGCCGGGGACGGAAAGTTCTCGGGAACTGGCGAATGCGGCGTGACCCTGGACCCATTCGATGCCGAGGGAGTCGCATTTATTTTTGAGGGCGGAACCGAGTTGGTTTATGGAGTTTTCGATCCAGGATCGGAGTTGGTCGAGGTCGATTTTGGGGGAGTCGAAATGGACGCCGTAGTTTTGGGCATGCTGGGCGGCGGCGAGGGTGTCGGCGACGGCGAGGAGGGTTTTGGAGGGGATGCAGCCCCGGTGGAGGCAGACGCCGCCGGGGGTGGAGTGGGGATCGACGATGGCGGTGGTGATGCCGAGTTCGGCGGCGCGGAAGGCGGTGGTGTAGCCGCCGGGGCCGCCGCCGATGACGACGAGATCAGTTTCGAGGGAGAATTCACCTACGACCATGGGGTTTTGCCGGGAGAGATTTTTTGCACCACAGAGACTCAGAGGGCACAGAGGGGGGATTTTTAACGCGGAGGGCGCGGAGGTTCGCGGAGGGGG
>CAZLXE010000265.1:0-2594 GCA_964563005.1 uncultured Isosphaeraceae bacterium
ATACGGTTCCAACCGCTTCTCCATCACCTCCGCCGCCTCCGGATTATCATCAATCAAAATAAAAGACCGACCATGTTTCGCCGCCGCCTCCCCCGTCGTGCCACTCCCCGCAAAAAAATCCAGAACTGCATCCCCCTGCTCAGTATGCACCTTGATGATCCGCTCCAGCACTCCCAGCGGCTTCTGGGTGGGATACCCCGTTTTTTCCTTCCCGTTTGTGGGCACAATCGTATGCCACCACACATCCGTCGGCGTCTTCCCTCGGGCCGCTTTTTCCTTCGTCACCAGCCCCGGAGCCATATACGGAATGCGATCCATCTCCTCAAAGTTGAACACATAATCTTCCGGATTGCGCACATACCAGAGAATCGAATCGTGCTTGGCCGACCATTTCTTCTTCGCCCGACCGCCATAGTCATACGCCCAGATGATCTCATTCATGAAACACTCGCGTCCCAGCAATCGATCCAGCGCCACCTTCGCATAATGCACTTCCCGCCAGTCCAGATGAAGAAACAGCGACCCATCCGGCGTCAGGCACTTCACCGCCGCCTCCATCCGAGGCATGAGAAACGCCAGAAAATCATCGTAAACATCCCCATACGACCCGCTCTCCACCACTTCACTGCGATATCGCCGCCCCCCGAACCCTGTCCGATCGCCCGCCTCATCCCCCGATACCGCCACCGTCTGCACGCGAGCCCGTTTCTGCACCTTGCCGGTATTGAACGGCGGGTCAACATAGATCAAACGCGCCCACCCCTCGCCCAGGGTGGGCAGGATTTCCAGATTGTCACCGAGCAAAATCCGGTTCATCGCTTCCCCTTCAACCACTTGTGCAACTTGGCCTTCGTCCAGGTATTGAGGCACATTTTCGCCATCAATCCCCCGCGCCGGGCTGTCAGAATCCCATACCGCAACTGATCAAAATTCACCGGCGAATGAGCATCGGTATCGATGGCGATGAGACCGCCCGCCGCCACCACTGCCCTCACATGGATGTCCCGCAGATCCAGCCGCAGATTATTCGCGTTGATTTCCAGAGCCGTGTCATGCTCCACTGCCGCCGCCACCAGGGCTTCAATATCCGGGCTGATCCCCTCTCGCTTGTTGATGATCCGCCCCGTGGGATGCCCGATGATATGCACCAACGGATGCCGAATCGCCGCCAGCAACCGCTTCGTCGCCTTCTCCGGGTCCTGCTTGAGCGCCGAATGAGGCGATGCCACCACCACATCCAGCTTCGCCAGCAGATCATCCTCATAATCCAGTCGCCCGTCGGCGAGAATATCCACTTCCGATCCCGCCAATATCTCAATCCCCTGCACCCGCTCATTCGCATCCCGGATGGCGTCAATATGTTCGAGCAAACGATCCGGCGACAACCCGTTCGCCTGAATGCTCGACTTCGAATGATCCGTCACCGCCACCGTATGAAATCCCCGCCGCTTTGCCTCCTCCGCCAACTGCTCAATCGTCATCTTCCCATCCGACGCCACCGTATGGGCATGCAACTCCGCCCGGATATCCCCGATCTCAATCAGCCGGGGCGTCTCCGTGAGATCAAACTCCCCCCGATCCTCCCGCAACTCCGGCGGGACAAACGGCAACTCCAGTGCGGTATAGATTGATTCTTCTGTCGCCGCCGCCACCGGCGCCACTCCCCGTTTCTGCGGCGGTTCCGATTCCCCGTCATCGGGAAACAACCCATATTCATTCAGCCGCAGCCCCCGCTTCACCGCCCGCTCCCGCATAACCACATTGTGCTGCTTCGACCCCGTGAAATACATCAGCGCCGACCCCCAGCATTCAACCGGCACAATCCGCAGATCCACCTGCACCCCACAGTCCAGCCGCACCGATGATTTCGTCTCCCCCGCCACGAGAACTTTCTCAACCGACACTCCCGTAAAATCCAATTCCCGAAATTTTCCCATCAGTGTTGCGGCGTGCTCCGAAGATTCGCACGAAGCCAGAATATCCAGATCCCCGATCGTCTCCCGTCCTCGCCGCAACGAACCCGCATATGAAATCCGCTCCACCCCCTCAGTACCCTCCAGTTCCACCACCATCGCCTCCGCCAGCGGCAACGCCTTCCCCAGCCGCATCCGCTCCGTGGCCTTTTCCGCAAACGCCAGCGACTCCTTAAGGTTTTCTATCGTCTTCGCCCCCATCCGGGGCAGTTCCACCAGTTGCTGCGTCTCGATCGCTTTCTTCAAAGATGCAATATCCGTCACCCCCGCCTCCTCCCACAACATCTTCACCGTCTTCGGCCCCAGTCCCGGCACTTCCAGCACCTGCAGCAGCCCCGGCGGAATTGTCCCCAGCAATTCGTTGTATTCCCCCACCTGTCCGGTCCGCAGAAACTCCAGAATCTTCTTTGCGCTCCCCGCCCCGATCCCCTCCATTTGCTTCAATTCCTGCTCGCATTCCGCCAGTTTGGTGATGTCTGTGGTCAGATCCTTCAGAATACGGGCCACCCGCTGATGAGCCGTCACCCGAAATCGATTCGCCCCGGTGAGTTCCAGCACCGCCGCCATCTCAGAAAAAATGCGGACAAGATCATCATTCGCAGACATAAGAGGAAGTGTACC
>CAZLXE010000266.1:0-2587 GCA_964563005.1 uncultured Isosphaeraceae bacterium
GGGTGACCATCAAACCGGTAATGAATCTCCAACAGAGGCGTCCCCCCGATCAGAGGAACCAGCGAATCAACCGGCGACGATAATTGAGATTGCAGCATGACGAAACAAACACCTGAGCAGAGAGAACATGGATCAATACTAAAAACGGACTTCATCCAGTCCAGAACCAGCAGAGACCATAATAACAGAATTGCAATTCGCCATCTCTGCATTCTGCCGCCCCCCTGTTGTTCCTGCCACAATCTCCCTTCCCACCGGTACACTCTCATATCTCCCCCAACCCCAACAGGATCTCCAAAATGCGCCATGTCTCTCTAAAAATCGCTTTCTGCACCCTCGCCTTCTCCGTCTTAACGCTCCCCACTGTCGGCGACGATGCCCAAACCGTCTCCACTCCTCCCATCGCCAAGAAAATTCCCGTGGAAATCACTCTCCACGGCGACACCCGCATCGACGAGTACGCCTGGCTCAGAAACAAGAAAAACCCCGACACCATTCCCTACCTCGAAGCAGAAAACGCTTTCGCCGAGCAGGCAATGGCTCACACGAAAAATCTCCAGGAAACGCTCTACCAGGAGTTCATTGGTCGCCTCCAGCAGACTGACCTATCCGTCCCTTACCGTCATGGCCCATATTTCTACTATTCGCGCACCGTCGAAGGGTTGGACTACTCCATCGCCTGCCGTAAACACGGCTCCCTCGATGCCGAGGAAGAAATTATCCTCGACACCAACGAACTCGCCAAGGGGCATGAATTCTTCAATATCACCAGTCGCGACATCAGCCCCGATCATCGCTATCTCGCCTACGCCGTAGATACCACCGGCTATGAAACAGTGGACATCTCAGTCAAAGATCTCACGACCGGGAAAACGCATGAAAATATCATCCGGGAGGCCGCCCCTTGGGGACTCACCTGGGCCAGCGATGGCAAGACCCTCTTCTATTCCCGCACCGATGAATCCAAACGCACCAACCGCATCTATCGCCACACCCTCGGCACAGACACGATGAACGATGTCCTCATCAAACGCGAAGATGATCCCCAGTTCGATATCGCCGTCTCCCGGACCCGTTCCGATGACTACATCATCATCGGGTCTTCATCCAGCACCACCAGCGAGGTCTGGTTCACCCCCGCCCGACACCCGGAGCAACCGTTCCAGGTCATCGCACCCCGCCGCCACGGCGTGCAATATTCCCTCGATCATCGCCCCGGGCCCGATGGCGGCTGGTTCTACATCGTCACGGATGCCGACCACGCCCCCAACTACAAACTCGTCCGCACACCTGTCGCCAATCCCGGCCCGGAACACTGGGAAACCATAATTCCCCACTCCAAAGAAATCTTCCTCCGCGGCGTCGATGTCTTCAAAGACCATCTCGTGATCAGCGAACGACGGGAGGGCTACACCGCCCTGCGGGTGCGTCGCCTGTCCGATGATGCCGAACATGTGATTGCTCTCCCGGAAACCGTCTGCTCCGTCAGCCCGAGCACCAACCGGGAATTCAATACCGACACCTTCCGCTTCTCCTACACCTCCCTCATCACGCCACGATCAATTTTCGATTACGACCTCAACACCGGCGACCGTACCCTCCGCAAGCAGGATGAAGTCCTCGGTGGGTACGACCCCAACCTCTACACCTCCGACCGCCTCTACGCCACCGCATCCGACGGCACAAAAATTCCCATCTCCATCGTCCACCGCAAAGGACTTCAACGCAACGGCGAGAATCCCACCCTCCTCTACGGCTATGGCTCCTACGGCTTCTCCATGGATCCCCGATTCAGCGCCCCCAATCTTTCCCTCCTCGACCGTGGCTTCGTCTATGCCATCGCCCATGTCCGGGGCGGTTCCGAAATGGGGCGACACTGGAAGGAAGACGGCAGGATGCTCCATAAACGAAACACCTTCACCGACTTCATCGCCTGTGCCGAACACCTTATCCATGAGAAATACACCACCCCCAAACGCCTCGCCATCCGGGGCGGTTCCGCCGGCGGCCTCCTCATCGGTGCCGTCCTGAACATGCGGCCCGACCTCTTCGCGGTTGCCCACGCCGCCGTGCCCTTCGTCGATGTCGTCAACACCATGCTCGATGCCTCCATCCCCCTCACCACCGGCGAATACGAAGAATGGGGCAATCCCAACGACAGCACCTCCTACCACTACATCAAGTCCTACTCCCCCTACGACAATGTCACCGCCCAGGAGTATCCCGACATCCTCGTCACCGCCGGCCTGAACGATTCCCGCGTCCACTACTGGGAACCCGCCAAATGGACCGCCAAACTCCGGGCCACCAAAACCGACCACAACCTCCTCATCATGAAAACCAACATGGGGGCCGGACACGGCGGGGCCTCCGGTCGCTACGGCCGCTACCGCGAACTCGCCTTCCAATACGCCTTCATCATCGATCACATCGGAATGCCTTCCCCCGCCGTTGAATCCTCGAAGAACTAATCCCCAATTCCCCCGATACTCGAATATCCAATAAAAAAGCCCCCTCGAAATTCGAGGGGGCTTTCATCATAAAATTACTATCCGGGCGTTCAATCGTAACCCATGCTCACCACCGG
>CAZLXE010000267.1:0-2557 GCA_964563005.1 uncultured Isosphaeraceae bacterium
TTCTCCATCAACTCCCACACTCGATTAAAAAGTGATTTCGCCAATTGCACCCGCGCTTCGGTCGAAATATCAGGGGGGGGAGTCTGCATCAATATCTCCAAATCGAGGACAAAAATACCCACGGCAAGACAGCCGAACCCCCATCAATCCAGCCGGTAAAATCATCGTGACAATGATCCTCCAAAAAATCAACTCACCTGAGACCTTATGACCGATCGATCCCACAAGAAAGACCAACGGTCATCCCCCGGAAATTCCGGGGGCAGCGGATATTCCGGCAGATCTTCCGGGGGCGGTTCCGGGGATAATTCCGGGGGTGGTACCGGTTCCGGGGGTGGTTGGGTATCTGTGCGGCCGCGTTTTGACGATCCCCTTTCCTGGTCGTTTCCCACCGGTCTCCCCACCCTGCGCCTCCACGCCCTGTTCCTCCTCTACGCCCTGGTCATGATGGCCGCCTCATTCTCGCCCGGCAAAGCAGATTCCACCCTTCTCGCTCCGTCCCTCATGGGAATCTGGCTGACCTGCCTGCTTGTCGCCGCCCTCGTCCACGAAGCCGGACGATTGTTGATGCATCGCCTCACCCACCACTCCCCCTCCGACATCACCCTCTGGCCCCTCGGCAATCTCAATCCAGAATCCTCTTCCCCTTCCATAAAGCACTCGCTATTCGCCGAATCCGGCGGCCTCCTCGCCAACCTCACCCTCTGCCTCCTCTGCGCCACCATCCTCGGCACCATCACCGGCCAATGGCTCGGTGTCGCCATTCCCAACCCCCTCGACCTTGATGCGGGCATGCCATTGGGTGGCCCGGTCGCCCGCTCCTGGCCCCTCCGCATCCTCTACTTCCTCAACTTCACCAGCGCCCTCATCTTCCTCCTCAACCTCCTCCCCATGCTCCCCCTCTCCGGCGGCAGCATCTTGCAGGCCGCATTGGGAAATACCCGCCAATCCACCGCGAAAATCGGCTTCATTACCGCCATCCTCCTTGGCATGACTGGGGCTGTCATGCGAAAATGGGAAATCATCGCCATCGCTGGCGTAGGCGGCCTCATCTGCCGCTCCCTCCTCCTCAAAATGGCCTATACCGATTCCATCCTCGGCCGTTCTGAAACCGATGAAGGAACCACCGGCATCGTCCACGATGAAACCACCGACCTCGAAATCGATATCATCCTCGAAAAAATCTCCAAATCCGGCATGAAAGGGCTGACCAAATCAGAAAAAAAGAAGCTCAAACAGGCCACAACCCAGAAACAAAACCCCTGATTTTTCCAGAATTCTCCATTTCTTGCCAATCAAAGCCCCTTCTTCCGAATAACCAGTGCCTCGATGGCCGATGGAACACAAGGATTCACTGAGCAAAAAACCCCTATGGGCATACACGACCGACATTACGCCAGAGCAGACGGAGGAGGAAACTATCGCCCAATGATGGGAGGCGGCAGTGGAGCACTCGCCTGGAAAATGTGGTCCGTCAACACCTGGATCATCGTCATCTGCGTCGCCGTCTTCGTCCTCGATGGCGTATTCCTCCCTAGCCGTGTCATCACCATGAGTGAGCCGGTTCCGATGGAAGGGATCGACCGCATCCCCTCCAGTGCGGTAATGCTCAAAATGCCGAATCTGGATGCCAAAATGCAGGTCGGTGAATTGGCCCGGCGACCCATGATCATCAAAGGAACCAATCAGCAGGTGGGGTGGGTTACCGTCCAGAAAACTCCCTTCCTCGAAAGTCTCCTCCACTTCTCCACCCGCCTCGGTTTCCTCAAAGTCGAGTTCTGGCGCTTCGTCGGCTTCCAGTTTCTCCACTCCCACGGCATGCTCATGCATATCGTCTTCAACATGATCGGCCTCTTCTTCTTCGGCCCCATGGTCGAACAGGTTCTCGGCGGCAAACGCTACCTCGCCTTCTACCTCCTCTGCGGCATCTTCGGCGCCCTCATGTACTCCCTCCTTAATATCGGGGGCATCATCGCCATCACCTCCTTCGGCATGACCTCCGCCCCCCTCCTCCTTTTCAATGATCTCAGCACCCCCCTCATCGGGGCCTCCGCCGGGGTCTACGGCGTACTCATGGCCGGGGCCTTCCTCGCTCCCAATGCCCGCGTGCTCGTCTTCGGCATCATCCCCATGAAACTCAAAACCATGGCTTATGTCGTATTTGCCATGGCCGTCTATAGCGTGCTGTTCGGCGGCCACAACGCCGGCGGCGAAGCGGGACACCTCGGCGGAGCCATCGCCGGCTTCTACTTCATCCGCAACCAGCAACACCTTCATGGTTTCTTCGACTTCCTCGGCCGCGTCGATCCCACCTCCCACCACTACCGCGGAGCGCGAAAAAAAGTAAAACCCGTCAAAGCCCGAGCCGAAGCCGGCAGCACCGCCGAAGTCGACCGCATCCTCGACAAAATCTCCACCCAGGGTCTCCAATCCCTCACCGCCAAAGAAAAGAAAACCCTCCACAACGCCTCGAAGTAGATCAGGATTTATCCTGACAATGGTGGTACGGCTCTCCGAGCCGTAGCCAAGTGCCATCCTCCCTCCCCGGACGGAAAGC
>CAZLXE010000268.1:0-2454 GCA_964563005.1 uncultured Isosphaeraceae bacterium
AGGCGATTGACGATGCCCGGCAGATGCTGGCCCGGTTGACGGTCGCTTCGGTTTCAGTGGGAGCCAGGGAGCGGGTCGGGGTGGGATCGAGAATCTGATTTTCGGGCGGGGGATTTGTGGGGTTTCGCGGGGGATTCACGGGGGTTTCGCGGGGGTTTCATCACAATCTTTTCTGAGTCTTGCGTGGTTTTGTGGTGCGCTCTCAGATCGAGCGGCGGCATCGAGTACACTGGGGATATGAATGATCTTGCATTGCGTTTTCGTCGCTTGTCCACCCTCGCGGATCTCCCCGGCTATCAGAGCGAGCACGCGGCGGGGATGGATCTGCATGCGGCGATTTCTGAGCCGGTGACCATCGAGCCGGGCGATATTCGGATGATTCCCTGTGGGTTCGCCATGGCGGTGCCGGTGGGGTTTGAGGCGCAGGTGCGGCCGCGAAGTGGTTTGGCGAGTCGGCAGGGGATTTCCCTGCCCAACGCCCCGGGGACGATTGATGCGGATTATCGGGGGGAGGTTACGGTGCCGCTGATCAATCTGGGCCGGGAGGCGTTTACGGTGGAACGGAACATGCGGATCGCCCAGATGGTGATCGCCCCGGTGGCCCGGGGTTTGGTGGAAGTGGTGGAGGAATTGAGCGAGACAGTACGGGGTGGGGATGGCTTCGGGAGCACGGGATGGTGAGACCCTGGAATAGGGGGAAAATTTGATTCACCACAGAGCCACAGAGAACACAGAGGGGGGGATTGTGTTTTTTGTGAGAATTCTTCCGGTGCCATCCGCCCGTGGCGGAATGCGTGGGGAACGGTCGTGCTGGTTATACAAGCACACTTGCACTGCCTTCCGCTCCGCTCCAGGCAGTGGCACCACATCCCGGGAATTCATCCATCAGAATTGTGAATCTGGTAGAGGGCGATGAGTTGATCGACGGTGAGGGTTTCGGGTCTTTGTTCGGGGGTAACGCCCTCGGGCCATATTTGGTTCTGGTCGCGGCCGAGGGAGGTGCCGAGTTGCTTGCGGCGTTTGGTGAAGAGGTTGGTTATGAAGCGAGCCAGCCCTTCGGCCCCCGGAATGGTCACTGGCGAGTCCAGTCTTGGATGAATGCTGATCATCGCGCTCGTTACATCCGGAGGCGGCCAGAAGCAGGTGGGGGGCAGGGTGGCGATGCGGCTTACGGTAGCGAGGGCCTGGACGATGATGCCGAGCGGGCCGTACTGCTTGGTGGAGGGTTTGGCGGTGAGGCGGTCGGCGACTTCCTTCTGGATGGTGATAAATTGACCGAGGCAACCGGAGTGATTGATGAGCAGGGCGGCGATGAGGGGGCTGGCGATCTGATAGGGGAGGTTGGCGATGAGGGTGAAGGGGCGGCCGGCGAGGGCTGTGATGACGGCAGGAGAAAGCGTCCGGCCCTTATCCATGATGTCGCCTTCGATGAGGGTAATTTTAACACCCAGGCGATCGCGGAGGAGGGTGGCGAAGCCGGGGTCGATTTCGCAGCAGATGACTTCCGCACCGCGTTCCAGCAGTTCTTCGGTGAGGGTTCCCGTGCCGGGGCCGACTTCGAGGACTAGATCACCATTACGAATCCCGGCCGCATCGACGAGTTTGCGGATGAGGTTGTGGTCATGCAGAAAATTCTGGCCGTACTTCTTGCGTGGAGCGAGGCCGCGTTCGGCAAGAAGGGATTTGATTTCGGTGAGGGTTTGCATTGACGATGAAGGTTATTTGGTGGGTATCGCTTCGCTCGACCCACCCTACCTCACACCTTGCTCAGATACTCGCCCGACTCGGTGCTTACTTTTACCTTCTGGCCGTTTTCGATGAAGGGAGGGACGCGGATTTTGGCGCCGGTTTCGACGATGGCTTCTTTGAGTTGGTTGGTGGCGGTGGCGCCTTTGGGTTGGGGGGCGGTGTCGGTGACTTCAACCTCGACGGCGGCGGGGAGGTTTACGCCGAGGGGCTTGCCTTCGAAGAGCATCACCTGAACTTCGAGATTTTCGGTGAGCCACTGGTTTTGTTTGATGGGCAGGATGTCGGCTTCGATCTCCATCTGGTCGAAGGATTCGTTGTCCATGAAGACGAACGGACCCTTGCCCTGGCCGCTGGAATCGTAGAGGTATTGCATGGAGCGTTTGTCGATGGCGACATCCTCGACCTTGTCGGAGGAATTGATGCGCTGGATTTTGATGGCTCCGGTATCGATGTTTTTCATCTTGGCCTGGACATAGGCGGGGCCTTTGCCGGGCTTGACGAAGTCGGTGTCGAGGACGACATGGAGTTTGCTGTCCCAGAGGAGGGCCTGGCCGGGTTTGAGTTCGGTTGCTTTAATGGGCATGGGGGGGAGTTTTCAGTAATCAGTTGTCAGTTGTCAGTTGTCAGTTCTTTACCACAGAGGGTGGGAATTTGGTTATTCGTTGTTGGTCGTTGGTTGTTGATGCCTTGATGCCTTGATGCCTT
>CAZLXE010000269.1:0-2452 GCA_964563005.1 uncultured Isosphaeraceae bacterium
TATTTTATATCAACCGCTTCTGCGGCTCCCCCGCCGAAACCTCCGAAGCCCGAGGCATCAGCGGAAACTGAGACGGACCAGCAATCGTCTCATCATCCATCACCCGCTTCAGTGCATGACCTCCCCGCCCCGCATGCAGATTGTCTGCTTTGATATTCGCTGCCTCTTTCTCCAGCACCGGGTCAATGTGATACGCGGGAGGCAACATCGCCGCCTTCACCCCTGCCCGAAATCGCCACATCACCAACCCTAAACCGGATAGGCAGGTCAAAGGCAGCACCAAAAACTTGGCATACACCGTAAACCCCAATGCCTCACCGGATTCCACCATCGCCTCAAACGACGCCAGGGCACCCGCTCCCCACGGCAGCCCCACCACATTCCCCAGAGGCAAAACCAGCAGACCCACGACCATCGTCCAGGTAAACGCCCCCACCGTCTGCTCCACGCCCCTCGTAGCCGATCCCGCCGCCAGCAACACCCCCACCCCGATCAACCCCACCAGACACATCATCGCCAAGGTCCCGAATCCCCCCGCCAACGACACCACCAGACCCAATGCCCTGTGCAATGAACCACTCTGGGGAACCATATCCAGGAATCCCTCAATTTCATCCACTTTTTTCAGCGAGTCAACGGTAACCGGAATCTCCATCTGACCCGCCTCGCGTACCACAATATTGATCGATTCATCCGGCTTCTCCGGCGCATCAAATCGAGTATCCGTAAACACCACAATCGCCCAAACCACCACATGAATGCCCAACGCAATCATTGTCGCCAGGCAACACAAACTCACGCCTCCCCGCAGACGAGCCAAGGCGATTCCCACAGACTCACTCGGAATTGGATGTACCATCGATTCTGTCTTCTCCATAACAACTCCCATCAACCACCCCAATTCCCCGTTTCATTCCCATCGGCTTGATTGAACCGAAGAATCAGCCCCACCCCAAAGGCGCCCGATCGCCTATCATGCAGCCCCTCGCAACCAGATTTTACGACCGGTAATCTCAGGAATGGCCCCCCATGCCTCCCGCTCTCTCCCCCCAATCCAACCCCCTCGATCCCCACTTCCTCCGTGATGTCGCCGACGGCAACACCCGCCTCACTCCCGAGCAGGCCCTCCGTCTCTTCCACGAAATGCCTCTCCCCGAACTCGGCCGCTGGGCCGATGCCCGCTGCCGCGAACTCCACGGCGACCACATCCGCACCTTCGTCATCGACCGCAACATCAACTACACCAATATCTGCACCGCCAAATGCACCTTCTGTGCCTTCCGCCGTGATGGCCATGAAACCGACGCCTACACCCTCGACACCGAAACCCTCCTCGGAAAAATCTCGGAACTCTCCGACATCGGCGGCACCCAGATCCTCATGCAGGGAGGCATGAACCCCGATCTCCCCCTCGTCTGGTACCTCGATCTCCTCCAAACCATAAAAAGCCAATTCCCCGGCATCCATATCCACGCCTTCAGCCCCCCCGAATTCATCGAGTTCGTCAACTTCTTCAACCCTCCGGGCAATACTCTCGAAGAAAAACTCCGGGGAGTCATGATCAAAATGCAGGATGCCGGGCTAGATTCCATTCCCGGCGGTGGCGGAGAAATCTTCGCCGATGCCGTCCGCCGAAAAATCGGCCTCGGCAAGTGCGATGCCTCCGCCTGGCTCACCACCATGCGCGTAGCCCACGAACTCGGCATGAATACCTCCGCCACCATGATGTTCGGCCACCTCGAAGGCATTGCCGACCGCATCCACCACCTCGAACTCGTCCGCT
Source organism: uncultured Isosphaeraceae bacterium (assembly GCA_964563005.1). Classification (GTDB taxonomy): domain Bacteria; phylum Planctomycetota; class Phycisphaerae; order Phycisphaerales; family SM1A02; genus CAZLXE01. The sequence continues at coordinate 1,784 of CAZLXE010000269.1, forward strand.
CCTGGCAAGACTCCGCCATCGCCGATTTCGCCCCCGCCGGCGGAGGAAGATACAAGGCCTTCATCTCCTGGCCCTTCCAACGCGAAAATACCCCTCTCGGCCGCTGTCCCGAATGGGGAACCGCCGAGGGCGACAATCTCGATGACCCTTTCCCCGGTGATGTCGTCGCCAAACTCGACGGCACCGGCGAGAAATCCGCCCATCCCCTCTTCGGCCGCCGTATCCGCATGACCGGCTCCACCGATTACCTCCGCACCCAGGCCCTTTCCCGCCTCTACCTCGACAACATCTTCTCCATCGGCGCCAGTTGGGTCACCATGGGTCCCCACATCGGCCAGACCGGCCTCCTCTACGGAGCCAACGACATGGGCTCCGTGATGATGGAGGAAAATGTCGTCTCCGCCGCCGGCACCACGCATTGCCTCAACGACGCCATGATCTGCCGCCTCATCCGCGATGCCGGTTTCCTCCCCGCCCAACGCAACAACGAATACAACCTCCTCAAAGTCCACGACGGCCCCGACGCACCCGATCTCCGCATCCACGACTGGTCCACCCTTCGCAATTCCAAACTCCATCAGGAACACGCGAATTCAAACGCGCCACCTATCCCCCTCACCGTCGGCGCCTCCTCGGAATAATTATGTTTGACCTCACCGGAAAAAACGC
>CAZLXE010000270.1:0-2439 GCA_964563005.1 uncultured Isosphaeraceae bacterium
CGCCAGAAATACCTCCGCGTAAGAATCACCGGCATCAATTCATAGAGTGGGCTTCGCCCACCATCTGATAACCAATCTCAGACACCAAAATGAAGTCCTGTTGGGAAATACTCAATACCCATCGCAGTGTGCTGCCGCATGCGCAGCCAAAGATCATCTATCACGGAAAGTTTCTCTTGATTAACCCCGATTCCGGGTTAAAGTAAGAACAGAAAGCATTTTGGGAAGAGGGGGGGTGAGATTCCCAGTTTGTTTTTTACTCCAGGAGTTGATTGATGCGAAAGATGAATGTGGCTATGACTGCGGTGATGGCATGCGGGATGGCTGGTGTTTCGGGTGTAGGAGAGGCACAAACTCCCTCTCACTTCGAAAATCAGCACCTCCTCGCCTCTGATGGACTCGGGGGAGACTTCCCTGATATAGGTGACCAATTCGGCCACGCCGTTGCCATCAGCGGCACCCCTGGCAGCGAAGTCGCCATTGTAGGAGCAAGAACCGATGACACGGCAGGGGGAGTTCGGGCCGGATCTGCATACTTCTACCGGTTCAACGGCACCAATTGGATTGAAGAAACCCATGTGTTTGCTTCCGATGGCACCATCCGCGATGAATTCGGATACGCCGTCGACATCAGCGCTACGCCCGGTAATGAAGTCGCCATCGTAGGCGCATGGACCGATGATACGCCTGCTGGAACAGATGCCGGATCGGCCTATATCTATCGCTTCAACGGAACATTCTGGGCAGAAGAAACCCACCTCTTCGCTTCCGATGGAGCGGCCAACGATTTTTTCGGCGGCGCAGTCTCTATCCACGGCAATGTGGCCATCGTCGGCGCCCAACTGGATGACACCGCTGGAGGCATCAACGCCGGTTCCGTATATGTTTACCGCTACAACGGATCATCCTGGATAGAAGAGGCCCATCTATTTGCCTCTGATGGACAGGGCAGCCCTGCGGGAGGAGATCAATTCAGTAATTCCATTTCCATCAGTGGTCCCGCAGGCAATGAAGTCGCCATCGTCGGATCATTTCTCGACAATACCAACGCGGGTATCGATGCCGGTTCGGCCTATATCTACCGGTTTAACGGCGCATCATGGGCCGAAGAAGCCCATCTCTTCGCGTTCGACGCCTGGGAATCGAGTCGCTTTGGCGATGCCGTCTCAATCCACAACGATGTCGCCCTCATCGGGGCGTCTTGGGATGATGCCGGCGTGCTTATCAACGCTGGAGCGGCCTATGTGTTTCGATTTGATGGATTAACCTGGAACTTTGAAGCCCCCCTCAACGCCTCCGATGCCGAGCGAGATGACTGGTTCGGCCGCTCTGTCTCAATCGGCGGTTCCCCGGGCAGCGAAATCGCCCTCATCGGAGCCATGCGCGATGATACGGCTGGTATCACCGATTCCGGCTCCGCCTATGTCTATCACTTCAACGGTTCAACCTGGGTAGAAGAGCAACACCTCATTGCCTCCAATGGCGCCCCCATCAACAACTTCGGAACCTCAGTGTCCGTGAGTGGAGCCGTGGCCATCATCGGCGGGCCGGGTGATGACACCATCGGAGGAACGGACGCCGGATCCGCCTACCTCTACACCTGCATAGGAGATTGCAGCGACAGCGCCGTCATCAGCCCCGGTCAACAAATCATCCTCAACCCTCTCGGCGGCAGCGGCATCCCCACCGAAGATGCCCTCATAAACATTACCAACAACTCCGGGGCGCCCGGATCAGCCATCACCGCCAACGAAACCAACACCAACCAGTTCCCCGCTGCGGGTGGCTTCAGCGCATTCGACACCCAACTCATCGTCAACACCACCATGAACGACGGCGAGTTCTTCATGCAGATCAGCATCCCCTTCGCTCAGGCCGATTTGGATGCCGCATCAATCGCCGACCCCCTCACCATCGACCTGACCTACTACAACCCCATCAGCGGAAACTGGGAACTCGCCGTGGCCGCCAACACCGTCAACAGCCCCGGATTCCCCGGCCCGGTGGGAGATCGATTCGCCATTACCGACACTATTCTTCCCACCCTCAGCCCCGACCTTGGCGATCACGGCGCGTACTGGAATCCCACCACCCTGCAGGGCTTCGCCTGGGCCAATGTAGATCACACTACTGTTTATGCCGTCGGATCACCCCCCAATGCCCTGCCTTGCCCCGCCGATATCACCCCCTCCGGTGGAAATGGAGTGGTGAATATCGACGATCTCGTCGCCATCCTCAACGCTTTCGGCCCCTGCCCGGCACCCCCCGCCACCTGTAACGCCGATATCACTCCCCTTGGCGGCAACGGCATGGTCAACATCGACGATCTCGTCGCAATCCTAAATGCCTTTGGCCCATGCCCGTAAGCCAACCATGACCCGATCTCACCGCCGCACAAACCGCGTCTTCCCCAGCATATTCGTCACAAACTGGCTCGCA
>CAZLXE010000271.1:0-2418 GCA_964563005.1 uncultured Isosphaeraceae bacterium
CACGCTCGGGGGAGAGGTGGGGGTGAGTGTGTGGCTGGGGAGGGCGGCAGCTATGTGGTGGTGGGTGGGGGGGGGGGGGGGGTTGGAGGCTTTGTGGTCTGGGGGTAGGATGGGAGTTCACGCCTGCAGGGGGTTCGAGACAGGGTTTTTTTATGGTTCGCACACTTGTTTTAATGGCGGCTCTGGTTTTTCCGGTGGGAGTGGTGGTGGCGGCGGTGTTGGTGTGGCCGCCAGCGTGGTGGCTGCTGGTGGTGGTGGGGCCGTTGAGCGGGCTGGCGTTGCATGATGTTATTCAGAGCAAACATGCCCTGCTGCGGATCTACCCCGTGATCGGGCACGGCCGGTATGTCATGGAGGCGGTGCGGCCGGAGATTCAGCAGTATTTCGTGGAGTCGAACACGAACGGGACGCCGTTCAGCCGGGAGTTTCGGTCGATTGTGTATCAGCGGGCGAAGGGGGACATGGATACGCGGGCGTTCGGGACGCAGTATGATGTGAATCAGGTGGGCTATGAGTGGATGCACCATTCGCTGGCTCCGAAGCCGGTGGCTGAGGAGGAGTCGCGGGTGCGAGTCGGGGGCGAGGGGTGTACGCAGCCGTATCTGGCGTCGCATCTGAACATATCGGCAATGAGTTTCGGCTCGCTCAGTTGCAATGCGATCCGGGCGTTGAACGGGGGGGCGCGGATCGGGGGATTTTTTCACAACACGGGGGAGGGGGGGCTGAGCCCGTATCATCTCGAGCCGGGGGGTGATCTGGTGTGGCAGATCGGGACGGGATATTTCGGTTGCCGTACGAAGGATGGGGGATTTGATGCGGAACGGTTTGCGGAGAAGGCGGGGCAGGATGCGGTGAAGATGATCGAGATCAAACTGTCGCAGGGGGCGAAGCCGGGGCACGGGGGGATTCTGCCGAAGGAGAAGTTGAGTCTGGAGATTGCGGAGATTCGCGGGGTTCCGATGGGACACGATGTGATTTCTCCCCCGGCCCATACGGCGTTTTCGACACCGAGGGGATTGCTGGAGTTTGTGGCCCGGCTGCGGGAACTGTCGGGGGGCAAACCGGTGGGGTTCAAGTTGTGTGTGGGGTATCGCACGGAGTTTCTCGCCATCTGCAAGGCGATGCGGGAGATGGAGATCCGGCCGGACTTTATTACGGTGGACGGAGCGGAGGGGGGGACGGGGGCGGCTCCGCTGGAACTGACGAATTCGGTGGGCATGCCGATGCGGGATGGCCTGCGATGCGTGCATAATGCCCTGCGGGGGGCGGGGCTGCGGGAGTCGATCCGCCTCATCGCGGCGGGGAAGATCACGACGAGTTTTCATATGCTGCGGACAATCGCGCTGGGGGCGGACCTGTGCAATGCGGCGCGGCCCATGATGCTGGCCCTGGGGTGCATTCAGGCGCGGCGGTGCAACACGAACACCTGTCCGGTGGGCATCGCCACGCAGGATCCGGGGCGGGTGCGGGGACTGCATGTGCCGGACAAGGCCCACCGGGTGGCAGAATATCATCGGGCGACGATTCACTCGTTTCTCGAACTCATTGCCGGGGCGGGTTTGGAGCGTGCCGAGGCCATCGGGCCGCACTGCATTCTCCGGCGGATTGATCCATATACGATCAAGCACTTCGATGAGATTTATCCCACGCTGGATGAGGGGGCGCTGCTGAACGGGGGGACGATGCCTGATGATTGGCGGGATGATTGGGAGGCGGCGCGAGCGGAGCGGTGGTAGGGGGGTTGTTTCGGCGAGGGGTTTTTACCACGGAGGCACGGCGAGGAAGGGAATAGGGAGGATCGATCGGGCAGTCTGGTGGTCGGGCCATACAATCTATTCCCATGTGCGGTATCGGCGGCATTCTGCGGCGGGATGGGGGGGGGATTCCCGAATCATGGGTGGATGTTCTCGATGCGCGGGTGGCTCAGCGGGGGCCGGATGATCGGGGGGTATTCAGGGATGAAGTGACTCTGGAGGAGGGAGGAATGGTACGGGTGGCGCTGGTGCATCGGCGGCTTTCTATTCTCGATATTGAGGGCGGGCGGCAGCCGATGGTGAGTGAGGATGGAGAAGTAGCGGTGGTGTTCAATGGGTGTATTTACAATCACCGGCAATTGCGGGCCGAGTTGGAGGGATTGGGTCATGCGTTTGTCACGGATCACAGTGATACCGAAGTCCTGATCCACGGCTACCGGGAATGGGGCGGGGAACTGGCGGATCACCTGGAGGGGATGTACGCGTTCGCGGTGTGGGATCGGACCCCCGGTACGAATGGCTCGCTTCTGCTGGCCCGCGATATGTTCGGGGAGAAGCCGTTGTATCTGCGGTGGATGAAGGGGGAGCGGGGCAGGGAGGATGACATTCTGGCGTTTTCTTCGGATGCCCGGGCGCTGGCGATTCTGGCACCCCCGGAAGAGGG
>CAZLXE010000272.1:0-2396 GCA_964563005.1 uncultured Isosphaeraceae bacterium
TCGTGACACCAGAGGCACGCCATCCCCGCCACCGCCCCATGCACCACCGGATTCTGATCCAGAACATCACTGTGGCATTGCAGGCAGAGTGATGCATCATCCCGAGAAAGCATTGCCGCCGTGAGATCTGTGTGACATTCCCGACATCGTTCCTCGGCGAACGGAAGATGGACTGAAACCATGGGGCCAGCCATGATCATTGTCCCATCCTCGGCCATTATGGGAGCATTCGGATCAGGTACCCCGTCGAAGAAAAAACTCAGAATTTCATAATTATTTTCCGGACTGCACCCCACCCATACCCCCAGAAAGGTGATTATTGCGATCAATAGAATCACGCGACGCCGCCTCCGGAAGCTATTTGGAGAGCAAGCGTTGATCATTCAGGGTTGATCCTCACTCGATTCGATGGACTTATCTGGTTCTTTGATCGGTTGGATCGCCGGCGACTGCTCATCATCTTCCTGGACACCGGTCGCCACCGGAACCACCACTCCCTCAATATCCTGAATTGACTTGCCTCCCCGCAATTGTCCGAACGCATATACCGATACTTTGTCGAGACCAAACTGATTGGTCACTAGAATCAGATACTCCGCCTTGAAATCGGGATGGATATACCGGGCAAATAGTTCGAGATCACCCTCGTGGATACACAGGCCTGCCGGGAGGTTCATGCTACCAGGGTGATCGCCCGCTGATCCGAAGAACATGAGGGTTTGTCCCGCATCGTTGAACAACTGGACATTCTGAAAGGCCGCGTCGGTAACATACACATTCCCGGTGTTATCCACATCAATATGCTTGGGGCGGACAAACGATCCTGCCGTATCACTGATCGATCCTGTGGCATGGAGAAATTTCCCCGAGGCGTCAAAAGTCTGGAGTCGGCACTTGATCACATCGCACACGATCACCCGACCCCGATAGTCCACGGCGACACCCAGCGGTCGCACGAACTGGCCATCGTCTGATCCCGGTTCTCCGATTGAGCGTTGGATTTCGCCTGAAAATCGATCCATGACCAAAACACTCTGGGAAGTAAAATCGCATACATAAAGATTGTTTTTGTGAATCGCCAGGCCGACCGGACGAAGCCCCGAATGACCGAACGAAGCCACATGGCGTTCCTCGCTGTTGAAGACAAAAATTACTCCCCGTTTGACATCTGCAACATAAATCATGCCATCCTCTGCGATAGCGATGTCCGTGGGTTGTACTAACCCGCCCACCCCACTGGTTCCCATGATCCGTGTCTGGTGCTTGACAAGATCAAGAACGACCACCCCCGTATTGCGGATGTCGCACACATAAATGCGCCCGTTCGTCATCTCAACCCCGTAAGGTTTTTGAATCGGCAAGGCGTTTTCATCGGCACCGTAGAGAAGATCATCGAATGAACTTCGGGCTGGCTCAATATCGGCGCTGGAGCGGTACGACACCAGGAACTGAATCCGGGGTTCTGCAGGAAACGGAGGCCAGAACGAATACTCTCGATCGATCGTTGATTCGGGAGTCGCCGGCCTGGTTCCCGCGCATCCGGTCACCACCATTCCCAAAAGCATCATTACCCACACATACTTCCCGGGAATACTCGAATGGAATAATCGTGGACATGGGAAACTGGAGATATGCTTGCCCACATCGGCCGTTGTATTGAGTGCCGTCATGACTATATCCTAATTAGAAATCGCGACGCCGTCGTCGCGATGTTTGTGGAGGAGGAAGACCCATCGCCGGAACATCCTTGGATTAACCCGGCGATGGGTGAAAGGGGGTTTCCGAAGGAATCCAGAGGTTTTACAGATGTTATTTGATGTGGCAACTCAGGCACATGGCGCTGGAGGAGTTGGTCATGCGCATTTGATGATCAAATCCTTTGTAATGCGGGGTGTGACAGGTCATGCAGCCCACGGTGTAGGTTTGCACACCGCCGATATCCATGGGGCGAAGCTTCAACTCACCGTTCGGTCCAAGTTTGTGGTTGACCGCAGCATTGAAATGGGAATCTCCCGCCTCTGGATATACCGCGGTGAGGCCTACCGGATGGTCATCTGTCAGGTCAACGCCGATTAACTCGCCTCCACCGATGAAACTCGAACCCGGGCTTCCCCCGAAACTATCCAGAGCAACTGTGCCGTCGTGGCACGACATGCACAGGCGGCTGAGGGTGTCGAAGGCGTCAATTGAAGATGAGGTAGTGTTGTCGTACATCGTGTAGGTGGCGGTGGTCAACTGGTGATTCCACAGCCAGCCCACTGCCGCCCCGGTTTCATCATTCAGGGCATGGTGAGGGGTATGGCAGGGTTTGCAGATTTCCCCCTGAGACCAACCATTGGTACTGAAATCGTGGGCCTGTCCGACCATTGAGGTCTGGGCGGCTGCACGCGGAGTAA
>CAZLXE010000273.1:0-2392 GCA_964563005.1 uncultured Isosphaeraceae bacterium
GCCGGCGAGTCAGCCCGCCACCCAACCCAGCCCGGGCGAGGTTAATCCGGCCGCCCGTGATTTCGATCAGAATGGATCGGATCCCAAGGCCATTGCCCTGGCTGATGCAGTCATGAAAAAAATGGGAGGCCGGGCCGCGTGGGAGAAAACCCGCTATCTCACCTGGAACTTTTTCGGGCGGCGAAGCCATGTCTGGGATCGGGCTACCGGGGATATTCGGGTGGAGGGGAAACGGCGTGATGGAACGCCTTATCTCGTCCTGATGAATATCCATTCGCATAAAGGGAGAGCGTGGCAGAATGGAAAGGAAGTGAGCGATGCTCCGGAACTGGGGAAAATACTCAAGAATGGGCTGGAGGCCTGGATCAACGATTCCTACTGGCTGGTCATGCCGTACAAACTCAAGGACTCCGGCGTGACGCTGAAGTATCTCGGCCCCCGGAAGATGCAGGATGACCGACCCGCCGAGGTGATTGAGCTGACCTTTCGCGAAGTGGGGGTGACTCCGCAGAACAAATATCATGTGTATGTGGCCGCCGACACCGGACTGGTGGAGCAATGGGATTTCTATTCCGATGCCGCGGATGAGGAACCCCGCTTTCGCATTCCGTGGCAGGATTGGCAACGCCACGGCCACATTCTGCTCTCCGGGGGGCGGGGTGGGAAAAGGCAACTGACCGAAATCGCGGTGTATGAAGACCTTCCCCGATCAGTGTTCACTTCGTCGGAACCTCCAAAACTTCCTCAGCCGGAAATTCCCTCCGCCCCTTCCAGTCGTCCTGCCGGGTGAGTACGATACGCGGCTCTCTGAACTCTCTTGAGGCCGCATCATGACCAGTATCCATACCATCGCCATCATCGGAGCCGGAACCATGGGCTCCGGCATCGCCCTCACCGCCGCCACTCACGGCATTGACGCCTTTCAGATCGATGTCCTGCCGGATCAACTGGAGCGGGCGAAACAATCCCACGCGAAAATCCTCGGCCGTAATGTGGCCAAGGAGAGGATGACCCAGGCCGAAGCAGATGCGGCTCTGGCCCGGATTTCCTATGTCTCGGATATGGCCGATGCGAAGGGCTCCGATTGGGTCGTCGAGGCAGCCACGGAGAACGCCGAGATCAAGAAGAAGATCTTCGCCCAGATGGCGGCCACTTTCGGCAAGAAAGTCGTTCTCGCCACCAACACTTCCTCCATCTCCATCACCGAAATTGCCGCCGCCGTACCTGATGCGGCGGAGCGGGTGATCGGGATGCACTTCTTCAATCCCGTTCCCATCATGAAACTCGTCGAGGTCATCAAGGGACTCGCCACCAGCGAGGAAACCACCGCCCGTACCATCGCCCTCGCTCAGCAGATGGGCAAAACCCCGGTTCCCGCCAATGATCGAGCTGGCTTCGTCTCCAACCGCGTCCTCATGCCGATGATCAACGAGGCGTTCTACGCCTGGATGGATGGCGTGGCCGAACCGGAAGCCATCGACGACATCATGAAACTCGGCTGCAACTTCCCCATGGGTCCCCTGCGTCTGGCCGACTTCATCGGGCTGGATGTCTGCCACGATATCATGATGGTCCTCACCCGCGAACTCGGCCAGGACAAGTACTTCCCCTGCCCGAAGTTGCGTCAACTCGTCACCGCCGGACGACTGGGCGATAAAACCGGGCATGGGGTGTTTGACTACTCCACAAAGTAGACCACTGGTTCCCATTCCCCCGGCTCCCCCGGTTCCCCCGGTTCCCCCGCTGACGAATCAATCTAAATTCCCAGAATCTTCATCCGAATGGGCATCTTCTGCTGCTCTGTCTTGTTCAATTGAAGCAGACCGGTATAGAATGAACGATCTACGGCTGCGATTTCCGCCGCCGGGAATGGAGTTTTCACATCATGCTCAGCCCTCACCACCTCTTCCGCACTCTCTTCGTGGCTTGGGTCATCACCCTTATTGCCACTCCCGTCCTCGCTGGCAAACCCGTTGTGGGCAAGGAATTTCCTACTTTCACCGGAAAGGATCCCATTTCCGGCAAGAAACTCGACCTCAAGGATTTCCGCGGCAAAGTCGTGCTCATCGACTTCTGGGCCACCTGGTGCGGGCCCTGTGTCGGCGAAATCCCCAATGTGAAAAAGGTCTACAAAAAATACCACGATCAGGGTTTCGAGATCATCAGCATCTCTCTCGATCAGAGCAAAAGCAAAGGGAAAAGTTATATCAAGAAAAAGAAAATGAACTGGCATCATGTCGTGGATGGCGGGGGCTGGAAAACCCGACTCGCGAGAAAATACGGCATCAACTCCATCCCCGCCATGTTCATCATCGATCATGAAGGCGTGGTCATTTCCAATGAGGCCCGGGGGAAAGCCCTCGAAAAAATCGTCAAAGAAGCCCTGAAGAAT
>CAZLXE010000274.1:0-2373 GCA_964563005.1 uncultured Isosphaeraceae bacterium
GCGTGTATGCCGCGGCACCGCAGGGCGGGGGTAAACATAAGGGCGAGGGATCGGTGTTGGGCGGAGTGTTTGATTTGATCGGGGGGGATTGAACCCCCGGAATTCTGAAGGGAAGTTTCGCCCGTCACAAGGATTACAATGTCTGATCCAACCGCAGATCGTAACCGCTTTTACCAGATCATGGAATCTCTATCATCACGAACCGGGACACAGACGCTCCATGACTGCAATAGCAGAATGAACTGGCCACAGCGCGGTGTTTATTTCTTTTTCGAGCCGGGCGAAGTTCGGCAGGATGGCCAATCGCCGCGCGTCGTTCGTGTCGGTACTCATGCGGTGTCGAAGGGATCAAAAACTACACTCTGGAACCGGCTCTCACAGCACAAGGGGAACGCGGGCAACGGTGGCGGTAATCATCGGGGATCAATTTTTCGGAAGCATTTCGGGGGCGCGCTGCTGAACCGGGGTGAAGTATCCCTTTCTCCGAACTCATGGGGCGAAGGAAGCAACGCCCCCCGTTTGGTCAAGGACAATGAACTCCCAGTCGAACAGGCCGTCTCTGCATATCTTTGTGCCATGCCTTTTTTGTGGATCAACGCGGATGACGAACCCGACAAGAACAGTGTTCGGTCATATATCGAGCGAAACTCAATTGCCCTCCTCAGCTGTCTCGGTTCCGGAGGAAACACCGCCGACCCACCTACCACATCATGGCTCGGCCTGCACTGCCCCCATGTCAAAGTTCAGAATTCAGGGTTGTGGAATGTGAGGCATGTTGAGGAGAAATATGATCCGGCTTTTCTGGAGGCGCTTGAGCAATGTGCCATTGTTACAGAAGCCATTGCCGGGGGCCAGCCATGACCGAAACTATTGTCCTCGTCAGTTGTGTGAAGGGGAAGCGTGCCCATCCCTCTTCCGCGAAAGACCTCTACACTTCCGATCTCTTCCGCAAGGCCCGTCGATTTGCCGAGGGCCACGGCGATCGGTGGTTCATCCTCTCGGCCAAATATGGCCTGGTTCATCCCGATGCTGTCATCGAACCCTACGAACAGACTCTCAACACGATGGGAGTGGCTGACCGAAGGCGGTGGGCGGCATGGGTGTTTGAGCAGATGAAACAGCAGGGACTGGTGCACCCGGAGATGCGCTATCTTTGGCTTGCCGGGGCCAAATATCAGCAGGATCTGGCAAGACTCCTGCCCTCCAATGCTCAACATGATCCATTACGGGGGAAGAAGATCGGGGAGCGGCTTTCTTGGTTGAAGCAGCAAAACCATAATTTCTCCCAGACTGATTCGTGATTCGGCTTTTATATGGAAGCACCAAGTGAAACCCCTCACCCCGCCGCCCGCAATTGCTCCTCAGCGGCTTCTCGGAGAATTGTCAGCCATGCTTCCGGATCTTCATTCATCAGGTCCAGCAACCGCCGGGCCATGGGCGGGGGTGGTTTGCCCTGCTCCCAGGATCGCACCGTACTGGTGGATACCCCCAACAACCGGGCGAACACCGCCTGACTGGCCTGCAACCGCGCCCGGGTCGCTTTCACTTCTTCTGCTCCATAGGGTTGAGGATCGAGATTCAGCCGTACGGAGCGCACGGTGAACTTTTTTTCCAGATCATCACCCGCTTGCAGGGCATCGCGAAACTGGGTCAAACCCTCGATGATCTGTTCTCCGAGCGGCATTTGTTCACTCTTGATTGGATTGTCGGGTGGGGATGGGCTCATGGGTGTGGTTCCGTATTCAAAAGAGGTGTGATCAAAATGGGGCTCCCTGCTCGAAGCATCGTTCAATATCCTGAATGAGTAACTTGATTGTGGTTTTTTCTTTCCCGCTGAGCGTTTCCTTGTGGTTTTTTCGGTACGCCGCGATCAGCAGCACAATGCCACGGCTTTGAAAGTACGCATAACAGATGCGTACTCCCCCCCGCTTTCCTTTCCCCCATCGTTTTGGGGCGAACCTGATTTTTCTCAGACCGCCCGTCCCCGGCTCGATTGGCGGGCCCACCGGATTCGCCATGATGAGCAATTCCAAGGTCCGCAGGTCTTCATCTTCCAGTCCCAAATCCCGCCACGCACTCTCAAATGCCGGGAGTTGGATAAAACGCAGCCAAACTCCTGATTCAAGGGAAAGAGGGACAGAGATCTGAGCAGATTGGCGGGTAGAACCCTTCTTTTTCGCCATTATCTGCACTTTTTCGAAATTACTATATTAGAATATAGCATAGATGGTGCACCTTGTCAAGTGGTATGCCATAAAATAATACCGTATTTATACCAAACTTCAATCCCTTGAGATCACTCATTATTCAAGATCGTGCCCAGCCGCTCCGCCAGGAGGTCGGTGATGAGCCGGGTTCCGGTGCCTTTGATGA
>CAZLXE010000275.1:0-2349 GCA_964563005.1 uncultured Isosphaeraceae bacterium
CGGCGGCGACGGCTTCCTGGCCGGCGGTGATGCCGTCTTTTTCGGCCATCATGCGGAGCATGTCGAGGCAGCGGCTGGCGTAGCCCATTTCGTTGTCGTACCAGCTGACGACCTTGAAGAAGCGGTCGGAGAGTTCGATGGCGGCAAGGGAATCGTAGATGCTGGAGTGGGGATCGCCGATGAAATCGGTGGAGACGACCTGGTCTTCGGTGTAGCAGAGGACACCATTCATGGGGCCATCGGCGGCGGCTTTCATGGCAGAGTTGATGTTTTTGATGGAGGTGGGTTTTGTGGTGCGGAAGGTGAGATCGACGACGGAGACATCGGCGGTGGGGACGCGCATGGCCATGCCGGTGAGTTTTCCCTTGAGTTCGGGAATGCAGAGGCCGACGGCTTTGGCGGCGCCGGTGGAGGCGGGAATGATGTTGGCGTAGGCGTTTCGTCCGCCGCGGAAGTCTTTTTTGGAGGGGCCATCCTGGGTGGGCTGGGTGGCGGTGGCGGCGTGGATGGTGGTCATGAGGCCTTCTTCGAGGCCGAAATTGTCGTGGATGACTTTGGCGACGGGAGCGAGGCAATTGGTGGTGCAGGAGGCGTTGGAGATGACGGTGTCGGTATCCGGATTGTAGTTTTGGTGGTTGACCTTGAAGCACATGGTGGGCACTTCATCCGGGGTTTTGGTGGGGGCGGAGATGAGGACTCGTCTGGCCCCGGCATCGAGGTGTTTCCTGGCTGCGTCGAAATTGGTGAAGAGGCCGGTGGATTCGATGACATAATCAACGCCCAGTTCGGTCCAAGGGAGGTTGGCGGGGTCGCGTTCGCTGAGGCATCTGGTTTTTTTGCCGTTACATTCGAAGCCGTCGTTGGTGAGGGAGACTTCGTGGGAGAATCGGCCGTGGGTGGAGTCGTAGCGGAGGAGGTAGGCGAGGTTGTCGGCGGGGACAAGGTCGTTGATGCCGACGATTTCGATGCCGCCCTGGGTCATGGCGTTGCGATAGACGAGTCGTCCGATGCGTCCGAAGCCGTTGATGCCGATTTTGATGGTCATGGTGGGTTTTCCTCTGGGTTTCCTCTGAAGAATGAGGTTTTTTTGGGTGTTGAAAGGGAAAGAATACCTTTTCTTCGTGGTTTTGGCGAACCCGTGGATTGAATTGAGATTATTTGAGCGGTTGTGGTTTGATGGGGGGCGGTGCCCACCCTACATTATGATCATGGCTTCTCTTTATACCCGCACTGGCGATGATGGGACGACCGGCTTGTATGGGGGGGAGCGGGTGGCGAAGGATCATCCGCGGATTGGGGCGATCGGAGAAGTTGATGAGTTGAATGCGGGATTGGGGCTGGCGCTGGCGAGTCAGAGTGAGATTGGCCGCATTGGGGAGATTCTGACCGGATTGCAGCATGGTTTGTTTGATCTGGGGGCGGATCTGGCCACGACCAGGTGCGGGAAGGATGGGGGATCAGGCAGGATTCGGGCGGGTCATATTTTGGAGTTGGAATCCTGGATTGATGAGATTGAAGGGCTGAATTCGCCGCTGAAGTGTTTCATTCTGCCGGGGGGGAGCGAGTTGGCGGCCCGGTTGCATCTGGCTCGGGCGGTGGGGAGGCGGGCGGAGCGGGCGGTGTATTCGTTGGGGGTGGTGGAGGAGATTGATTCGTCGCTGCTTATTTATCTGAATCGAGTGAGTGATCTTTTGTTTGCGTTGGCGCGGTATGCGAATGTTTGTGAGGGAGTGGCGGATGTGCCGTGGAATCCGCCCCCGGAAAAGGGTCAAGCCAACTGACCAGAAGCCTGGTTTTTCCTGATTCCCCCCTCCCGGCCTCCCCCTCCGCCATGGGCGGACCTCCGGCACGGGGGGAGGGGAGTTATGGAATATGGGGGTTGAAACGGGGTCCTGGTTTTGCCGTATAACGAGGCGTCCGCTTTTCCCATTTTTGGAGATTCTTTCATGAGCCGCATTCGCATTCTTCCCTCATTGTGTCTGGTCGTGTTTTCCATTGTTGCCGGGGGATGTCTGGTGATGAGCGGGAAGTCGATTGATGAATCGGGGGTGCGGATCAGTCGGGTGACGCTGGATCAGGTGGTGGTGGGGGAGACGACGGAATCGTGGGTGGTGGCGTTGCTGGGGGAGCCGAATACCACGCGGGTGGTGAATGAGGATGCCGACATTCGGATTTTGATCTATCGCCACCGGGTGACGCGCAGCGAGGGGGGGACGGTGTTTCTGATCTTTGCGGGAGGATCGGAAACGACGCGGACGAGCACGACTTATTTTGAGGTGACGGAAGGGGTGGTGACGCGGTATTGGACGGAGGAGTAGCGGTCAGCGGTCAGCGGTCAGCGGTCAGCGG
>CAZLXE010000276.1:0-2344 GCA_964563005.1 uncultured Isosphaeraceae bacterium
CATAATTCCCGTGGATAGGTATCTCCCCTCAACAACCTCTCTTTTTCCTCACTGCCCCTCCCCCCCATGGCGCATGTTGCTCGGAATCCGCCCAGGCGGGGCGAATGGCTTCCCCCCCTCACGCCGCCACCGCTCGCGGCACCAGCCCCCCCTGGGTCTCGTGAAACTGCAACCCCAGATGCATGCCCCCATCATCCGCGCGCAGCGTCCGCACCACCGTCGCTTCCACCATGTCTGAAGCCCGCATCAATCCCCAACCGCTCCGAAAAACGCCAAATCCCCGGTCCCCCCCCTGCTTCGCCCACGGCAGATTCGGCCATCCCCCCTGTCCCGGCTCCTCGCTCTCCACCGGAATCCCCACCCGAATAGCATCCCCCGGCTTCAGCGGCAGCACCCGACTTGTCTCAATCAGAACCCCACCCGCAGAAATATCCCGCGCCTCAAATGAGTAATACCGCTCCCCCCGGGGTGAGAATAATTTACCCCGACGGCAATCGGGAATCCGTGAATGTTGTCGCTGTTCGTGCATGGACGACTCCTGATATCAAACGGAGATCACGCTTTGCTATCGGACGATTCCGCCCCCATCTTCGTATGCAATCCGCAAATCGCCCCCAATTCAGCATATTCTGTGTCAAAAATGCCCGAAATTGTCCACCAACTCGCCCCCGCCAAACTCAACTTAACCCTCGCCGTATCCCCTCGTCGCGCCGACTTACACCCCATCCAATCCTGGATGATCACCGTCAACCTCTTTGATGAACTCGAGTTACAAAAACTCCCCCTCACCCACCTCAGCCGTTACGCCATCCTCTGGCACGAGGACGCAAAACAGAAATCCGAAATCGACTGGTCAATCACCAAAGACCTCGCCGTCCGCGCCCATCTCGCAGTCCAGAAACACCTCCGTCGTAACCTCCCGATACAACTCACTTTACAAAAACGAATCCCCACCGGCGGCGGACTCGGGGGTGGATCCTCCGACGCCGCCGCCATGCTCCTCGCCCTCAACTCCTTATACAAACTCAACTTATCTTCCGAAGAACTCGCCCAAATCGCTACTCCCCTCGGCTCAGACATTCCCTTTCTCTTAACTACAGGCAGCGCAACCGTTTACGGCACCGGCTCCGACATAAAACCACACAAAATACTCCCCCATTTCCACGCCGTCCTCGTTTTCCCACCCCTTTCCTGCCCCACCGCTGCTGTCTATACAGAATTCGATAATCTCCCCGCTCCTCCGCCATCTCCTGACCTCGATTCCCTGCTCCAACTCTCTGATTCACAAGCACTTCTGAATAAAATCTTCAATCATCTCGCCCCCGCCGCCGAAATCGTTGCCCCCAAACTACAAGCCGTCCGAAATCGCCTCGAATCGCTTACCAACCGCCGTTTTTGTATCACCGGCAGCGGTTCCACCCTCTTTACTTTATGTACAGACCCTCCCTTGGCCCATGCCCTTGCCAGCGAAATTGAGAACCATCTCGACCTCCCGGCCATCGCCTGTCGCTCCTGGGAAAATCCCGACCTCTCATCTCCGTAACTCCCTGCGGTATCATGTTCTCTAATCCTATTGTTTCCCGGATAAATCCATGACTTCAATCATCTCGACCCCTCCCATGACCACCGAAAATCCTTTCGTCCCCGCCGAACTCGACGGCTCCCAATGGGCCAATTTGGAGCCCCTCTACCAGTCGCTCCTCGATCGAAAACTCGCCTGCGAAAACTGCCTCGAACAACTCCTCCTCGACCGCAGCGAGCTCGACGCCACCGCCATGGAGGCCCACGCCAACCTCTACATCAACATGACGCGGCACACAGACAGCGAAGAAAACAAAAAGGCCTATCTCGCGTTTGTCGAAGAAGTCCAGCCCAAACTCACCCAAACCGGATTCGATCTCGATAAAAAAATCGTCGAATCCCCCCACGCCGCGAAACTCGATCAAAACCGTTACGGCGTCCTCCTTCGCGACCTCCGCGCCGACATGGAAATCTTCCGCCCGGAAAACATTCCCCTCCACACCAAAGACACCAAACTCGGCCAGCAATACAGCGAAATCTGCGGCGCCATGACCGTCAACTTCCAGGGCGAAGAACGCACCATGCCTCAGATGGGAAAGTTTCTGGAGGACACCGACCGCACCGTCCGCGAAGCCGCCTGGCGAGGCATCACCGAGCGCCGCCATCAGGATCAGGATCAACTGAACGACATCTTCGAGCAGATGATCAAAATCCGTCATCAGATCGCCCAAAACGCTGGCTTCGACAACTACCGCGATTACATGTTCAAGGCCAAACACCGATTCGATTACACCCCCGCCAACTGCGAAGAATTCCACGATGC
>CAZLXE010000277.1:0-2339 GCA_964563005.1 uncultured Isosphaeraceae bacterium
TGATCCGCATCCTCTTATGCCTCCTGGTCGCAAGCCGTAATTTTGGTCCCCCGGATGAATTCTGATTCCTCAGTAACAGGGAGATCCGTACTTGGAAAAGGTATTCGCCAATCGCGCCCGTGGGGTTTCAGGGCATACTCTATTTATCGCGGTTTTTGGCCTCTGATGCCACTGATCCTTGCTTTCTGACCATGAAAATACGGCTGGGAATACCTGATTCAAGGGAGCAACCCTCAGTCCTTGTGTTCCCTGATTCGCCAGGTGATTCAGGCCGCATAGATTGCCCAGCTTACTCCTCACGGTACACTGGAGGGCTATGATCTGGTTTTCCTTCTATGTTGCTCGATTTATCCGCTTTGGGGTCGTAGTTTTGCTTTTGGTTCACTTTGGGTGTGCGACAAGTTCCGGTTTGAAGCAGGAGCAGGCGGTGGTGATTTCTTCGAGTGAGTATCAGAATGCCTTTTCGGCTGCGACCGAGGTGCTGCGGGCGGAGGGTTTTACGCCTGCTTTGCGCGATCCCCGGCAGGGGGTGATTGAGACCGAGCCGCGGATTGCCGGGTCGCTGTTTGAGCCGTGGTATAACCATCGGACATCTTTTTCTCAGACGGTGGAAAATACCCTGGCTCTGCAGCGGGAGTGGATACGGGTGGAGTTTGCGCCGGTGGATGAGAAGGCAGGAGAATCGGAAGGGAATGGTGAACCGGATCTGCTGGCGGTTCATAGAACTATTCGCGATCTGACCCGGACGACGGGCGACCTTCAGTTGCGGGTTTTTGTGTTTCTGGATCGGGCGCATCAGCCGGGCTTGAGGCGCAGCCCGTGGACGAGAACCAAGACGACACGGATGCTGATTTATCCTCATACGGAGGAAGGTGAGGCGACTCGTCCTCTGCCTGCGTTGACCTGGACGCCGCTCAGCCGCGATCCGGCGGCGGAGGGACGGTTGCGGGAGTTGCTGGGGAGGAGGATGGGGGATGTCTGATCGTTCGCTGGCTGTTTTGGGGGCTGGCACCATGGGTGCGGGCATTGCCCAGATTGCCATCATCCACGGCTGGACTGTGGAACTCATGGATCAGGATGAGCCCACTGTCCGCGCTGCAATTGAGGGCATCAAAAAGAGACTGGCCCGACTCGTCGAAAAAGGCCGACTCACTCCGGAAGAGAGTGAGATTGCCGCCGACCGTCTTCTTCCCGCATTCGAGCCGGCGTGTTTCGGGGCTTGTTCTCTGCTGATCGAGGCGATTGTGGAGGATATGGATGTGAAGGTGGAGGTATTGGGGCAGGTGATTTCGGCTCTGCCGGGGGATGCGATTATTGCTTCCAATACTTCATCGCTTTCGATTACGGAATTGGGGGAGCGGCTGGGGGAGCCGGGGCGCACGGTGGGGATGCACTTTTTTAATCCGGCTCCGTTGATGAAATTGGTGGAGGTGATTTCGGGGATGGGCACGGATTTGGCGGTGGCGAATCGGGTGGCGGAGATTGCTGATTCGTGGGGGAAGAAGGTGGCGCGGGCGGCGGATCAACCGGGTTTTATCGTGAATCATGTGGCCCGGCCGTATTATCTGGAGGCGTTTCGGATGGTGGAGGATGGGGTGGCGCCCCCGGATGTCATTGATGGGGCGATGAAGCGGCTGGGGGGGTTTCGGATGGGGCCGTTTGAACTAACGGATCTGATCGGGCAGGACATTAATGCGGCGACGACGGAATCGGTGTGGGAGCAGTTAGATCGGCCGCCGCTGCTGGCCCCGAGTGATGTGCAGAAAACACTGGTGGCGGAGGGGAATCTGGGGCGGAAAACCGGGCGGGGTGTTTATGTATACGGCGGGGAAACACCTGAACTCTCTCTGGAAATTGCGGTGAAGCAGTTCGATACCGAGGGAGCATTAAGGGCTACGGTTGATGAATTCTGTGCGGGCGGGGTAGCGGAATCGGGTGATGATCTGGAGCGGTATGTTTTTGCCCGGATTCTGGCCGCGTTGATGGTGCAGGCCCATCAGGCCCGGCGGCGGGGGGTGGCCACGGCGGAGGATATTGATACGGCTTTGCAATATGGGGTGAACTATCCGAAGGGGCCGTTTGCGTGGGAGCGGGAGATCGGGGCGGAGAAATGCCGTAAACTATGTGCTGCTCTCAATGCTCACACGCACAGCGACCGCTTCAGTTTCCCGGCGGACGCCCTGACAACGGATATTTCCTGACCTTATGCCCCGTGCCGCCATTATTGCTGCTCTCCGTACTCCGATCGGTCGCTATGGGGGGGCACTGGCTTCGGTGCGGCCGGATGATCTGGCGGCGCAGGTCATCCGCGCGGTCATCGACAAATCCGGGATAGATCC
>CAZLXE010000278.1:0-2334 GCA_964563005.1 uncultured Isosphaeraceae bacterium
CGGGAAATCCGGGGGGGCAAAGCCAACCGAAACGCCGCGAACAGCAGCACCACTCCCAATACCCACTTATACACCGTCGGATCCAAAACCACCATCCCCGTCAAAAAAGCCGCCGGAATCGAAGTCATCACAAACGGCCAGAACAACCGCCCCGTAAACGCCCCCGCCCGAAAAAACCGCACTGTCCCGATCCCCGCCACCAGCAGATTCAGCGAAAGCGCCGTCGGCCGCAACATCTCCGGCGCCAACCCCGCCAGCGCCATCACCGCCAGATACCCCGATCCCCCGCCGTGCCCCACCGTGGCGTACAGCAGGGCCATCACCAGAAAGCCCCCGCCAAGATAAACAACTACTTCAACCGGCATCCTTCCATCATAAAGAATGAAACAAATTGCGGAGTTTCCCTTAACTCCGCCCCCCCGGCGTCCGATATCCCGTGTGCCCCTCCCCCCCGACGATCATCGAAACGCCAATGACCCTCAGCCCAACCAACTCCGCCACTCGATCCCGCGCCCGCTTCATCCTCCCCATGATGGCCGCTGGGCTTGTCGTCGCCGGCCTCGGTCTGATGATGACCTCCAAAGGCGACTCCATGTCCGTCTCCGAAGTCCGCCGCGAAGTCACCAACCTCGTCCTCGCCAAATCGAACAAACCGGGGTTCGACAACGGCGGCCTGATCGGCTTCCTCCACATCGCCGCCCAATCTGCCGATCCCCTCACCGGCGAACTCCAGAACCTCCGCATCGACGGCGACAACCTCCTCATCGCCGCCAAACGAGCCGCCATCCTCATCGACCCTCAAAAAGACACAATCACCTTCAAACTCCACGCCATTGAAATGGTGTCCACAAACGACGGCGGGAAGAGCGGGGCGGATGGAGACGGGTCGGCGCATTTTCTCAACCACCTCGATCAACACCTCCTCGGGCCAATCCCCTGGAAGACGAACATCGTGGTGGATGGATAAAGCAAGGGGACAGTCATTTGAGAAAGATGGCTGTCCCCTTCGCGCCCCCCGGAATCCCTACAACAAGGCATTCGCATTTCCACCTTGCCCGGTGCCATCCGCCCACGGCGGAAAGCCGGGCGGAAGGCAGTGCGGGCATCCCGATGTGCCCGATACAACCTTCCTCAAACATTCCGTCTCTGGCGGATGATCCCAATTTCATTAAAAATGCGTTGGTCTTACCCCAACGAAATCTTATTGGTTCTCCACCACCGATTCGGAATCATCAAAAACCGATTCCAGACCATCCCCCTCCTCCTGAGTCCGGTACACCGCCAGACCGATCCGCTCCCCGGCTTCCCCTTTCCCGGACGGAGCATAGACTCGAATTACCCCCGCCAGATGATGCTTCCGCATCGCTCGCTGCAGTGCAGGCGAAGTACTCTCCTCCGGATTGCTGGAAAGCCCGGCAAGAATGTCCGGCTCAATTTCATCGTCGATGATAAGTTCCAGCCCCTCCTGCTGAAACGCATACATTAATTGCTCCACCTCTGCGTTCACCCGCCGATCCCCTCGGGTCGGGTGATCGTTCACCAGCAACCACGCTCCATCCCATGCCGCCGATGCCATCACCGAAGGCCACCTGCGCTCCTCCGCCCCCGCTCGCTCCGCCCACACCAGTTTCGAAGTCAGCCCCGGCATGAGAAAGTTCCCGTTCGGATGCAGGTAAAGAATCCCATACAGATTGTGTTCCTCCATCAGGTCCTCAATCACATCATCCGCAGGCCCCGTCGGATCAATCTGCCATTCCCCATACGCCGCTTCAAACTCTTCCCGCCATGGAAAATTCCCCTCCACCACAAAATAACCCTCGTCCTTCTCCTGTTCCACAATCCCCTCCACCTGCTTTTCCAGAATCGGCGTCACTCCCACCGATTCATGTTCAATCAGGAACACCGGCAGTCCATCCTCTTCTCCAAAAAACTTATTTTGCTCAACTCCATTGACCCTGGCTCCGGATTCGGCAATCGCCTCCGGCCCAATGGTCACGCTTATCTCAGATTGGTGCCGACCCACCGTAAACAATCCTCCCACTACAATCACCCCAATCAAAAACACTATTCCCGCCCCAATAAAAAACACCACCGACTGTCCTCGCTCCGTATTCGTCAAAGGACGACGACCACCCGAACTCCGATGCCCCCGCGCCCGCTCCCGCGCCCGCTGCTGAATATCCCGCGCCCGGCCCCGCGCCGTCTTCACCTGATCCCGCGCCGCCTGCCGATCACCTCGTGCCTCCGCCCGCGCCTTTCGTCGGAGATCCTGAAACTCCCGCCGCACCTCCGGCGATGATTCCTGACTCTCCCATCCCGAAGGCGTCCGCGCTT
>CAZLXE010000279.1:0-2331 GCA_964563005.1 uncultured Isosphaeraceae bacterium
GCCTTGGGCCTGTGGCGGAATTGGCAGACGCAGCGGACTTAAAATCCGCCGAGGGTAATACCTCATGAGGGTTCGAGTCCCTCCGGGCCCATTCTGGAGGGTGGGTGGTGATTCTGTATTTTCAATATGTGTGGAATTCCTGGCCACCCTCACTCTTGCGGTCTGCTTATCCATTTGAAAAATCGCCCCCAAGTTGCTTGGGGGCGATTGAGGGCACTGGATTTTGGGACCATTTTCCACCGTTCTTCTTAGGGTGGATCGGGGTCACATTGGTTCAGGGGATCACGGGCAGGTTCCCCAATTGTTGATGAGGGTGATGAGATCGAGAATATCCACCAGCCCGTTGCCTCGTGTTCCATCGGGATTGAGTGGCGCGATATCGGCGGCGTTTTGTCCGGTGGCATCGAAATTGTTGATCAGGTTGATGAGATCAAGAATTCCCACGATACCATCGCCGCGACTGCCGTTGGATTGAACCGGAACGATATCGGCGTAACAGGCCGGGGCCTGATATTCGTAGGCGCCCATGTCAACTGTAGATTGCATGAGGCGAATGTTACCATCGAGATCGTAGGGAATTGGTTCCGTCATATCGCCATCGCCATCGAGATCGAGGGTGTCGAGCGGGATGGAGGTGGCATCTCCCTGATCCACGGCGGGTGAACCGGTGAGAAGATGGAAATCGCCTGCGGCGGGATTGACAAACATGGGATCGGCATTGAGGTTGCCCACGCCGGGATAGCCGCCGGAGACCATGGTGTAACTCACCGTGGTGGCAGACCCGCCGAGATCGACAATGTCATTGGGGGCGTTTAGAGCAAAGATGCTGTTCATCAGGGATGGTTGCCCACCGCTCAAGGTCAGCATGCCGCCGCCGGTCTGGGCGGTGTTGTGACTGAAGGTGCAGTTTTCCACACTGGGACTGCTGCCGGCGGAGCCGACGAAGTTGAAGAGCCCGCCACCCATGATGATGGCCGAGTTGTTGTGGAAGAGGCAACTGCGGACTTCGGGGTTGGAGTCGTTGATGTTGGTCATGCCGCCACCGTAGTCGCCGGTGTTTCCGATGAATCGGGAGTCGGTGACGAGGGGATTGGAGGCGCCGTCGTTGTACATACCACCGCCGTTGGTGGCGGAGTTATTGGTAAAGGCACAACGATTGACGATGGGGCTGCTGCCAGCCAGGTTGTACATCCCGCCGCCGTGGGTGGCGGAATTGGCGAGGAATTGACAATCGACAATGGTGGGATGACTGCCCTGCTGATTGAGCATGCCACCGCCAGAATCGGCCGTATTGTTCCTGAAGATACAGTTGATGATGGTGGGGCTGCTGCGATGATTGAGCATGCCGCCACCGATATTGCCCACCATCAATGATCCATCCGGGCGCCCGGTTCCACCCTGAATGGTGAATCCTTCGAGCACGGTGCCCGCCCCTTCACCATTGATGCATTTGACGACGCTGTCGGGGAATCCCGTGCCGTCGATGATGGTGGTTGCGGGGCCGTTCACGCTGCGGAGGGTGATGACTTTGCCGTGGAAGTGGATGATTTCGTTGTAGGTTCCACTTTCGACATTGATGATGGTGTTGTTACAGGAAGAATCGATGGCGCTCTGGATGGTGGGATAATCACCGGGGACGGCAAGGGAAGAATCTGGTCCGCCATCGTCGCAGGTATCGCAATCCTGGAAGCCGCAGAGGGTGCCATCGCCGAGATAGTTGCCGCCATTGGCGATACAGATGGATTCTGTGAGGCCGTTGAAGCAGTCATCGGAGAGGGAAACGCTGTCCACCGTGCAACAGGCACCGGTGGGAGGGGGAGTGGGGCAGGGTACGGCTGTGCACGAATTTGTGCCGTCCCACACGCCACCCATGGAGAGACAGGCGACCTGTGTTGTATCCATACAATCTGCACCATCATTCAGACAGCACGCGCCAATTACGGGGCAAGGAAGAGTCGCACATGATTCACCGAAGTGCCAGATGCCACCGGCAGCCAGACATGCATTTGCAGGCAAGTCTGTACAGGTTCCATCTGAGAAACAGCAGGCGGCGGTTTGAATCTGTATACAAGTGCCATCCGGGAAAGGAATGTTGGGATCGGGGAAACACTGGGAGTTGTCGCCGAGGAAGGTGCCGCCGAGGGTGAGGTTACACGCATTCCTTTCCACATCACCCATGCATGTGCCATTACCGAGACAGCATGCACCAATTTCCTGCGGTGATGGACAAGTCATATTCGGACCGGTGATGATGCAGATGGTTCCTGCCCCATTCCAGGTACCACCTGAGGAAGCACAGTTCAATTCGGTCATGTCGATCTGGCAGGAGCC
>CAZLXE010000280.1:0-2328 GCA_964563005.1 uncultured Isosphaeraceae bacterium
CGGTCAACCAACTTGCCCATTCCCATCAATCGCCTACAATGCACGGCTACTCAAGTGACCTCGCCTCGAGGCCGGATTTTTTACGAATTCACATCCCATCAATAGTCAAGAATACTTTTACCCCTTCTCTGCCATGAAAAAAGACATCCATCCCGAATACCACTCCGATTGCAAAATCTTCTTCCGAGGCGAGCATGTTCTCACCGTCGGCGCCACCGTGCCCGAAATGCATGTGGAAATCTGGTCCGGCTCTCATCCCTTCTACACTGGCAAGAAATCCTTTGTCGACACCGCCGGTCGGGTCGAGAAGTTCCAGAAAAAATTCCAGGGCGAGTACTTCAAGAAAAAGAAGAAAAAAGACTCCTAGCCCCCTTTTCCTCGCCAAACTCCATGACCACCCCAAAATCCGGGTGGTCATTTTTGCAACTTCGCTTTTTTGAACGCATTTTGCTGATTCAATTCCCCTCATGCACCCATAAACAAAATATTCGCCCGCATGGCCAAACCCATCCCCCACAACCTGATCGAAAAACTTGACGAACTGGCCGCCCAGCACCAGCACCTGTCGGATCAACTCCTCGATCCCGAAGTGATCACCGACCACCGGGCCGTGCGCCAACTCTCCATCAAAAAAGCCGCCCTCGATCCTCTTGTCAGCGGCTACCACGCCTACCGCCAAACCCTCAACCAAATTGAAGAACTCGAAGAAGTACTCTCCGATGGCGACGATGCCGAACTGGCCGAACTCGCCCGCGAAGAACTCCCCCTGCTCCGCGAAAAAGCAGACCACCTCATCGAAACCATCCAGAAAAAACTTGTTACCGCCGACGATCAATCCATCGGCTCCATCATCCTCGAAATCCGGGCCGGGGTGGGAGGCGACGAAGCCGCACTCTGGGTCGGCAACCTCCTCGAAATGTACACCCGGTTCGCCTCCTCTCGGAAATGGCGACAGGAAGACATGGGCTCATCCGGGGCCGACATGGGCGGATTCAAACAAGCCATCGTGCGCATCAGCGGCGAGGGTGTCTGGTCGAACCTCGGCTACGAGGGCGGCACCCATCAAGTTAAACGAGTCCCCGCCACGGAATCTCAGGGACGCATCCACACCTCTACCGCCACCGTCGCCGTCCTCCCCGAGCCCGAAGAAGTCGAGGTCGAACTGAACGAAAAGGATGTCAAGGAGTCCATCACCACTTCCCAGGGACCAGGCGGCCAGAATGTCAACAAAGTCGCCACCGCCGTCCACCTCATCCACCAGCCCACCGGCATCGAAGTCCGCATGCAGGAAACAAAGAGCCAGGCCCAGAACCGAGAAAAGGCCTGGCGACTCCTCCGCGCACGCCTCTACGAAAGGCAACAGGCCGAGCGTGATGCCCAGCGAGCCGAGCAACGCCAGGCCATGATCGGCTCCGGCGCCCGCTCAGAAAAAATCCGCACCTACCGTTACAAAGACAACCTCGTTGTCGATCACCGCATCGGTTCATCTGATGGTGGCTCAGGCAATTTATCCGAAATAATGAACGGCAATCTCCAACCCCTGCTCGACGGCCTCATCGAACTGGACACCGCCCAACGCCTCGCCGCCCTCTGATCCGGATTTCAAAAATAAAAAACACCGGCAAGTTTCCTTGTCGGTGTCCTCTGGGTGTTTCAAAATATGCACCGAAAATTCTTGGAGCTCAGGCCGCGGCCTTCGCCGATTCCACTTCCATCGCCTGCCCTTCCAGCATCACTGAGGAAACAAAATCCAACGCCCCGTTCCAGTCCGCCGTGAGTTGGGTATTCCACTGTTCGCCCGCCATTTCGCTCATCACGGAAACCAGCGTATCGCGGACCACCGGATAATGCTCCGGCTCAGTCTGATAGCCCACATGACGCCGCCCCATCTCGATCAACGGCTGCCGCAATTTCTCCGGCTGGCGCAGATTCTGAATCACCAGCACCACCGAGGCCAGTAGTTTCTTCTTCTGCTCTTTCATCGTCGAAGGAAACAGCGGCCTCACCCCGGGATGGGTCGAGAATAACTTGGCGTAAAAACGATCCACCAGTTCCGGCCCCCTTGGGGCCAGAATCCCGAAACTATCTTCCAGACGCTTCACAATTGCTTCATTCATTTCAATCCTCCCTCTCACGCAGATCCCCTGAAGGGCAACCATTGCCCTCCAAATCTATTCCACAAACTCCGTGGTGGGATCATCTGCCGTGGCGTACAGTTGCATATTCGGATTGCTACCGCTTTTCGCGCGCCACACCCATCCCACCCCCCCCCCCCCCGCCCCCCCGATCGTCGACAAACCCGTCATTGGATTGTCCCGCGGGGCCACG
>CAZLXE010000281.1:0-2324 GCA_964563005.1 uncultured Isosphaeraceae bacterium
ATCACCATGCCCCCTGAATCCAAAGAATCACGACAGCACCGACGAGCCGCCGGCAACGACCGCATCATGGCCACCGACCATCTCGCCCTCAAACGGTTCATGCGCCTCGACACCACGGCTTACGAAGACGGCCCCCTGCCTGGGAAAACCAAGGAACTGCTGGGCCTGGCCGCGTCGATGGTGCTGCGCTGCAACGACTGCATCGACTACCACCTTCAGCAATGCGTCAAGCACGGCTACTCGAAGGACGAGATCGTGGATGGCATGAATGTCGCCCTCATCGTCGGTGGCTCCATCGTCATCCCCCATCTGCGCCATGCCCTGGAAACGCTCGAAGACCTGATCCCCGGAAGTCTGGAACCTTAGAAACGATCAATCTCAGCAGGCCGGGTTTGCCGCGACAACCCCGCCACCGCCGCTTCGAGAGATTCCATCCGCATCCCACCCTCCGAAAACCTCGCCACTTCCGTATATCCCGCCTCTGCCAGACGATCCGCTGCCGCCGGAAAATCCCGCAGAAGATGATCGGGATGATGGGCATCGGATGAAAGAGTTACGCGAATATCCCTTTCGCAACACCGCCGCAGAATATCCAGGGTGGGATAGGCATCGCGGACGGGTTTATGCCAGCCCGCCGTATTCAGTTCAACCACGATCCCCGCCTCCGCAATCGCCTCCAGGGCGGTACTGATGCGTAAATCGAATTCACCTTCAACTGATTTCCGGGGGAAGAAACCGAATTTCTTCGGCAGATCGAGATGAGCGGCAATATCACAAAACCCCGCCCTCGCCATATCCCGCACCAACTCCCAATACCGCAGATGAATCGCATCGCACTCCTCAGCCGTTCGTTTCTCCCACGCCCCCGCCGACCCATCAATACAGAATTCATCCACATGGTGAACAGACCCTACGAGATAGTCCACCTCCCCCAGAATGGGCTGAAGAACGCGGATGAGGGCTTGATTCGTTTTCTCTGAGGTACTGGGGGGGAACCAGTCCAACTCCAATCCCAGCCGGATCGAAATGCCCCCCCCAAACTTCTCCCGCATCTCCAGAACCGAATCCACATATTTCCCCACCCGCTCCGGAGCCAGCGACCACGAAGGCGACGATCGACCATCGGGATACACACACAGATGATCAGAAAACCCAATTTCCCCCACCCCCTGCTCCAACGCCGCAACCACCATCTCCTCCATCGTCGCCTGCCCGTCGCTCCAATCGGTATGCGTGTGATAGGTAGCCAGCATCAGACGCCTCGACAATCGTCAATCACCCGGCGACAGAATCTGCAACGAAGGCGGATCATAGCGCCCCCCCAGCACGCCCCCTTCTTCCGGCAAAGGCGACTGCACATACACCAGCCGATCCTCGGAATCGAGCACCAGGAGCAACCGGGGTTCCCCCTCTACTGTCGCCAGAATTTGCCGCAGGTCGCCTTCCCCATGAATCTGCATATCCACGGCATGATCGGAGATAACCTGCGGCTCCTGACCGGGCTGTTCGATCTGCGAAGTCAGAACGCCCCGTGAATCATCGAGCATTTTCAGAGCAATCGTAAACGAAGCCGAGCGGGCCTGACCATTCGTATGAACCGTCTTTGCCTGCTCCTCTTCTCCCCGGGCCTCAGGAGGCGGCAGGAGACAAGACCATGTCACCAACAATCGAATCCCGACCAGGCGATCAACAACGCTCTGCATTGGCGTATCGGTTTGCCTTGCCTGAACCACTTGCGTCATGATTCACCCCCTTGATGGTCTTCGGGAATAAACAGCCGGGCGATCATCTTCAATTCCTCATCCGAAGCCCGGATCACCTGCTCGCTGATCGCATCCGACATCTCGATGAACTCCAGAAGACGACCGAGACGATCATTGTGCTGATCCAGCGGATTCGACTCCTGAGACTCCGGAATTTGGATCTCATCTTCATCCTCCCCCTCCGTCAACTTCCGGCACTCCCGCAGCGCATCGATCAACGGCTCGAACTCCCGCTTCTTCCGCTCCCGCAGAATCGTCCGGAACAACTTGAGAATGTCCTGCTCCGCCTCGAAATAGTCCCGCCGATCCCCCCGCCGATGCACCCGCCGCACAATCCCCCAGTCCAGCAACGCCCGCACCGTCATCGAAGCATTGCCCCGGCTCACCCCCAGCCGCTCCATGATCTCATCCGTATTCAACGGCTCGGGAGAAATAAACAGCAATGCATGTAACTCCGCCATCGTCCGCGGAATCCCCCAACTCGATCCCATCTGCCCCCACAAAGCCACAAACTGCGTCCGCGCCTCCTCGAGACGATCCGCGGAATCCCCCTGCGGAGAC
>CAZLXE010000282.1:0-2306 GCA_964563005.1 uncultured Isosphaeraceae bacterium
TTTCCCAATATAAATTCACGCTCACCGGATCCCCGCCCATGCTCTTCACCCTCCTTCTCGCCCTCTCCCTGGGCGGCCCCACCCCCAACCTCTCAACCCCTCTCGATCCCCCTTCCCTCCCCGGCGCCCTCGCCCCCAACCTCACCACCCACCACGGCAAGGCCTACCTCACCTGGCTCGAACCCGCCGAAAACAAGAACGCAGACCACCCCTATCGCCTCCGCTGGTCCATCCTCGATTCCTCCTCCCCCAACTCCCCATCTTGGTCCGAACCGAAAACCATCATCGAAGGCGTCCCCTTCTTCGCCAACTGGGCCGACCTCCCCTCCCTCGTCATCAACCACGATGGCTCCATGCTCGCCCACTGGCTCCAGAAATCCGCCGCCGATCCCTACGCCTACGACATCCACCTCGCCCGCTCCCCCAACCACGGCCAATCCTGGCAAACCCTCGGCCCTGCCCACTTCGACGCCGTAAACGCCGAACACGGCTTCGTCTCCCTTCTCCCCGGCCAATCCACCACCCGCGCCTTCTGGCTCGATGGCCGAAACATGGCCCCCTCCGATTCCGACTCCTCAAACCACGGCAGCGGCAGCATGACCCTCCGCACCGCCACCATCTCCAATACCATCACCAACGGCTTCCTCCTCGATGACCGCGTTTGCGAATGTTGCGATACCGACGCCGCCACCACCTCCGCTGGCCCCATCATCGCCTACCGAGATCGCACCATGGAAGAATCCCGCGACATCGCCATCATCCGCTACGATGGCCACGAATGGACCAAATCAAAACCCGTCCACCAGGACAACTGGATCATCCGCGGCTGCCCCGTCAACGGCCCCGCCATCGCCGCCCGAGACCAACTCGTCGCCGTCGCCTGGTTCACCGGAGCCGGCGGCCAGTCCACCGTCAAACTCGCCTTCTCTCAAAATGCCGGAGCCACCTTCCAAGAACCCATCACCATCGACAACTCCGCCCCCCTCGGCCGCGTCGATGTCCTCCTCACCGAAAAAGGCCACGCCATCGTCACCTGGCTCGACAAATCCTCCTCCCACGGCTCCATCAACGCCTGTCGCGTCACCCCCGATGGAACCGTAACCCCACCCACCCAACTCGCCTCCGTGTCCCTCTCCCGCTCCACCGGCTTCCCCAAAATCGCCCTCCTCGGCCCAAAGATCCTCCTCGTCTGGACCGATGCACAGAAAAACCCCACCCAACTCCGGGCTGCCCTCTTCCCCCTGTCCGAAATCAAATAATTTCGTGAAATAAAACCCATTCCCCTTGCGTTTTCCCAGAACATACCTCCCCATACACCCCCTCAGAGATTCATCCATGAAATCAATTCCCCACCTCCTCTTCATCTGCTCTGCTTTAATCCTCACCGGGCTCGCCGTCGCCGCTCCCGCGAAGGACAGCAAAAAAACCAAAGGCGATCCCTGGCCCCTCAACACCTGCATCGTCGCCGAATCCAAACTCGGCTCCATGGGCAAACCCATCGTCTACAACCATGAAGGACGGGAAGTCAAATTCTGCTGCAAAAAATGCCTCGCTAAGTTTATTGCCGATCCCGAAACCTACCTCCAGCGCGCTGACAAAAAAATCATCAAACAGCAGATGGATCACTACCCCCTCACCACCTGCCTCGTCCAGGCCGATGAAAAATTGGAAGAAGGCACTATCGACAAGGTATACAAAAACCGCCTCGTCCGTTTCTGCTGCAAAAGATGCGTCCGTCAGTTCCGCAAAGACCCCGCCGCCTACCTGAAAAAACTCGATGAAGCCGTCATCAAAGCCCAACTGAAAGACTATCCCGCCGACCACTGCGTCATGAGCGGCAATAAACTCGGCACCATGGGCGAACCCGTCAACTACATCTTCGCCAACCGCCTCATCCGCTTCTGCTGCACCGACTGCATCAAATCCTTCCGCAAAGATCCCCTCAAATACACCGCCATGCTCGACGCCCTCAAAGAAGACCGAAAAGAAAAACCCGCCGCAACCCAACCCAAGTAGGGTGGGTCGAGCAAAGCGATACCCACCAAGGCAATGGACCCCCCTCTCCCTTCAAGGGAGAGGGCTGGGGCGAAGATCCGCCTGGGAGGAGTGAGGGTGCGCCCCCGTCACTCCCGCGAAGCCGCAGACCGTAGATCAGGATTTATCCTGACCCCGGTGGCACGGCTCTCCGAGCCGTGCCCCAGTGGAAAGTCTCGACCGTCCCCGGCAAGCAATACCCCCCACCAAAACTGAAAACTCCCTCCTCCCCAGCCCCAAAGGGGCGCCCTAATCCAGCCCAAGGCAACGCC
>CAZLXE010000283.1:0-2305 GCA_964563005.1 uncultured Isosphaeraceae bacterium
AGGATGAGGAGGTCGACGGCGTGCTTTTCGATGAGGGACTGGTACTCGCGGAGATGGCGGCCGGTGGTAACGACCTGCTCGATGGTGAGGGGGACGGCAGCTTCATGCAGGACCTGTTGACACGAGTCAATGAAATTCCGGGGGTCGGAGAGGAGACGATCGCGGATGGTTTCGCGGGCGTTGTCGGTATCGATGGTGTCGATTTTGCTGATGGCATCGAGATAGCGGGTGAAGGTGCGTTCATCTTCGATGTGGGTGAGCCAGAGCGTGCCCTGGGGTTCCGTCAGCCGCACGGCCCA
This sequence comes from uncultured Isosphaeraceae bacterium, assembly GCA_964563005.1. Classification (GTDB taxonomy): domain Bacteria; phylum Planctomycetota; class Phycisphaerae; order Phycisphaerales; family SM1A02; genus CAZLXE01. The sequence goes on from CAZLXE010000283.1 coordinate 300, forward strand.
GTTGACGAGCCGGTTGTCGCCGCTGAGATGGTTGGTCATGGCCATGACGACATTGGTATTTTCAAGCCCCCGGAACCCCCGAATATTGGGTTCCTGTGTTTTTGGATGGGGGCAGAGCATGACCGGGATGTTGATGGACTGCGTCAATTCGGCCGCGTGATCGCCGAGGGTGTGGCCCTGGGTCGACCCCCGGATAGAAACGGGGCTGTGGAGGTGGCGCCAGGTGATGATGAGGTCGGGGCCGGCTTTTTCGACAATTTTCAGCAGATCATCAACAGACCGGAATTCCGGGCCGGGCACGATGTCCCACGCGGTTTCGGACGATTCGCCGCCGAGCACGGACAGGAAGTTTTTCAGTTTTTCACCGACCGGGTAGGCCTCGGTTTCGGGAAGATCGGTAACGACCATGACCCGGCGCACGGCAATTGGGGCGTAGGCGAAGACCTCACGGGTGGCAGCGCGGAAGACGCTTTCGAATTGGTCGACATTGGGCATTTTGTGTTCACCACAGAGTCACAGAGGGCACAGAGGGGGGATTTTGTTTTTGGTGGTTGGTTATTAGTTATTGGCTCGAGGATGCTTTGTGCATCATACACAACTCAATTTGCATCTGAGGAGGGATTAATGGTTGGTTTGGGTTTCGGGGATTGGTTGTGTTTCCTTCTTTTCGAACGCGGTGCGCAGTTGTTCGACAATTTGGCGGGGATTTTCCGCGTGGCAGATGGTGCCGCAGACGGCGATGCCCCGACATCCGGCGGCGATGAGTTGGGGAAGGTTGTGGGGGTTGATGCCACCAATGGCGAGATGAGATGCCTCGGGATATTTTTCTCTGAAGGCACCCAGGTATTCGGGGCCGGATGCTTTGAGGCGGGGTTTGATTTTGGTGGGAAACATGGGGCCAATGCCGCAGTAGTCTGCTCCGGCGGCGAGGGCGGTTTGGGCTTCTTCGAGGGTGTGAGTGGTGGCGCCGATGATGAGTTGGGATCCGAATATATTCCGGATGTCGGCGATGGAGAGGTCATCTTCGCCAACATGGACGCCGTCTGCTCCGGTGGCGAGGGCGAGGTCCGCGCGGTCGTTGACAATAACGGGGAGGTTATGGGGGTGGGCGAGGTCGATGATTTCTTTGATGCGGTCGCTCAGGGCGCGGTCGGTGAGGTTTTTCTCACGGACCTGGATACAGTCGATACCCCCGGCGATGGACTCCTTCAGCACGGTGCGCCAGGGTCGGAGACATTCGCGTTCGGTCAGGATGAGGCAGATGGGCCATTGTCTGGCGCGGCCGGAGGAGAGACGGGTCATGAGGGCCGCGTCGAGTTCGTAGGCGCGGTAGCGGAGTTGTTCGAAGGAGGAGGCAAGGGCGGGGTTGAGGGTTTTGCCGGTTTCTTCGAGGACGCGGAGGGCTTCGGTGAGGCGTTTCCCGGCGGCGGCGGCGATGGCGGAGAGGTCCGGGCGATGCATTTCCGATTCGGTGGTGATTTCAGTGCCGACATCGGTGGCGACATTACGGCTCGAAGCCAGGAGGCCGGGGGGGAGGCCATCGAGGGCGTTACGGAGGTCATGACGGAGGGATTTCAGTTTTGCAGATAAGGCGGAGTCATTCAGGGCGAAACGGGCGGCATCTTCCATGACGCGGAGGGCTTCACGGGCGCGGTTGGCATTGGCATCCATCATGCGGAAAATGGCGGGCATGGAGATATGGTAGGGAAGTTGATGCCGGTCGTCATTCATGGCATCATGCGGCAGATCCATCGCCTGGATGCGAATCTCTGGTTGTTCTCCTCCTCTTCTGTCAACCAATTTTACAAAGGAATTTTTCATGAAGCGCATTCTCATCGGAGCCGTGCTGGGGGCCATTGTTCTGTTCGTCTGGGGAGCGGTGTACTGGACCTTTCTGAATATGATGGTTTCTCCTCCGAACCATATGGAGGATGAGGATGCCGTGGTGGAGGTGCTCAGGGCAAACCTTTCTGAAACCGGTGCGTACTGGTTGCCGGATATTCCAA
>CAZLXE010000284.1:0-2295 GCA_964563005.1 uncultured Isosphaeraceae bacterium
TTTGGGGGGTGTCCGTAATCGGTCTCTCCTGCTGATAGATCTGGCTCGTGGCGTTCTTCATCATGGGCTGTTTTGTGGGGTGGGTATCCGTCGTTGGTCGGGGCTGATCGTTCTGGCCTACAATGCCGCCCTATGCCTCAGTCGCCTCTTTATATCACGACGCCGATTTATTATGTGAACGACCGGCCGCATATTGGTCATGTGTACACCACGACGGTGTGCGATGTGTGGGCGCGGTTTTTTCGGTTTGCGGGTCGGGAGGTATTTTTTCTGACGGGGACGGATGAGCATGCGGCGAAGGTGGTGGATGCGGCGGCGGAGCGGGATCTTTCGCCGCAGGAGTGGGCGGATACGAATGCGGGGGCGTTTCAGGACACCTTTCGGCGGCTGGGATTGACGAACGACGACTTTATTCGCACGACGCAGGATCGGCACAAGGAGAAGGTCGTGGGGTATGTGAAGGCGCTGCTGGACAGCGGGGATGTGTATCTGGGAGAGTATTCGGGTTGGTATGATGCGGGGCAGGAAGAGTATGTGCCGGATGGGAAGGCGAAGGAATATGAGTTCAAGTCGCCGATCAACGGGAAGCCGTTGGTGCAGAAGACGGAGGAGAATTATTTTTTCAAGTTGAGTGCATATCGGGAGGCGCTGCTGAGGCATTTTGAGGAGCATGCCGATTTTGTGCAGCCGGGAGCGAGGCGGAATGAGATTCTGAACCGGATTGCGGATGCGGAGGATATTCCCATCAGTCGTTCGGGTACGGGGGGGTGGGGGATTTCGGTGCCGGGGGACGACACGCAGACGATTTATGTGTGGATCGATGCGTTGTTCAATTATCTGACTACGGTGGATACGGAGGAGCGGCGGAAGTTCTGGAATTGTGGGGCACTTCATGTGATTGCGAAGGACATTCTGTGGTTTCATGCGGCGGTGTGGCCGGCGGCGCTGATGGCGCTGGCGAAATGCGAGGGGTATGCGTGGGTGAATCAGCCGCGGCAGGTTTACGCTCATAGTTTCTGGATCAGCGAAGGGCAGAAGATGTCGAAATCGCTGGGGAACTTTATTGATCTGGAGGCGATCGATCGGTACTGCGAGGCATATTCGCTCGATGCGTTGCGGTATTACCTGGCGACGCAGGGGCCATTGGGGGCGACTGATTCTGATTTTGTGGCGGCTCACTTTCACGAGATCTATCAGACGGATCTGGTGAATACGGTGGGGAACTGCGCCAGCCGGGTAACGGCGATGATGGAAAAATATTTTGAGGGAGTGGTTCCGGAGGCGGCTGATCGGGTTATGAGCGATCACGACTGGCCGGTGATTACGGGGGCCGCGGTTGATGGTTGCTTTGCCGCGATGGAACGGTTCGATCTGGCGGGGGCGATCGGGGAGGGGTTGGCTTTGATCCGTCGGGTGGATGGATTTATCAATCTCACCGCGCCGTTCAAACTGGCGAAGGATGACACGAAGCGGGATGAATTGGCGACGATTCTGTATCAGTGTCTGGAGGTGGTGCGGATTGCATCGTTGCTGCTGTGGTGTGTTTGTCCGGGGAAGATGGAGGAATTGTGGGGGGCGTTGAATCTGGACATTGATCCCCAGCAGGGCGGACTGCGTGAGATCACGAAGTGGGGGGGGCTGACCGCGGGTAATCCGGTGAAGAAGGTGGCTCTCTTTCCAAGGGTTGAGGCGCCGCTCTGTCCGGCGTGAGGGGAATAAAAAACCCGCGACCGAAAGTCGCGGGTCTTGGGGATTTATTTGGTCATTATTTTTGGGTGATCAGTTGCGGGCCTGGGCGACGAAGGCGGATTTTTCTGCATCCGACTTTTTGTTCCAGTTGGCGACGCATCCTCCACAGCAGAAGCCGATGGTGGCGCCTTTCCAGGTTGCGGTTGGACCGTTGGGATCGATTTTTTCGTTAGTCATGGGGCAGTTGCTGTTGACGATGCCCATGGAAACGGCGCTGGGCATGGTGGTGGCTGTGTTGCTCCCGGTGGTATCACAGGCGAACAAGAACATAGCGGTGCCGAGCACCAGGGTGGGGGTGGCAATTCGTTTCAACAAAGCGTTCATCGGGAGTCTCCATTGGGGATGAGGGAAATTGATTGATTGCGAAGAAATCCGCAATTCTTAGAGTTCTTCGGCCATTTTCTCGGCCAACTCCCGGTGATGTGCGCACAAAATGAATCCTTTGTCAAGTCCAGTATTCTGGGAGGAGTTGGGCGGAAGGGGTGAGCGCAATAAAAATCCCTTGCCGGGCACTAAGAACGCGAGTCGAAGGGGATTGGCAAGGGA
>CAZLXE010000285.1:0-2258 GCA_964563005.1 uncultured Isosphaeraceae bacterium
CTCCCTTGCCCTCCCCTCCTCCTTCGGCGGATCTTCGACTCGGGGGAGGGGATCCTGCTTCCCCGGAACCTTCATCATCCTGCTGATGGCTGATTGCTGATGGCTGATCGCTTACTCCCAGTACGCAGTCGTTGGGGACGAATTGCTGGCCGAGGGTTTGGTCGAGGACGGGGTGGCGGCCTTGTTTGATGTTGAGGATGGGTTCTTCGGTGAGGGTGGGTTTGGTGTAGTGGTAGCGGCGGGCGAGGGTGGCGAAGTTGCCGAGGATGTCGAGGGCGGCGACGAGGTCTGCGAAGCGGGTGAGGGGAGTATTCTGTTTTGAGGCGGTGAGGCAGAGTTTTTCGAAGAGGAGTTTTTCGCGTTCGATGGCCCGGGCTTCGGCGGTGGTGACTTTGTCTTCGAATTCTTTGAGTTCGGGGGTGATGTAGCGTTCGGCGTTTTTGAGGGTTTGCTTGCGGGTGAAATTGGGTGGGGCTTTGGCGGTGTGGGTGTGGGTGATTTCGATGTAGTAGCCGAAGACTTTGTTGTAGCCGACTTTGAGGGAGGGGATGTTGGTTTCTTCGGAAAGTTGTTTCTGGTATGAGGCAAGCCAGGCGTTGGCATCGCGCTGGAGGAGGCGGGCTTCGTCGAGTTGAGCATCTGTGCCGTCCTGAAAGAGGCCGCCTTCGCGGAGATGGGCGGGTGGGGATTCGACGCATTGGGTGAGGATGGTGTGGCTGAGGGCGGCGAGGTCGGGGGTGATTTCGTTGAGTTGTTCGGAGTAGGGGGTGAGAGCAGGGTATCCCTCGATGAGTTCTTGGAGGGGCTTGATTTGGGCGGCGCTCTTGCCGAGGGCGACGAGGTCGCGGGGGGTGGCGCGGTGCATGGCGAGGCGGCCGACCATGCGGGCGATGTCCTGAATGGGGGCGAGGGTTTCGGTGAGGGTGCGGGCGAGGTCGTCATCATTGAGGAGAGCGGAGACGACGCTCTGGCGGGCTTCTATTTTTGATTTATCGCGGAGAGGGAAGCAAAGCCACTGGCGGAGGAGGCGTTTGCCCATGGGGGTGCGGCAATGCTGAAGGACAGAGAGGAGCGATCCCTCGGTCTGGCCAGAACGCATGGTGCGCTCGATTTCGAGGGTACGAAGGGATGAGGCATCGAGGGCGACGAACTGGTCGGGGGCGACGCGGCGGGGGGGTTGGAGGTGTTTGAGGCGGGAGTTCTCGCCTTGGTTGTCGGGGGAGTCGGGGGAACCGGGGGTCTGGGTTTCCTGGAGGAAGCGGAGGAGGGCGCCGACGGGGGAGATGCCGGGGTCGTTCGGTTCGAGGCCGAAGCCCTGGAGGGAATGGACGGCGTAGTGGTCGAGGGTTATCTGGAGAGCGTCCTGGGGGCGAAAGGACCAGCCGGGACGGGGGGTGAGGGGGCAGTCGAGGGTGCTTTGGATAATTTTGACCCGGGGGGGGAGGTTGCCGTCGGCGGTTTCGGCGTAGAGGATTTCGGAGGGGCAGAGGCGGGCGAGTTCATCGATGAGGGTGGCGGCGGTGGCGGTGATGAGGGTGAAGGAGCCGGTGGAGAGTTCGACGGCGGCGATGTGGGCGGGGGAATTGTCGCCACTTTCGGGGAAGAAAATGGCGGCGGTGACGCAGGTGGCGGATTCGTCGAGGAGGGTTTCGTCGATGAGGGTGCCGGGCGTGAGGACGCGGGTGACGGCGCGATCGACGATGCCCTTGGCCTCTTTGGGATCCTGGATCTGATCACAGATGGCGACGCGGTAGCCCTGTTCGATGAGGCGGCGGAGGTAGTTTTCTGCCGCGTGATGGGGGATGCCCGCCATGGGGAGGCCGGCGGTGCGTTCGGTGAGGGTGAGACCGAGGGTTTTGGAGACGGTGATGGCGTCGTCGCCGAACATTTCGTAGAAGTCGCCCATGCGGAAGAAGAGGATGCAGTCGGGGTGGGCGGCCTTGAAGCGGGCGTGCTGGCGCATGGCGGGGGTGGCGGTGGGATCGCGCGGTTTTTTGGGGGTGGGCGAGGTTGGATTCGCTTTGGGGGGCTGGATTTCGGGTGAATTCAGCGATTCTGGAGGTTTTGAGGGTGCGGCCCGCGTCATGGGTACCATTATAGAGATGCCTTGGGATGGGCATTTCGAGGGGGAAGCGGGATGGTCAAATTTTCCCGGCTGCGGAATGCTTGGGGAAAAGTTGGGGAAAAGTGGAGCAGATGAGAATCGAACTCACAACCTCCTCGATGCGACCGAGGCGCTCTCCCAATTGAGCTACTGC
>CAZLXE010000286.1:0-2225 GCA_964563005.1 uncultured Isosphaeraceae bacterium
GTTCCCACCTCCATCACGCCTTCTTCCTTCCCCATCTCGATATATGACGAAATCTTCTCCACCGCCTCCGCATCAATCACCGGACCAATGTCAGTACCGGGATTCCGGGGGTCACCGATCAACAGCGACTTCGTCGAAGCCACCAGCCGCCGCAGAAAAGTGTCGTGGGCGGAATCCACCACCATCACCCGGCTGCACGCCGAGCATTTCTGCCCCTGAAATCCGAACGCGCTCTGTCGCACCCCCAGCACCGCCTCATCCAGATCCGCCGAGGCATCGATGATGATCGCATTCTTCCCCCCCATCTCACACACCACTTTCTTCACAAACGGCTGTTCTTCCGGTCGCAGTCCTGCCGCCTGAATGATATCCAGCCCCACCGCCTTCGATCCCGTAAACGCAATCAGCGAAACCTTCGGATGCCGCACCAACCCCGCCCCGATGGTCTCCCCCACGCCCGGCAGAAAATGCAGAACTTCCGCCGGTGCCCCCGCCTGCCCCAGAATCTCACACATCACCTTCGCAATACCGGGGGTCTGTTCGGCGGGTTTGACGATGACCGTATTCCCCGTCACTAACGCCGCCGCCGTCATCCCCATGCAGATCGCCAGAGGAAAGTTCCACGGACTGATGATCGCCGCCACGCCCTTCGCTTGATAAAAAACCTGATCCAGTTCCCCGATAAAGTTCCCCAGCCGCCGATGCTCAAACAAAGGCACGGCCAGCCGGGCATAATACTCGCAGAAATCAATCGCCTCGCACACATCCCCATCCGCCTCCCGCCAGGTCTTGCCGCTCTCCCTGATGATGATGGCGGAAAGTTCATCGCGCCGGGAGCGCATAATGTCCGCCGCCTTCGTCAGCACCAAAGCCCGCTTCCGGGGGTCGGTGTCCCGCCAGCCGGGAAAAGCCGCCGCCGCCCGTTCCACCGCCCGCTCCATGTCTTCATTCGTCGAATCATTCTTCACCACCGGAACTTGGGCACTCTCAATCGCCGAGGAAAAATCATTCCGAACCGCTGCAATCGAAAAGTCTCGCAGCGGTTCCGTAAAAAACGATCGCTCATTCCCCACTCCCGAAACCGCCGCCGACAACCCATGCCGCTCCGGTCCCTGCTCAATCCGGCTGATTCCCGGATCTTCCTCTGACTCCATTCTCCCATGCGGCGAAGCCAACAAAACTTCCGGGGCTGCATGGTCCACAAACCCCGACTTCAACCACGATTCGTTTGAAGTATTCTCCAGAAGTCGCCGCACCAGATACGCCATCCCCGGAATCATCTCTCCCACCGGAATATATTCCCGCACCCGCAACCCCCGCGCCACCGCCGCCGCCTTCAATTCCTCCCCCATGCCGTGCAGCATCTGCAATTCCAGTCCTTCCTGCGGCACATCATGCTTCTCCAGCAGAGCCAACGCCGTGGCGATAGATCGAAGATTGTGCGACCCCAGCGCCAGTTTCACCCCGCCTTCTCCCGCTGAACGCGGCATATGCTCAATAAACTGCCCCGTCATCCGCTCGAAACACGCATCCGTATCCCGCTTGCGGCTCCACACCGGCACTCGCCACCCCTCCTGTTCCGCGTGAATCGTTTCGTAGTCCCAATACGCCCCCTTCACCAGCCGCACCGTCACCTGTCGCCCGGTTTTCTTCGCCCACTCGATCACCCGCGCCGCATCCTCATCCCCCGAACGCAGATACGCCTGCATCGCCAGCCCCGCCTCAAACTCCACCTCTTCGCAACACCGCATGAACAGATCCAGCGTGAGGTCTTTCAACTCGAACTGCTCGATGTCGAAATTGATAAACACTCCCCGCTCCCGCGCCGCCTCCAGAATCGGCCGAATCGACTCCATCAACCCCGCCAGAGACCCCTCCCGATCAATCGGATCCGTCCGGGCGAACAGCGAAGTAATCTTGATCGAAACATTCGTCCTCGGTATCGCCCCCAGATGATCCCGCTCCAACAAGTCCCGCTGAGGCCACGCCCCGACCACCCCGGGTAGCCCGTTCACCAAGTCCAGATATTTTGCCCGGTACGCATCGGCTTCCGCATCACTCACACACGCCTCCCCCAGCAGATCCACCGAAAAAGCGATGTTCTGATCCCACAACTTCTTGAGCAGCGGCTGAGCCGATGCCGCATCCGTCCCCGCAATAAATTTCTTTGCCATCCCCTCAATCTGCCCCGTCACCGTCTTCGTCATGGCCCCCTTCAGCAATCC
>CAZLXE010000287.1:0-2204 GCA_964563005.1 uncultured Isosphaeraceae bacterium
ATGCGATATGCGATGATCATGGCGGGCGGGGCGGGAACACGGTTGTGGCCGATGAGTCGGCGGAGTCGGCCCAAGCAACTTCTTCCTTTTATCAATGGACGATCTCTGCTTCAGATTGCCGGAGAACGGTTGGAAGGCGTCGTCTCCCCTGATCGCCGATTCATCTGCACGGGAGAATCATTTCGGGAGTTGATCCGGGAGTCGTTGCCGGAATATTCGGATGAGCGGATTCTGGGCGAGCCGGTGGGGCGGGATACGATGAATGCGGTGGGGTTTACCGCGGCAGTGCTGGGGAAGGATGATCCGGAGGCGGTGTTTGCGGTGCTGACGGCGGATCACATTATTGAGCCGCAGGAGGAGTTTTCGCGGGCGATGAAACTGGGGTTCGATCTGGTGGAGAATGATGCGAGCCGTTTTGTAACCTTTGCGATTACGCCGACGCATGCGGCGACGGGGTATGGATATGTGGAACGGGGTGAGGAGGTGACGGGATTCAGGGGATGTTTTAATGCGAAGCGATTTGTGGAGAAGCCGGATCTGGCCACGGCGGAGGAATATGTGGCGGCGGGAACCTTCGGGTGGAACAGCGGAATGTTTATTTTTTCGGCGGCGACTTTTCTGGAGGCGATGAAGCGGTATCACCCGGAGGCGTATGCGGGGTTAATGGTAATTCGGGCGGGGTGGGGGACGGAGGATCAGCAGGAGGTGTTGGAGGAGGTGTATCCCACGCTGCCACGGATCAGCGTGGATTATGGGGTGATGGAGCCGGCATCGGGGGATGAGCAGATTACGGTGTGTATCGTGCCGATGGGGGTGTCGTGGCTGGATGTGGGGTCGTGGCCATCATTCGGGGAAACCCTGACGGCCGATGGGGAGGGGAATCGAACGAATGCGCGGGCGATGCATCTGGATTCATCGGAGATGCTGGTGGTTTCGGATGATCCAGGGCACACCATCGCCACGATCGGGTGTGATGATCTGATGGTGATTCACACCAGGGACGCCACCCTGATTTGCCCGAAGAGCGAAGCGCAGCGGGTGAAGGAGATGGCAGAAGCGGCTCCCCCGGAACTGAGGTGAGCGGTGAGAGTCATCAGTTGTCAGTTTTCAGTGGTCTGAATCACAAAACTGATGGCTGAAAACTGACGATGGACAACTTCCCATTCAGACCGCCGCGCTGGTGCCGCAATCCACATGGACAGTTTGGCCGGTGATGGCGGAGGAGAGATCGCTGAGCAGGAAGGCGGCGGTGTCGCCCACTTCCGAGCCGTTGACATTGCGGCGGAGGGGAGCGCGTTGTTCGACGACTTCAATGATGGCGCTGAGTCCGCCCACGGCCATGGCGCTCATGGTGCGGAGCGGGCCGCCGGAGATGGCGTTGACCCGGATTTTTTTCTGGCCGAGGTCGGAAGCGAGGTAGCGGGTGGTGGATTCGAGAGCCGCCTTCGCCACGCCCATGACATTGTATCCGGGGACCGCTTTTTCCGCGCCGGAGTAACTCATGCAGATCAGCGATCCGCCATCCGGCATGAGGGGAACGCAGCGTTGACCCATAGCGAGGAAGGTATAGACACTGATGTCCATGGCCTGCAGGAAGGCAGCCCGGGGAGTGTCGGGGAAGGCGCCGATGCGGAGGCAGTCTCGGTCGGCATAGGCGATGGAATGAACGAGGAAGTCGATGGATTGGACATCGGTGGCAATTTTGCCGAATACGCGATCCATATCTTCATCAGAGCCAGCATCCATCGGTTCCAGCCAGGGATCCTTCACCCCGAGTTGCTCGATGGCCTTGCCGCATCGCCGAGCCATTTTGTCGCCGGGCAGATGCGTAAACAGGCACTCCGCACCTTCACGGAGCAGTGATTCCGCAATGAAGTATGCGTAACTGTGATCGTTGGCGATGCCCACAATAAGGCCGCGTTTTCCATCCATAATGCCCATAAGCGTAATCTCCGGCAGTGGGGTGAAGGCGAAAGAGTAACGGGAAGATTCATCCGGGACAAACGCAGAAAGTCGTGAGAGTGTTCCTGAGGAGGTGGGATTGGAGTGGGGTTTGAGAGATTTTGCGAAAAATCACCTGTTTGCAGAGAACGAAGGGTGGGGAAGCGGTCGGTCATTTTCGATCACTTCGGCTACAATCCCGGCATTCTCCCCGCGCCCGTAGCTCAATTGGATAGAGCTTCGGTCTTCGGAACCGAAGGTTG
>CAZLXE010000288.1:0-2173 GCA_964563005.1 uncultured Isosphaeraceae bacterium
AATCGATTTCACTGATCCCATGAAAAAATCCTCTCCCTCGAAATGAGAGAGAGGATTGATTTTGTAAAAACCAGGTCAATTGCAATATTACGGACACGGCCCGAAGGCGTTCAACACCGCTACCAGGTCGTCGATATTCACCACGCCGTTCCCCCCCGCTGGTGTGATGTCTTGCGGACAACCCGCACACGGCCCAAATGAATTCAGAATCGACACCAGATCGTCGATGTTCACCACCCCGTTCCCCCCCACTGGGGTCACATCGCCAACACACGGCTGCGGACAATTCGCCGCGGCACAGGCAATGCCATCACCCCCATACACCCCGCCCTGTCCCCCGCAATCTGCTGCCGTCAGCGAGACGCAGGAACCATCCGGGAAGCAACACGCTCCCGTCGGAGGCGGTCCTCCGCACACATTCAGCGTACCTCCCGCAGCCAGAATAAACGGCGTTGCGGCAGGCAGGATATGCGACATAGGAATCCCCCACCCTGGTGCACACGCCGGTCCACAGTGGCAGATCCCGATCACGCAATTCGTCAAAGTGCTGAAAATCGGCGAACCCGAAGCCCCGCCCGTTGCCGGGGCGCTCACCCCGATTTCCGCGGTCGTCCCGGCTATGCAGGTTCCGGGAATGTCTATCGAAGTAATCTGACCCGTGGAAATACCCTTCACCTTCCCTTCCCCGTGGTGAATTTCATATAACGCTGTTCCCACAACCGGGAATGTACTGTCCACCTGAGCCACGCCCCACACCGCCGCCGGATTGCCGCTCAATCCCAACAACGCATAGTCCAAAGACTGATCCTCATGAATCAGTTGCGTCACCGTATACGAATCCGTCACCTTCGGTGCCCCTCCTGTACACGCATCGCACTCAAAGTTGAACCGCACTGTCAAGCCCGCGATGCTCCCCTGCACACAATGCCAGTTCGTCATCACAATGTTCGGCCCTGCGATCATCCATGCCGTGCAGATCGGCGATCCCCCCGACATCAACTGTCCCACCACCAGACGGCTGTCATACTCCGGCGACCCCACCAGGCATTCCACATTCTGCTTGCCGCACGATGGCGCGCACCCCGCCCCTCCGCCGCACATCTGGTTGGCCTCACCGGCACAAATCGAATCCCATTGGGTATTACAGCAGAACGAATCCGCCGCACACACCGTATTACAGCACGCCGCATCATTGCAGAACGGCGTCCCGTTCGCCGAAAAACAATCACCTGCCGCCGGATCCCCGCATTGGGCAAAAACTTCACCCGCGCTGAACACTGCTCCCATCACGAGGAAGGTCAAACAAAACGGGCGTACGATCCAACTCAAGCATGCTCTTTGCTTCATAACTCGGCTCCTGTTTACAACCCCCCCACTATTCAATGAAATCCCCATCCCATAACCACGGCGGCTACACACCTCTAAATATACCCCATTCCCGTCGGATCGCAAGAAAAAAATCCACCCTTCACCAGTTTCCTTTCCTCAGAACTCTGTCCGATAACCGGATGTCGGGAATCATGCTGTTTAATGAGTATTGATTCTGCCCAATCCCAAGCTCATTGGCCATGTGCATTCTTTACGGACATCCTCCGATCGCATTGATCATCAATACCAGATCCTGCACATCCACCGCACCATCCCCCCCGGCCGGGGCAATGTCTGCCGGGCACGAAGGTGGGCAATTTCCCGGACAGGTTGAGCCAAAGACATTGATCAGCACAATTAAATCCTGAACATTCACCATGCCATCACCCGGAGCCGGACCCGGATTTCCGTTCGTTCCCGCGGCAGGGAAAATATCTGCAGGGCATTGGGGAACCTCACACTCATCCGGCACGCCATCCCCATCACAATCCACGCTTGTTCCTGAAGCGATATCGCAGTCATCGGCAAATCCGTTTCCATTGCAATCCGCCCCCTGTGCTTCCATCTCCAGTACATACACCGATCCCCCGATTCGGCGATCGAATCCGGGAGCACCCACCGCAATCCGCCCCGCACTTACGGCCACATCCAGGCCGAACCATTCCCCCGCCGCTTCAAGAGGAGCGTCATACCGCTCCACTTCATTCCATTCCAGCCGCACCGCATCCCGGCGATAGACAAACACTCGCCCGTTGAGATCGCAAACAAAGGTGTTGTTTTGATCGTCATCATCAGATGAATCATC
>CAZLXE010000289.1:0-2170 GCA_964563005.1 uncultured Isosphaeraceae bacterium
GTGTGGGGATCATGAAATTGCTTCGCACTCCCCAAACCAAGGCTCTGAGCATTCTGGAGCAAGCCCGCTTCATTGATGAACTGGCCACGGTTTGCCGGATGTGCGTGGCTGATATTGCCGAAGCGCTCTCCCGCAGCAAAGCCTGGGTGAGCATGCGGCTGGGTTTGATCGGGGAGATGAGCTCGGCGGTAGCCGGGGAACTCTTCGCCGGGCGATTTCCGGTTTATCCCTACATGTATACGCTGCGTCCCTTTATGCGCATGAACGGGGTGAGCGGGGAGCAGATTGACCAGTTCGTCATGGCGGTGAGCGGCAAAAAACTCAGCGTTCGGGAGATTGAGCAACTGGCCCATGGTTTTTTCCGAGGTCCGAAGTCTTTCGCACAGGAAATCCTCAAAGGCAACCTGGCCTTATCCTTGAAAACGATGAGGCAAGCCCTTGCCGATTCACTGGGATGCAGTGATTTTGAGCGGATCCTGCTTAAAGATCTGGAACTCACAGGGCGTTATATGCAACGGGTCATGGGAAAAGCCCGGGATCCCCGGATTAAAAGCCGGGCTTTTCACGCCCAATCCCACCTGCTCAGCGCGGGGATTTTAAATCAAACCACCCCCTTTCATCAAATCATCAAAGAACTCCATGATCGAAACAGACAAGCGTAAGGCCGTTTTCCTGCTGCACCAGGAAGGCATGAGCGTGCGGGAGATTACCCGCCGACTCAAAATGAGTCGCAATACCGTAAGGGCCATCATTGCCCGGCAAGGCGTGATGCCTCAGGGCAAGCGCAAGGACAAACAGCAGATAGATCGAGAGCTGCTGCGCACCCTTCACAAACAATGCCAAGGGCGTATTGCCCGAATGCATGAGAAACTCACCGAGGAGGAAGGCATCGCAGTGAGTTATTCGACATTGACACGGATGCTGCGCCAATTGGGCATCACCCGGCCTCCCAGGAAGCGATGTCATCAAGTGCCTGATGAACCCGGGTTGGAGATGCAGCATGACACGACACTCTACCGGGTCCGATTGGGGGACAAAACCCACAAGTTGATCGCCAGTTGCCTCTACCTGCGCTACTCCAAACGACGTTACCTGAAGTTTTACCACGCCTTTGATCGTTTCGGGATGCAGTGCTTCCTTCACGAAGCCCTGATCTTCTGGGGATACTCCGCCGCTCAATGCGTCATCGACAACACGAACCTCGCCCGATTGCGAGGCACGGGAAAATCAGCGGTGATCGCTCCGGAAATGGAGCACTTCGCCCGGCAATATGGTTTCAAATTCCTCTGCCATGAAATCAATCACCCCAACCGAAAAGCCGGTGAAGAGCGAAGTTTTTGGACGGTGGAAACCAACTTTCTGCCCGGTCGCACCTTTGAAAACCTGGAGGATCTTAACCAACAGGCATTGGAGTGGGCCACGGTGCGGCTGGAGAATCGCCCCCAGGGCAAGGCGAGGCTCATCCCCGCCAAAGCCTTCGAGCATGAACAAGCCTTTCTCATCGCTCTGCCCTCCCATATTCCCGCTCCCTACCGACCTCACAGGCGCGGGACCGATCAGTATGGTTTCATGGCTTTTAAGAGCAATTTCTACTGGGTGCCCGGCACCAGTCGCGATGAGGTTGATGTGCTGCAATACGCCCGTCATTTGAAACTCTACCAAAATCGGCAATTTTTGTGTGACTATCCTCTGCCGGCCGATGGGGTCACTAATGCGAAGTTCAGCCCGGAGGGATTTCCCAAACCTCCCCATCAACCCGGCAACCGCAAAGAACCCACCCGGGAGGAGGAAACACGATTGCGTGCCCTGGACCCCTCGCTTCCAACCTACCTGGATTGGGTTCTTAAAACCAAAGGCCAGGGACGCCACCATTTTCTCAGAAGTCTTTTGGCGTTGAGTCGCAGAATGACCTCTGAGTTGTTCATCAAAAGCATCCAGCGGGCCAACCATTACCGTATCGCAGACATCCCGACCATCGAGCGCATCGCCCTGTTATACATGCAGGAGGGCAGCCCCATCCTTCCCGGGGTGGTGGTCGATGAGGATTTTACCCAACGGGAAACCTACCGGGAAGGTTCCCTGACCGACATCCCCGATTTATCCATTTACCGAGACCCACCCCATGAAGATCCACCCCATGAAGATCCACCCCATGAAGATCCACCCCATG
>CAZLXE010000290.1:0-2168 GCA_964563005.1 uncultured Isosphaeraceae bacterium
ATGAAAACTCGGGGAAGGATATATCGGCGTCCTCCGTATTGGTACATTTTCCCGGTCAGGAGGATGGCCTGGCCCTCCCGGGTTCCGCGGGCAAACTTGGACATTCGCTCGAGTAACAGGCAGGGGAGAATGACGAGGGGCTCATCACCCATTCCTGATGCATCCGCCTCGAATACGAACATCCATGCCCCTCCGGCGTCGCGGGTGATTCTTCCCCGTCTGCGCACCATGGTTTTCCCGTCCTGGAAGGTGTTATCAACCCTGGAGTTACGATTTGAATTGTTCACCGGCAGTGCGCCCGTTTCGTTTTCCAATTCTCTGATAACATCAGCGGCTGATTCACCCTGATTCATCAGACCAAACAGGCCGTCATCGGAATCCACGGGAGCAGTGGTTGGCATATCTGCATTGTTTTCAGTATGTTGCGATGAAGAATCATAGTTGGGTGGGCGGGTTCCGATCAGGCGCGGGGCATGAGTAACGAGGAGATAATTTTTGCCGTGGAACACATAGACTTCGCCTGTTACCTCAAATACGGCTTCGCCGGGAGGGAGTTGCTCGACCACGCGAATCATGTCACGAAGCAGGGCGCAAGGGAGAAGGGTCAGGCGATATTCACGATCATGCGTAACACCAGTATCGGTAATGAGTTGCCATACGCCGCCTTTTCCGGGGACCAGGCGCGATTTTACCTCAACCAACGAAGTTCCTTCTCGCAGGAGGATCGGGGGACGACCGAGATGCTCTACGACATCTCCTTCAATTGCAATACTTTGCGCTGGTTGAACGATTGGCGATGATGGTCGATTGGGCCGGGATGAGGGTTGGGTGGATTGTGCCCTGGACACATTCGTCATTCCCGAAACAAGACACAACGCCAGTACTATGCTCAATTTACAACTCATGCTGCTCTCGGGATCAAGGGATCAGAGGGACAAAGATGATCAGTATACCTCTCCCATCGGCCGGTCTCGGTTGGCGGCTGTTTAATTCAAGGGGTGTGGTTTTCATGCGGATATTTTCGCTCTGCCGATGGTAGTTAGGTGAGCACGAATCAAAAGCATAAGTGCATTTTTTACATCGGGTTACTATTTGTCCTGTCTGGATTTACGGCAGGGTGCGGTTCGACCACGATGTGGAAATACAACGAACCACCCACGGCGGCGGGATCGGATGGGCCGGTATATCGTGATCCCTCGGGGAAGCGGGTGATTGTGATCGGGGACTTTATGAATCCTACGCAGGGTCAGTTGCCGTGGGATGACATCGGTTCGGGTATGGGGCGGGCGCTGGCCCAGGCGATCCTAAACCACGGTGAATTCGATGTTTGGATCGACGGGCAGATTGCGGGGCGGGTGCAGCAGATCATCAGTGGACCATTGAATGATCGAGAGCGGGAATTGCGTAACTTCAAGGCGGCGAACGAGCGAATTCGCTATGTGATAACGGGAAAAGTGACGGATTTTCACCATACGGCGGACATGGCGGATGAACTTTCGCGGCATGGATTATTCGGGCCGAAGCGGGAAGCCCTTGTGGCTATTCAGTTTGAGGCGATTGATGTGGATGCGGGGCGGGTGGTGGTGGCGGACCATGTTTTTGGGACGGCGAAGGCGGGGCGGAAGTTGGCGAGCGAGTTGTATGGAGGCGTAAGTTTCGGCTCCTACTTGTTTTGGAGCACGCCGCTGGGCCGAGCGAGTGAGGCCGCGATTGATGAAGCGATGAGTCAGTTGAACCGATTGGTGCCAACTGAGGATGATTCGATTCGGGTGGTGCGGGTGGGCCGGGAGGGGGAGGGGTTGCTGGCGGGATTGCAAAGCATTGTTACAGATGTATTTACGGGCGGGGCCGGGGGTCGGGAGATGCATATTACGGGGGGGCCGCGGACGGGATTGGTCAAGAATGTGGAGTATTATATTTTGCTGTCGCCGGAGGGTGGGGGGGCGCCGAGGCCGGTTTATGATCCGGCGCTGGATGTGCCAATTAAGGCTAAAGTCATCAAGACGGGGAGGTTACGGTCGGTGGCGCTTTTGATGGGTCAGCCGCCGGCGGATGTGGATTTGCGGGGGGCGGTTTTGAGGCGGGAGTTGCCGGGGGAGTTGAGTCAGGTGACAGGTGGCAGGTGACAGGTGGCAGATATGTGGTGGTAGGGGTATTTATCTGTGGGA
>CAZLXE010000291.1:0-2138 GCA_964563005.1 uncultured Isosphaeraceae bacterium
ATGATCTGGCGGCGCAGGTCATCCGCGCGGTCATCGACAAATCCGGGATAGATCCGGCGACGATTGATGATGTTTATTTCGGGGCGGCGAATCAGGCGGGTGAGGACAATCGGAATGTGGCGCGGATGGCGGGGTTATTGGCGGGGCTGCCGGAGAGCGTGCCGGGGTGCACGGTGAACCGGCTGTGCGCTTCGGGGTTGGAGGCGGTGAACATTGCGGCGAGGATGATTGAAGCGGGGCATGGGGAGGTGTTTGTGGCAGGCGGGGTGGAGTCGATGAGCCGGGCTCCGTTTGTGATGGCGAAGGGGGAATCGGCGTATGATCGGAGTTTTCGGGGCTTTGATACGACGATCGGGTGGCGGTTTACCAATCCGAAACTAGCAAAAATGCATCATCCGTTCGGCATGGGGGAGACGGCGGAGAATGTGGCGAGGAAGTATGAGATTTCGCGGGAGGATCAGGATCGATTCGCGGTGTGGAGCCAGCAGAAGTGGGCGGCGGCTCATGAGTTGGGATTGTTTGATGATGAGATTGTTCCGGTGGAGATTCCGCAGCGGAAGGGTGATCCGGTGACGGTTTCGGTGGATGAACATGCCCGCCCCGGAACAACTCTGGAGAAACTGGCGAAATTGAAGCCGGTGTTTGCGAAGGATGAGTTGGGAACGGTGACGGCGGGGAACAGTTCGGGCATCAATGACGGGGCGGCGGCGGTGCTGATTGTGGAAGAACACCGGGCGAAGGCGTTGGGGTTGGAGCCGCTGGCATTCATCGGGGCGAGCGCCACAGCAGGGGTGGATCCGGCGTGCATGGGGATGGGGCCGGTTCCGGCGACTCGGAAGGCGCTGCAACGGGCCGGTCTGGAGATTGATGAGATGGATGTGATTGAACTCAACGAGGCGTTTGCGGCGCAGTCGGTGGCGTGCATGCGGGAATTGGAGGTGGACGCGGCGAAGGTGAATCCCAAGGGAGGAGCGATTGCTCTGGGACATCCGCTGGGGTGTACGGGGGCGCGGATGATCTGCACGCTGGTGCACGAGATGATTCGCTCGAAATCCCGGTACGGCCTGGCTACACTATGCATAGGCGTCGGACAGGGCGCAGCAACCATCCTCGAGCGCGAGGATTCAGGAGGCGAATCATGAGTGGTAGTTCCAATGTCGGTTTGCATGTTAATCATCACATGGCCGAAGATGCAGACAAACTGGCCGAGTTCGAGCAACGGGTGGCCAATCGCGAGTTGATCGAGCGCGATGACTGGATGCCCGAGGCGTATCGCATGGGCATGCTGAAAATGGCCGAGCATCATGCGAACAGTGAAATCGTGGGAGCGTTGCCGGAGGGGGAATGGATCACCCGCGCGCCGACGCTTCGCCGGAAACTGGGGTTGACGGCGAAGGTACAGGACGAAGTGGGGCACGGACAGATGCTCTACCGGGTGTCGCAGGATCTGGGGAAGTCGCGGGATGCGATGCTGCGTGATCTCATTATGGGGAAGACGAAATACCACAATGTGTTCAATTATCCCTGCCCGTCCTGGGCGGACATCTGCATGATTGCGTGGTTGATTGACGGGGCGGCGATCATGAATCAGGGGACGCTGGCGGACGGGTCGTATGGGCCGTATGTGCGGACGATGAAACGGATTAATATGGAAGAGGCGTTCCACTTTAAATATGGGGAGGATCTGGTGTTGACGCTGATGACGGGGACAAAAACGCAGAAAGCGATGGGGCAGGAGGCGTTTGACCGCTGGTGGGGACCGGCGGTGATGTTCCACGGCCCGCCGGATAAACCGAATCCGGAGCAACTGCCCCCAATGAAATGGCGAATGAAAACGGAAACGAACAATTCGCTGCGGCAACGGTTTGTGAATCGGTTCGCCCCGGCAGCGTTGGCGCTGGGCCTGAAGATTCATGTGGTGAAGAAGAACGAGGAAGGGCTGGTGGTGGAGAAAAAACCGGATGAAAAACTGCGGCTGAACGAAGCCACCGGCAATTGGGAATTCTCAGAGCCGGACTGGGAAGAGTTCTTCAAGGTGATTCGGGGACACGGCCCGTGTAATAAACAGCGATTGGCGTTGCGGCGATTTTCATATGAACAGGGACACTGGGTGCGGGGGGCGATTGGGGGAGGGAAGG
>CAZLXE010000292.1:0-2128 GCA_964563005.1 uncultured Isosphaeraceae bacterium
ACCCCGGCTTCCAACGAGCCGCCCGGGCCTATCAAGTAGCCGCCGCCCAGCCGAGTTGGATCACCCGCCTCGCCCTGTTCACCTTCCTGCTCGTAATCGGCCTCCCCTTGATGCTCCTCTTCCTTTTCGCCCTCCTCACGGCCACCGTCGTCTTCGGCACCCTCGCCCTTGGCCACCTGATGATCCTGAAACTCAAAGGTTTGATGCCTGTTCAGAACGGCCGCGAGAATGTGACGATCATTCGGCGCGAACCGCCGCAGTAGGACGGGCGTCTCGCCCGCCTGAAAACTTAAAACTCCCCCCTACTTCACCAACCGCAACTTCGGCGGCCCCTTGTCATCCGCTGAGGGTCCGGTTTCTTTGGCGACTGCATTCAGCCAGGCCTCGCGCAATTGCATCGTCACTTCCCCGACCTTGCCCTCCGCGATCTTCTTCGATCCCAATGTGGTCACCGGCAAAACCCCGAATCCCGAATTCGTGAGAAACACCTCATCCGCCTTTCTTGCGTCCGTCATGGTCATCGTCCGCTTCCGCACCGGAATCCCCTTTTGTTCCGCCAGTTCCAGCACACACTCCCGCGTAATCCCCGGCACCACACAGATCCGCTTGTTCTCCGGATATTCATCCCCCTGGGCAATCGGCGTATGCAACTCGCCATCAATGACCAGAAACACATTGCTCGTAGTCCCCCCGCACAGGTGATGATTGGTATCGCACCAGATGATGTCATCAAATTTGCTCCGCTTCGCCTCCTGAAAAACATGAATCCGCATCCAGTACTGCATCGTCTTATACCCCGACAAAGGATCGTGCGGATTCAACTTCCACACCGTCGTCTTCGCCTTGATCCCCTTCTCGAAATAACGCTCGGGATATTTTTTTGCGGGCTTGGCCGTCACGATCACGGCAGGATGATGCGACCGGCTCGCGGTGCCCCACGGGTCTTCCTTCTTCGACTTCGTCCCCGCCCGGTCAAACAGATTGATCTCCCCCCCCGTGATCAACACCCGCACCGTCGCCTCGCTCATGCCATGCTCTTCCAGCACCGCCGCCGAGCCATGCCGCAGGGGGTCGGCCGACATCTGCGTCACCAGGTTGCACTCCATCCCCGCCCGACAGACCCGCTCGATATGCCGTTCCAGCCGAAACACCTTCTGATTCCGGGCCTTCATCGTCTCCACCAACGCCACCCCATGCAGAGCCGCGGCATCGAACACCGAGATCCCCGCCTCATCTTCCTCGAACAGTTCGCCATCAATCCAGACTTTCATCCCCCTATCCTCCCCGACCCCGCAGAAAACGCAACCTGGGGAACCGGGGGAACCGGGGGGGAACCGGGGGTTTACTCTTCTGCCACCTCATCCGCATACAGCACATAAATACTGGTGCTGGAAAACGGGCGGTCAAGCGCCATGTCGATGGTTGAGGTGAACGGGTAGGGCACATCCGGGCGGGCATTTTTCACCTGCACGATTTCGTGTCCCACCTGATTGCCGTATTCATCAAAAAATGTAATCGCCACCCCGAGATTTCTCAGGGCATCCGCCGCATTGAGCACCGACCCGGAAATGGTCATGTGGGCATAATCGATGTCAGTGCTGGGATAGAGTTGGAGAAAATCTACGAACGGATAGCCGTAATCAACCGGCCTTTGTGTGGAGTCAACGGGCTGGTAGGCGTAGGCCATTTTGCTGCCATACACTTCAAGACCAAGCGGGCTAAAGCCCCCCTTGGTATATCGTTTGGCGGCATTTTTACTGGCCTGCTCCGCGGCCCTCGCGGCCTGAAATGCCTTTCTTTTGGCGATTCGCTCATCCTTTTCCGCCGCCCGCCGCTTCTGCGCTTCCACCACCAGCCGTTGTTTTGACTCCGCTTCCCGAATGCTTTTGATGGCCTGATACTGCTCGAAATCATCGCCGTATTCGTGATGATCTTCCATAAAAAGACGGAGTTCATCGAGTTCCCGACGCATGTCCTGACCTTGCAGCCGCGTCGCCGCCAATTCCTTCCGCAGGGCTTGAATCTCTTCGAGCATGAGGCCCATTTCCCGCATGAGAATGGAAACGGCATCCTTCTTGACCGGAGTGGTTTCAACCTTTACCAAGGGTTTGGCTGTTCTGGTCTTTGG
>CAZLXE010000293.1:0-2116 GCA_964563005.1 uncultured Isosphaeraceae bacterium
TCTTTCCGCCTCCCCATCAAACACACCCCGAAACTCAACCCCGTCGCCACCACCATCTGCCACGGAAACGCCATCAATTGTGGCCAGTCGGAGTGATTTAATCTGGACCAGCCATAAATTCGAAAACAGAGCACCGCCAGAAAACCCACCCCCAGCGCCGCCCCCACCGAACGCACATTCCCCCGCTTCGTAAACAAAATCGTCATAAAAACCCCCAGCAACCCCGCATACGCAAACACCATCACCCCCAGCGCAAAATCAATCAGGGTCTGTCCGCTTCCCTGCTGCCAGAATACGCAGAATGATGCAAAGCCCGCAATACCCCCCGCCCAGCAGATCGAAGCCACCCGCAACACTCTGGTTTCAGACCCCTCATCACCGCCCCGACTCCTCCGCCACGGCCTCCAGAAATCAGTCACCGTCGCCGTCGCCATCGCATTGAGCGCAGAATCCATACTGCTCATCGCCGCCGCAAACAGCCCCGCCAGCATCAATCCCTTCAACCCGGTGGGAATCTCCTGCAGAATAAAATGGAGAAAAATCCGGCGCGAATCGGGCGGGGCATACCCCGAAGCCGCGTCTCCCATTATTTCCGGGGGTTGATAAAACACGAACAGCAGCAACCCCATCAGCAGAAACACGCCTACCACCGGCCATCCGATCAGGGTCGCCAGAATCACCGAACCGCTTCCTTTCCCCGGCGAACGGCAGGTGAGCATCCGCTGCGTCAGATCCTGATCCGTGCCATAGGCCGCCATATTAAATAACACCATGCCCGTCAGGATGCCCCAGATGGAATAAGGCCGGGTCCAGAACGAAGACCCTTCCCCTCCCGCATCCAGCCACCGCAGTTTGTCGCCCCCTTCCGCCTCCCGCAATGTCGTCACCATCTCCTCCACCCCAACCGGAATCCTGTGCCACAGAAACCAAAGCGCTCCGCCCACCGCTGCCACATACACCACCGCCTGCAGAACATCCGTCCAGATCACCGCCCGAATCCCTCCCATCAAAGTATAACCCGTCGCTATCACCGCGATGATCGCAATCGACCCCACCATGATCCCCGGCGTAGTATCCCCGAACGCAATCAGCGCAAACGGCAGAGCCACAATATAAAGCCGCGCCCCGCTCGCAAACACCCGCCCCACCAGAAACATCCCGCTCGCCATCCGTTGCGCCACCGGCCCGCACGAATTGCCAATGACCTCATACACACTCGTCACCCCGCACCGGTAGTACGCCGGAATAAACCAGAGCGCCACGATCACCACCGCCACCAGCGCCCCCAGATTCGCCGCCAGATAAGTCAGATTTCCCGCATACGCCTGCTGCGGTCCACCCACAAAGGTCGCCGCCGACTGACTCGTCGCCAGCACCGAAATAGCCACCGCCCACATCGGCATTCGTCGCCCCGCCAGCATTCCCTCTCCGCCGTCTTGCCCCTTCTTCCGTCCCGCCAGAATCCCGATCCCCACCACCACCCCCAGATACGCCACCACAATGCTCCAATCAAGCGGAGTAAATCCGGGGGCAATTCCGGGGGCATATCCGGCGGCGGCAGTTAAAATCATCGGGATCATTCAACAACACTCGGCTACACTGCTCAAACCACAAGTCCACGGCATACGCACCGCAAACCCGCTTCATAGATTGTAAGACGACTTCGGCACCAGATGGCCCAGCCCCACACCTTACTCATCGACTCCGGCGACCTCCCTTCCCTCGTTGCCGCCCTCCTCGAGACCCACCCCGAGCGGCTGGTCCTCTGGCATGTCCTTCCCCCGGCCGGGGAAACCGACCGCCCCCCCCGAATCCTCGAAGCCGTCCATCTTCACCGGGATATCCTCAAACCAAAACGCCTCATCATCGCCCGAGGTCAGGAAACAGCCATCCCCGGCGCCAATTCCAAATTACCGGAGGGTCTGGAGTGGTCCACCTTGCTCCTTCAGGCCCTCATCGCCGCCGCCCAATTGAAATGCTCCCGCATCGTATGGCCGGTGCAACTGGGGCTGGATATCGACCGCATCGGAGCCGCCGCCGAAACCGCCCAGGCCATTTCCGACCTCGGCATAATCGAGGGAAGCGGGGGGGTCTCCGGGGGAATTTCCGGGGGTGG
>CAZLXE010000294.1:0-2087 GCA_964563005.1 uncultured Isosphaeraceae bacterium
AATCCGCCCTCGCCCGCCTCTGCGCCGCCACCCGGGTCGCCACCCGCAAAGCCCTCGCCGCCCTCATCCAGGAAGGCGAAATCACCATCACTCCCAATCCCGACAACCGCCGCAGCCGCGCCGTACGGCTCTCCCCTGCTCCATGATCGTGCCCGAAGGTGGGGTGCTGCCCACCCTCAACATTTCACGGACAACCCCCAAACCCATCCAGCACGGCCAGCAGGTCCATCATCCCCACCGCCCCGTCCCCATGAACATCCGCACCACTGCATCCCGAATCGAACCCGAAGGCATTCAAAACATCCACCAGGTCGTCAATATTGATAAGCCCATTGCCGTTCGTGTCTCCCACCAGAATCTTCGGGGCAGGGGTACCAAAAAACTCAAACGCTCCCATATCCACAACCGCGGCAACCCCGAGGATAGGCACGCCGCAGCCGGTGTTTGCCGTAGCCGGATCGTCCATAAATCGGGGATTCCCATCAAAATCAAGTGGGATGCGCTCGAGAATGCAGCCATCAGCATTTAAATCAACCAGATCACCAATCACTCCATTATTAATCCCCGCATCAATACACGGTGAACCCGCCTGAAGACGCAAATCATCATCCGCCGTACCCGGAATATTATCCGGGCCGAGAGCATCCACGAAAAGTGGATCGGCATCAATGTTCCCACCACCATCCAACGATCCTGTCCCCAGGCCACCTTGCACATTGCTGTAAAGAACCAGAGGAGTGCTTGCTTGATTGAATATCTCCTCCGGTGGGTTACTCCGCAAGATGCAATTCTTGATGACCGGATCACAGGAATTGAAGTTGAACATCCCTCCAGTACTGAGTCCGGCCGTATTTCCGTGGAAGGTGCAATTGATGACCTTCGGGCTGCTGGAATTTTCGTTGAACACTCCTGCCCCCACATGCGCCGCATTTCCGCTGAATGTACAATTAATCAGGGATGGGTTGCTCCGGTTGAAATTGTATATCCCCCCTCCCCAGTTCGTCGCGGAGTTTTCCTTGAAGATACAGTTAACCACCGTTGGCTTGCTGAATTTCCCGTTGCCCGGCCACTCACCCTTATTCGCCATTCCCCCGCCTTTGTGGGCCGTGTTTCCGCGGATTATACAATTTATAACCGTCGGGCTGCTGAGCAAACTGTATATGCCGCCGCCGAATCGACTGGAAAAAGACATGTGCCCCACCCCTCCCGTAATAGTAATACCCTCCAGAATCGTCCCCGCTCCTTCTCCATTGATGCACAATACTACACTGTCATTTAATCCCGTCCCATCCAGAATCGTGTCCACAGGATTACCACTCTCGCTGCGCAGGTGAACCGCCTTCCCCTCATAGTTAATCACCTCATGATAGATTCCCGGCGCCACCACAATCTCATCGCCGTTCAGAGCCGAAGCGAAAATTGCCCCCTGAATCGTAGAGTAAAATTCAGGAACCCTGAAAGTAACCTGAATGGAATCAGTTTGCCGTTCCAACGCCCCTATATCCACAATCGAACCTTTCCCGTTGCCCGAATCCACGGCCCCGGCATCATCGATGAACCGGGGATTTCCCTCTCCATCAGTCATGATATTTTCCAATCCGACTGCACCATTATCTCCCGCATCAACACACGGCGAAAACCGCTGCAACCTCAAATCGTCATCGAGGGTGCCGGGAATATTGTCACTCCCATTCGCATCCACAAACGCCGGATTGACACTGATATTTCCCCCTCCGTCAGTAAAGTCGAAATAAAGACCGAATGGCACAACGCTGAAGGAAACTTCAATTGTACTATTCCCGGAGTGGGTAATTTCATCCGGGCCGTTGTCCCAGAATATACAATTCGTTGCGGTCACCTGCTGATTAAAGGATGAACTGTAGATCGCACCCCCCCCGTACTTTGCAATATTCCCCACGAATGTGCAATTCGTAAGCATCGGATGACCGCCCCCCCAAACCCCCAGCCCCCCCGCCAATGTTCCGCCCGTATTTCCCTTGAAAGTGCCATTCGTCAACCTGGGACTGCTGGCCCCGCGGCCCATGGCTCCCGTGTGAGGACGTGCTTGGGCGCTCCACATTGAACTG
>CAZLXE010000295.1:0-2059 GCA_964563005.1 uncultured Isosphaeraceae bacterium
ACCCTCACCCCAGCCCTCTCCCTTGAAGGGAGAGGGGGTTATTGGTTCAGGAATTGGCGCAGGTTTTTTAATTCGGTTTCGATGTCTTCGGGTTGCTTTACGGTTTCGGCGACTACTTCGCGCATGGTACGGATGAGTTTTCTTTTGATGGTGTGGATCATCGAGTAGACATCCTGGCGATCGTGGGCGTTCAGGGTTTCGATCATGGAATTGATCGGGGTGGAGTTGTTGCCGTACACGATTTGGCGCAGCACTCTTTCGTCGAAGGCCTGCCACTGGCGATTCTGGCCTTTGGACTGGCAATCTTCCTTTACGCGGCGGACTGTTTCTTCGAGGACTGCCGTGGCCCATTGGCGGTTGAAGGCCTGGTCGGGATCGTCAATTTCGGAGGGGGAGGCCTGCTTCAGGAGATCGGGATCGGTGGGAATGAAGGAAGGGCGGGATGAATCGGGGCGGCCGCCTTGGGTGCGATTGCGGTCGATGACGAATCTGCGGAGGGCGGTTAAGAGGTAGGCGCGAAATCGGCCGCGGGTCTGGTCGGCCCCGTCGATGAGTTTGTGATCTTCAACGATTTTGCCCAGAAAACCCTGGGTGAGATCGGCGGCATCGGCTTCCTGGTGGCCTTGCCTTCTCAGCCAGGCGTAAACGGGCGACCAGTAGCGGCGGAGGAGTTCTTCGAGGTCATCGCGATTGCCGCTGGCCCCGGCGATGAGGGTCCAGTTGGTGGTGTTGAATCTGCTGCTGGTGAGGCCTGAATCCATGGGCGCATCCTCCTTGGTGGAGAGATTTTATGAAATTGTAGCGGAATTCATGCCAGATGATGATCTTTTTGTCGTATATTCAAGTGGAATGACCAAATTGACCCCCAGCCAGGCGGGAAAGTTGGCAGGCGCGCTGTTTGAAAGTGATGAGGACGGCGGGAATGAGGGTGCGCCCAGAGGGGAAGCGGAAAATGAGAAATTGAAGGCGGGTGAGGATTTGCCGGGGGAAATCGGGGGTTGCCGGGTTGTGGGGATGATTGCAGAGGGGGGAATGGGGACGGTTTATGAGGGAGAGCAGGAGCATCCTCATCGGCGGGTGGCGATTAAGGTTTTGCGGCGGGGGTTGGCGTTTTCCTCGGCGGGCTGGGGGGCGGGTTCGGGTGATCGACACAAGAAGGCGCGGGATATTCGGGTGCGGTTTGAGATTGAATCGGAGATTCTGGGGCATCTGCAGCATCCGGGCATTGCGCAGGTTTTTGAGGCGGGGATTCATGATGATGGGGGCGGTGGGGTGCCGTATTTTGTAATGGAGTTGGTGGCGGGGGCGCGTTCGATTACGGATTATGCGGCGGAGAAGGGTTTGGAGGTTCGGGAGCGGTTGGAGTTGTTTTGCCGGGTGTGTGAGGCGGTGCATCATGGTCATCAGAAGGGGGTGATACATCGTGATTTGAAGCCGGAGAATATTCTGGTGGGGGATGGAGATGATGGTGGGGAATTGCCGCAGCCGAAGGTTATTGATTTCGGGATTGCGCGGGCGACGGATGCGGATCTGGCGGTGACGACGATGCAGACGGATATGGGGCAGTTGATGGGGACGCTGCAATATATGAGTCCGGAACAGTGCGATGGTGATCCGCGGCAGATTGATTCGCTGACGGATGTTTATTCGCTGGGGTTGGTTTTGTATGAGTTGATGGCGGGGCGGCCGCCGTATGATGTTTCGGGGACGACGATTCTGGGGGCGGCGAAGATTATTCAGGAAGAGGAGCCGCCGGGATTGGGGACCCCCGGAAGTAGGGACGGGGGGGAATCGGTGGGCGATGAACGGGGCGGGGAAAGCCGGGTTGGAATTGGGCTGAAGGGACGGATGCGGCGGGATTTGGAGGTGATTGTGCGGACGGCGCTGGCGAAGGAAAAGGGGAAGCGGTATCAGTCGGCGGGCGGGCTGGCGGCGGATGTGAAGCGGGTTTTGAGGGGAGAGCCGATTTCGGCGCGGCCGCCTTCGGGGTGGCAGCGGGTGGGGCGGTGGATGGGTCGGCATCCTATTGTGACGACGGGGTTGGGGTGTTTGATGGTGG
>CAZLXE010000296.1:0-2034 GCA_964563005.1 uncultured Isosphaeraceae bacterium
CCGATCCTCCACCATACTCATCGCCATTTTGGGCCCGATTCCCGGCAGCAGCGTCAACTCGGCCGCCGTTGCCCGGTTGAGATCGAGCCGCATGTCCGGCCAGTCCCGCTCTGCCATATCCGCATTCGCTCCCACCGGTTGAAAAATCGGCTTGAAAGCCAGTTGCCACAATACAACCCCCAGACCCACGGCGATCAACAGAATCACCAGCCGCAAACCGGGGATAGGCGTGCTCTGCGTCATCAATCTGAGGCAGGCGTCGCCGGGGTAGGGGTGGGGCTGCCGGGGGTTTCGTTTCCGGGGGTCGGGCTTCCGGGGGTCGGGCTTCCGGAGGTCGGGCTGCCGGGGATCGGGCTTCCGGGGATCGGGCTTCCGGGGATCGGGCTTCCGGGGGTGGGTTGTTTGCGGTCGCCCAGCGGTTTGCGAAACTGGCGGCGGAGCGAGATTATTTTCTGTAGCGCCATCCTTGCCTGGCCCCGTTCATTCACCAATCCCCCGCCGGGCAATTCGGCGTTCGCATGATCGTACAAATCACCCCAGAAAACCGATTCCACAAATGGCTTCGACAGACAGATGGCAAACATCCTTGCCAACCACTTCGCCTGCCGCTCCTCATCCCAACCTTTCTCCGGCCCTCCCCCAAGAGCCCCCAGATTCCCACCCGCATCCTCTTTTTCCACATACTTCTCCCCCGGCCCCCCCGGAACCCCCAGCGCCGAAACCAGAATCGGCTTCTCAAAAGGAAAATACCGATCCAGCACCCCGCTCAACTGCATCAGATCCCGATACCCCATCCCGATGTGCCGATTCCCGAACAGCAGTTTCACCCCATACGCATCCACATGAATCCCCCCCTGCACCACCCGATCCAGAAACACCAGCGGATGCAGCGCCCCATCCTTCCCCGCACAATGCTCCCCGAACGGCCGCGCGATCTCGATCATCGTCCGCGCCCCCCGATGCGTTTGCTTCACCAGCAACAAAGCCATCCGCGTGAGATCCAGCATCTGCTCAGTCTTAAACACAAAATTGCGATTGAGATTCAGTCCCGAACACAGATTCCACATCCCCACCGCCCCCGCATATCGATGCACCACCCGCTCCAGATGGTCGTACAACAAATCCCGGCAGGTATCGTAATCGTGCTGCCACACATACATCCACTTCGGAATCGCCCGCCGAGAAAAATCAATCAGCGGCCCCGCCACCACCGGCTTCCCCTCCTTCTTTGCCCACTCCATCCAGCGGTCGAGCGGCTCCCAGTTATATTTCCCTTCCTGCACCTCCAGGTGTCGCCAGTTCAGGGGAATGGTGAGCACATCAAATTCCTTCTTGAGAATCGGCCGCAACGGCTTCACCTCCCGCTCCGGCCACACCCGAACCCCTAAAGTGGATGATGACGCCGCCTTCCGGGCAAATCGCCGATGCAGCAGAATGTCCGCATGCGCCAACGCCAACCGATCCGTCGCCTCCAATCCCCTTTGCAACGACCGCCTTGCCCACTGATCCGCCTGCAGAACATCGGGACAGGTCCACGCCTTCGTAAACAACGAACGCGCCTCATCCCACCGCCGCATGGCGGGATGCTCTTCATCCAGATCAAACATCTGCCAATCTTCACTCTTCGCCAGAAACAACTTGATCCGATGCCGGGCCAGTTCCAACGAAAGCAGATACGGCTTCTCCCGTCCCGGCAACAAACAAGTCGGCAACATCATCGTCCCCAACTTCCCCACCTCATGCATCAAACACAACCCCGTCGCCTCTCGCTTCGTCTGTGACCCCCGGCGCCGACCCTCAATCACCCCCTCCACAAACTTCACGCTCCCCCGCACGGGTCCCTCATCCCGACCCACCAGATGCGCCTGAACCAACGGCCAGTCCCGCGCGGGACCACAATCATCATAAACGGCGAATCGAAGCATAAAAACCCGTGAACAGACAAAAAGACATGCCAACTGCGAACCCCCCAGTTCATAGGAACCATTGTCCACAGATTTCACCCAAAGGCAAGCATTTTCTCCCCGGTTTCCC
>CAZLXE010000297.1:0-2029 GCA_964563005.1 uncultured Isosphaeraceae bacterium
TCCTCTTATATGCTGATTCTGTGCGTATTAATAATTTCTAGCATCAAAATCGAACCCGATCCCACCACATCAACACCCCCCCCCTGCCGCCAACGCCGCCGCATGCCCCCCCCGACCCACCGTGCAATCCACGCAAACCTCGCCCGGCTGAGGCGCAAGAATTGCCATCGTCTCCTCCAGCAACACCGGAATATGCCCATGCGAATCGCTCATACCCGCAAGTTGTACCACATTCCACCTCATCCCCCCGCTCCGCCGATACTTCCCTCCATGCAACTCCCTCATTTCCTCCCCCTCCTCCTCCTCACCACCCTCACCAGTTGTGCCGGCGTGCGCATGAAAGTCGATTTCGTCCCCGCCGATGACAAACTCCAGGAAACCATAGTCCTCACCGCCCCCGGAACCAGAGAGACGAGAGCGCCAAAGGTGGCGTTGATCGATGTCACCGGCATGATCCTCGACGCCCGCAAGCCCGGCCTCCTCGTCAAGGGCGAAAACATGGTCAGCCGCTTCATCGAATCCCTCCAGAAAGCCGCCGATGACCAGAAAGTCAAAGCCATCATCATCCGCCTCAACTCGCCCGGCGGAGCCGTCACCGCCACCGATGTTCTCTACCGCGAAGTCCTCCACTTCAAACAAACCACTCACAAACCCGTCATCGCCTTCATGAGCGATGTCGCCGCCTCCGGCGCCTTCTACCTCGCCTGCTCCGCCGATGCCATCATCGCCCACCCCACCACCGTCACCGGCTCCATCGGCGTCATCATCCAGACCATCAACTTCGCCGACGGCATGCGCATGATCGGCATCCGCGCCGACGCCATCACCTCCGGCCCCAACAAATCCATGGGCTCCCCCTTCGAACCGATGCCCGAAGCCCACCGCGCCCTACTCCAGGGACTCGTCGATGAGTTCTACGGCAACTTCAAATCCATCGTCCTCGAAAGCCGCCCCAATCTCGCCCCCGCCGTCATCGACCAGGTCACCGATGGCCGAGTCGTCACCGGTCGCCACGCCGCTGAAATCGGCCTCATCGACCAAACCGGCACCCTCCGCGACGCCTTCGCCCTCGCCCGCGATCGCGCCAACCTCACCGCCGCCCGACTCGTCAAATACCACCGCCCCCAGAACCATGTCGGCAGCCCCTACGCCACCGCCCAAACCCCCATCGCAGGCACATCCTCCACCCTCCAATTCAACCTCACCCTCCCCCCCACCACCCCCCAATCCGGCTTCTACTACCTCTGGAACCCCGCCGTCTGGTAGATACAATACCCCCGTGATAACAACCTCCTACCGAGATTTCGTCATGTCCATGGAAAGAGTTGAACAACGCCTCCTCCGTGTCACCGCGGCATTGGACAGCGAAGATATCCCCTATGCCGTCGTAGGCGGCAATGCCGTAGCCGCCTGGGTATCCCGGATTGATCCCGGCGCCACTCGAACCACCAAGGATGTCGATCTTCTGGTAAACCGAAGCGATCTCGACCGAGTCTCGCAGGTCTTCCATCAACTCGGCTTTTTGAAGGAAGACCTGAGACGACTGGTTCTGTTTGTCGATCCCGAAGAACCCAACCGCAAAACCGGCGTTCATCTCGTCTGGGCCGGAGAACCCGTCCGCCCTTCCTACCTTTGCCCCGCTCCCTCCGTGGATGAAACAGAACGGGATCCTCTGGGCTATCGGGTGCTGACCATCAAAGCCCTGACCCGCATGAAACTCACTTCCCATCGAGACATCGACCGCGTCCACATCGCCGACCTGCTGAGCGTCGGCCTGATCGACAATGAAGTACGCAATACCCTCCCTCCGGATCTCCTCGACATCCTCCAAAACATCGAAAAGGGCATGGAAAACGAGTACGAAGACGATTGACCAGAGCATAAAATTGGTCGGACCACCAGAGGGATTCTCCGGATTCTACAAAGTACGCCCATCGTGTGGCACTGACAAGTCCTCTTGTCAGTGATGATGACCTCTATCAAGGAGCGTCCCCTTAATCCAGAATTGGTGTCAGTTCTCTGTGTTCAG
>CAZLXE010000298.1:0-2020 GCA_964563005.1 uncultured Isosphaeraceae bacterium
ATCGATACGCCGGAGCAGTATGCGGCCTTTGTGGAGCGGTGGAAAAAAAGGAATGATTTACAGTAGTAAAAAGGGGCCCGGCACTATTCTTAACTGATACCCACCCCGGATTCGGCCGATAATCGGGGTACGGAATCTCATGGGACAGACTTGCATTATTATTGGGTTGGCTTCGACCTGCCGTCGGGTGGAGGGGATGTTGGCGCTCATGGAGGAGCCGCCGGAGGTTTTGGGGTGGGTGGTGCATGAGAAGGGTGAGGTGGAAGAAAATTGCGGGGGAGATGGTGGGTCTGCCGTGGCGGATCCACCCTACCTGGAATCTATGGTGGCTCGGTTACAGCCGGATCTGGCTCTGGTTTCGCTGCCGGGGGTGATGGCGGACTTGATTACGCAGGTGCGGACGCGGCTGCGGAAATTGGGGGTGACGGATCGGTATCTGCCGCCGTTGGAGGATCAACTGGCGGGGGTGGGGCCGCGGACGGAATATGAGATTGATCTGAACGCCCTGCTGGATCGGCCGCCCCGGGAGATCAATCCGGAGGCGATGCGGCGGGTGATTGAAGGCAAGCGGGTGTTGATTACGGGTGCCGGGGGTTCGATCGGGAGCGAGTTGTCGCGGATTGTGGCTCACTATGGGCCGGAACAACTGGTGCTGGTGGAGCGGTCGGAGAATGCTCTGTTTGAAATCGATCGTCAGATCGCCCGGCTGGCCCCGGCATTATCCCGCAAGGCGTTGCTGCATGACATTGTGGAGCGGGAGCAAACCGAGGCCTGGTTCCGGGATTTGCGGCCGCAGGTAGTGTTTCACGCGGCGGCCCACAAGCATGTGCCGATGATGGAGGATCACCCCGGGGCGGCGGTGGACAACAACCTGTTCGGCACAAAATCGGTGGCGGATGCGGCGGATGCGACGGGGGTGGAACGGTTTGTGATGATCTCTACGGACAAAGCCGTGAATCCGGTGTCGGTGATGGGGGCGACGAAGCGGCTGGCGGAACTTTATGTGCAACATCTGAACGGGAAGTCGGCCACGGCGTTTTCCATGGTGCGGTTCGGGAATGTGCTGGGGTCTTCGGGATCGGTGCTGGAAATCTGGAAGCAGCAACTGGCGGCGGGCGGGCCGCTGACGGTTACAGACCCGAGGATGACGCGGTATTTCATGACCATTCCGGAGGCGGCGGCGCTGGTGATTCAATCGGCATCGCTGGTGGTTCCGGATTCACGGGATCAGCCGGGGGAGGTGTTTTTGCTGGATATGGGTGAGCCGGTGAAGATTGTGGAAGTGGCGGAGCGGTATATCCGGCTGCATGGGCTGGTGGCGCGAATGGCCGAGGGGGAAGTCGCGAACGAGGCCGGATCGGTGGAGATCGTTTTTTCAGGGATTCGGCCGGGGGAGAAATTGTTTGAGGAACTGGCGTTTGATGCGGAAGCGATGCGTCCGACGCGGCATGCGGACATCAATATCTGGCTGGTCCCGTCGCCGGAGGTCCGATATGTGGAGGCGATGCTGAGAGGGTTATCGGTGACGCAAAGGCCTGGGGGAGAGGAACTTGCGCCATATATTCTGGAGTGGGCAAAAGGCGAGGGAATGGTGGAAAATGGCCGTATTTCGGTGCATATCAACAATCTGCCCGCATTTTCTGCGCAAAAAGTGCCGCAGCAACTTGCATCTTAAGGATTTGGTGAAATAATACGGCCTGTTTCCGTAATATCAATGACATAGGATGTTTTGATGATTCAGGAGAGGGAGCGATTCAATTCCCCGGGAATTCCCCCGGATTCAAGATAATTATGGTTATTGTGCCGATGATGGACAGGTTATGAAGGAATCTCAAGATATTCGAATGCAGTTGGTGGCTCTGTTGGAGCGGCTGGAAGCGCGGCGCGAGTCGAGCATCGAACGGATGCGCGAATTGGGGCGGGTTGATCCGGTGCAGTCGGTTACGGGGAAAACGGCATTGGAGCAGGCGATTGACGATGCCCGGCAGATGCTGGCCCGGTTGACGGTCGCTTCGGTTTC
>CAZLXE010000299.1:0-2014 GCA_964563005.1 uncultured Isosphaeraceae bacterium
AGGGCGCGGCGGATGCCGATTTCCCGGGTTCGTTCGGTGACGGTGGCGAGCATGATGTTCATCACCCCAATGCCCCCCACGAGGAGACTGAGGGCGGCGATGAAGGTGAGGACGAGATCCCAGATCAACTGGGTGCGGCGGGCGTTCTCGAGCAATTCCCAGGGAACGATCAACTCAACATCCGACATTCGTTTGTGTCCCCAGTCCACCAGGCGCTTCACCCGGGCGGAAATGGGGATGACGGATTCGGTGGAGGGGGTCATCAGGTAGATTTCCTGTAACTCGACTTCTTCGCCGGAAAAGTTTCCCGATTGTCGCCGGATGACGGTGTCGCCGAATTCCAGTTTCGCGGTGGAGAGTGGGAGGTGGACATCCTTATTGAGATCGCGACCCACGAGGGCGCTGCCCGCCCCCCCGGCCAGTCCGACGGGTCTGAGAATGCCCACGATGGTGAAGATGCGGTCGTCGATGCGGAGTTTTTCGCCGAGGGGATCGGTGAGTTTGAAGAACTGTTTGGCGACTTCATCGCCGATCACGCACACTTTGGCCCGTTGATCCATGTCCTGCTGGGTCAGGTAGCGTCCCCGAGCCACTTGAAGTTTCGCCACGGAAAGGAGTTCGGGAGTGGTGCCGAAGCACTGGCTGATGGTGCGCTGGGCCCGGTATAACACTTCCGAGCCGATCTGCTTCAAAGGGACAATGTGTTCGACATCCAGCCCCGAATTTTCCAACCGGCGCAGATCGGCGAAGGTGATGCCGTATTTCACGACAAATGATCGCTCCTCCGAACCCATGTTCGACGCTTCGGGCGGTTTCTGGGAGCGGACGATGATGTTGGTGGCGCCGAGGGCGTTGATTTCCCGGAGGGCGGCCTGTTTATTGCCTTCGCCGATGGCAACCATCATGATGACCGCTGCCACGCCGATGATGATGCCGAGCGAGGTGAGGAGGGAGCGCAGGGCGTGGCGGCGGAGGTTTCCGAAGCCGAGATGGATAATTTCGAGGAAAAAGGTCATGAGGCGGGTTTGGATTTATCCTCTGATGAACAGAGATGAATCAATTGCCCTGATTATTGAACTGAGGGGGCATCCGGTTGCAGGCGAATCAACCATGATACCCTACCCCCGGAATAAAGACCCCGGAATAAAGACCCCGGAAAGAAAACTTCGATCTTTAACAATGCTGATTGTTGACCGCTCCCCCACCATCCATGCCTCCTTTCACGATTATTTCCGAAACCGAAACCTCCGCGACCGGGCCGGGTTGGGAGTTTCTCATTGCCGTGGGCGAGCAGCAGATTGTGCTCACCCTCTCCTGGGCGGACTATAATTTGTGGTCACCATCAGGCGGCGATCCCCCGGCGGAGGTGGCGCTGGCGGTGGTGCGTTTTCTGATGGATCGGGATGGGGCGGGGTCATTGAAACCATCCTTCGACTGTTCACTGGCTCGGCGCCTGCACCCGGATGCGGATGCGGAGATCCCGGGGATGATTCGGGGGTAAATTTACCCCAAGGTCATGCGATCCCTCTGATTCTCAAATCTATTGAGAGTGGGAATTATCCCTTCAAGTTCCTATCATCACGGTTTTCCCTCCCCATACCCTCCTTTTTCTCCCTTCCCTCCGGATTCCTCTTATGAACATCATTATCTGTGGCGCTGGCGAAGTGGGCTATCACGCGGCGGAGGAATTGGCCAAGGCCAATCATGCCGTGACGCTCATTGACACCGACGCGGAACGGCTCCGCTCGATCGAAGACACGCTGGATATCGCCACCCTCGTGGGGAACGGAGCGGCGGCGAACATTCTCCGGTCGGCCGGAGCGGAAAAGGCGGATGTGGTGATCGCGGCCACGGATCGGGACGAGATCAATCTCCTTTCTGCTTCTATCGCCAAAAGTGTGGGGGCGAAAAAGTCCATTGCCCGAGTTCACCACCGGGCCTTCTTTGAAAAGCAGGGCGAAGAATACTGCCACCATCTGGGCATCGATCGCCTGATCTGCCCCGAGTTTTCCAC
>CAZLXE010000300.1:0-2013 GCA_964563005.1 uncultured Isosphaeraceae bacterium
TCACTCCACCTGAAATGCTCCCGTCGCCGAGTTGAATTCCAATCCCTGCTCCGCGGCCCGGCAACTGAAGAGGTCGGTGAATACCTGTTTGACGACGGGATTCTCCAGCGGTTTCCCCTCGAAATAGACATGGGATGATCCCACTTTGTCCGCTCCGGTGAAGTTGAAATAGATTGCGTTTTTCGCGTTGAGATTATGAGGCCAGTGACCGAGGCGGGCGAGTTGGTGTTCACCCCATTTGGCCCGGGCGAGGAGGAGAGAGGCGTCGCGCTCGTTGATGGTGATGG
Organism: uncultured Isosphaeraceae bacterium; assembly: GCA_964563005.1. GTDB lineage: Bacteria > Planctomycetota > Phycisphaerae > Phycisphaerales > SM1A02 > CAZLXE01. The sequence goes on from CAZLXE010000300.1 coordinate 288, forward strand.
AAAGCCGGTGGCGGTGGGCGATGCGATCTACCCATGCAGCGTGGTCTTCGTTGTTCACATCCGCCGCGGCGAGGACGATATTGTCGAAGAGCAGCGTTTCGTTCTGATAGACACTGGAGTTCATGAGAGATTTGAGGAGATAACAGCCCATGCTGTGGGCGAGGAGGGTCATGGTCTGGCCGCAGGGATGTTCGGCGCCGGTGTGTTGCTTGAGGTAGCGATCGAGTTTTTCGAAAATGCGGTCGAGGGCGTTCACGGAGTTTTTCGCATCTCGTTTGTCGCTTCGATACGAGATGCCACGCTGAAACCCGACCCGGTTGGCGGGCCAGGAGAAGAGGATGGTTTCGACACCGAAGTTGGATTCCAGTTGCTCGGCATGATTGAGGGCATCTTCGAGGGAAGTGTTGAAGCCGTGGATGAAGAAGACGCAGTCGCGTTTTTGATTCGTCATGCGTTCGCGGAGAGCGAGGAATTCGGATTCGCTGGCGAATACCCCCGCGGTTTGATCTTCCTGTAGAGAGAGACGCCATTTGCCGTCTTCCCGTTCCGCCCGGGCGAGGCGGAGTTCATCCGGACCTTTTTCGTTGAAGCCATCGCCGAAGCATCTCTCGCAGAAAACGGCATCTTCGAGATGATCGGGGAGGATATTTCGATTGGTGACGACAATCATGAACGGCCCCGGCGGTCAGGATGAGGTGGATTCTACGGCGGTGGTGGCGGGATCGATGCCCTGTTCGATGGCAGTGATTTTATCCACCCGTCGGGCGTGCCTGCCCCCCTCAAATTCGGTTTCGAGCCATACTTCGGTGATCTTGATGATCTGTTCGATGGGGATCAGATCGGCGGAGAGGCAGAGGACATTGGCGTTGTTGTGGCGGCGGCTGCGACCGGCCATGACTTCATCGGACACGAGGGCGGCCCGGATGCCGGGGATTTTGTTGGCGGCGATGGACATGCCGATGCCGGAGCCGCAGATGAGGATGCCCCGGTCGGCGACGCCCCGGCTCACGGCCTGCCCAACCGTCCAGGCGTTTTCGGGATAATCGCAGGATTCGCCGGGGCAACTGGCGGCTTCACTGACTTCGTGTCCCTGTGTTTTGAGATGGGCGGCGAGTCCGGCAATGGTGTCTGTGCCGCGATGATCGGCTCCGAGGGCTATTTTCATGTCTTAAACTCCTCAAGGGGCATAGGTTTTTCTCAGGTGGAGGATGGTCGGTCCTCTTCGAGCAATTCGGTCAGACGGGCCGGGATCAGTTCAAAAAAGGTCTCCACCAACGAATCATACACCGACTGGGACGCTCCGATGGGGTCGGCAATATCGCCCTTCGGATCGAGGGGGAGGATTTTGGCGGCCTGGTCTTTATCATCCCCGATGAGGGCGCGGGCGTCTGCGAGATGGGTCTGGGTCATTCCCAGCACCAGATGGGCCTGCTGGATCATTTCTGCGGTCAGGGATTTGGAAAGGCCGGAATGGGGTATTTTTCGGGCATCGAGCACGGCCAGGGCTTCCAGAGAGGGGGGGAGTCCTTCCGCCGCCATCACCCCGGCGGAGCAGAAAAATAACTGATCTGCGGGGAGGGGAAGTTGTCCCTCCCGGGCGCACCACCGGGCCACGGCCTCGGCGAGAGGGCTGCGGCAGGTATTGCCGGTACAGATAAGGAGGATGGTGCGCATATGAGGAGAATAGGTCCGGGCCGGTTCGGGGGGGTATGGTACTCCGGGAAGG
>CAZLXE010000301.1:0-1932 GCA_964563005.1 uncultured Isosphaeraceae bacterium
TGGATGACACGATGGTGCCGAGGATGAGAAAGAGCGAGGCTGCGGTGAGACCGATGACGAGGGGTTTGTTGCGACGGATAAAGAGGATGGCGCGGCGGCGTCGGGTGGGGGGGTGGAATTCGAGGGGTTCGGATTTGAGGTAGTGGTTGAGGTCGCGGGCGAGGAGGAGCACATTGGGATAGCGGTCATCCGGTTCTTTTTCGAGGGCGGTCATGATGATGTCGCCGAGATCGCCGTGGCAAACGGAATTATGGACGCGAGGATGAACCGGGGGTCGGGTGCGGATGATGGAGATGGCTTCGAGGAGGGGGACGCGGTGGAGGTCGAGGGCGGGTTTACCGGTGAGGAGTCGGTAGAGGAGGGCACCGAGGGCGTAGATATCGCAGCGATGGTCGAGGACATCAGGGGCGCCCTGAGTCTGTTCGGGAGCCATGTAGCCGAGCGTGCCGGCCAAGCCCCCGGAAGAGGGATCCGCCGGGACAGGGGAATCGGGGGAATCCGGGTCCGGGGGAGTTGAGGTGAGGGTGAGGTCGGCGTCGGTGGCGTGGGCTATGCCGTAGTCAATGATTTTTATGCGGCCGTGCTCGTTGACCAGGACATTAGCGGGTTTGAGATCACGATGAATGACGCCGCGCTGGTGGGCGTAGGCCACGGCATCGCAGATCTGGAGGAACAGCCCGATGCGCTCATTGATGTTCAGATTCTGGTCATCGGCGAAGTCGGTGATGGATTTCGCATCGGGGATGAGTTCGAGGGCGAACCAGGGGGTGGCTCCGGTGCCTTCATCGTAGGTACCGGTTTCGTGGATGGCGGCGATGCCGGGGTGGCGGAGGTGGGCGAGGATGCGGGATTCGTAATGGAAGCGACGATGGGCTTCCGGGGAGACGAGGCCGGTGCGGAGGAGTTTCAGAGCGAGGGTGAGGCGGGGGTTTTCGCGAGTGGCTTCGTACACCACGCCCGCCCCGCCTTCTCCCAGAAGACGGCCGAGAGTGAAGCGACCGATGGTGCGCCCGGTGAGGGAGGGGAGTTTGGGGTCATCTTCATTGTCGTCGAATAAGGCGTCGAGTTCGGAAGCAGCATGGCCAGGGGGATGAAGGGGGGATTCGAATACCTCGTCGGCGTCATCGGCGGCGCGGAGGAGGGAGTCGAGTTCGGCCCGGAGGGCGGGATCATCCGAACAGCAATCGTCGAGGAAAGTGGAGCGGTCGGGCTCGGTGAGGACGGAGGCCTCGTGGAAGAAATCCCACATCCGGTTCCAGTTTTTATTTTTGACCATCGGGTTCTCCTTATCAATAAGATGATTTGTCGGGATATATCCTGCCTACGAGTGACTGAGCTCTCGGTGGAGCCACGATTTTGCGGCTTTCCAATCGCGATCGACCTGACGCGTTGAAATGCCAAGAATGCGGGCCGTTAGTTTTATGGTCATTTGGGCGAAGAAGAGGAGTTCGACGATGCGACTCATTCGGGCATCGTGCTTTTCAAGCCGATTGAGCGCTTCATCGAGGGTGAGGAGATCAAAGTGGTCGAAACTGTCTGTGGATGGAGCTGCAAGGGGGAACTCGGAGTGGTCATCCATGGTGTGGTCAGTCCGGGCGTGTTCTACGAGGATGCGGCGCATGGCCCGGGCGGCGGTGGCGAGGAAATGATCGCGGTTAACAAAGGTGGGTGGGGAGCAGGGCTGATCTGCCCCGCATCCGCTCATCAGGCGCAGATAGACTTCGTGGATGAGGGCGGTGGGCTGGAGGATATGGCCTCGGCGTTCGTGATTCATGGCGGCGGAGGCGATATCATGGAGTTCCTGATAGACGAGGAGATAGAGTTCATCCTCTTTTTCGGAGTGCCCCTCAGCGATGGCCTTGAGAAGGAGAGTGACCATTCCGCAATTGTGGGAAGTTATTTTGGAGTCAGAAGTGCCTGGCATAAGCAATA
>CAZLXE010000302.1:0-1927 GCA_964563005.1 uncultured Isosphaeraceae bacterium
TGGATCGGCTGATGCCGGCTCATGACATGATGATCCAACCATTTGTCAATTCAGTGGTTACAGATGGTGAAGTGTCGCTGCTGTGGATTGATGGCCAGTTCACCCATGCCGTGCGGAAGCGGGCGAAGCAGGGGGATTATCGAGTGCAGGATGATTTCGGGGGCACGATCGAGGCCGTAACTCTTGATCCCATATGGGTTAACATCGGCCAACAGTGTATTGATGCGATTTCAGAGGAGATTTTGTATGCCCGGGTGGATCTGGTTTGCAATAATCAGGGTGAATATGTGGTGATTGAACTGGAATTGGTGGAGCCGGCGTTGTATTTTCTTCAGGGTCCGGAATCGGCGGAACTGCTTGTTAATGCTCTGGTTGCGCGAATTGACAGGTGAGGTGCCTTCCTGAAAAATCCGGTGTTTTCGGACGGAGCGGACTATCTCATCGAATCACCATAATGAACAATAATGGGTGATTGAGGGTAGGATTCGGGTGGTCGATAGGATACATGTGCCTTTATCATCAGCAATTCAATCGCCACCTAACCCGATGTCAACAACTGGATTACAGCAATCGCCCGCAAGCCCTCAGTCCCCTGCAGGGCCGCCTGAGGAGCAGATGCGGCAACTTCAGGAGGCGCGGGGGCGATCGAAAAAGTTGCGGCGGGCGAGTGGGGTGGCGTCATTCAGCGGGTGGTCAACGGAAGTATTTGGTATTCTTACACTTCTGTTCAGTCTGCCCGGTTTTTCCTGGGTAGGAATTCTGCTGGGAGCGGGAATGTGCATCATCGGTTGGGTGGAGATCAAAGGGAGCGCAGGGTTTTTACGGATGGATTTAAAAACTCCTAAACGATTGTCTATCAATCAGTTATGCTTTGCAGCATTGTTGATCGGATATGCCGGGTGGAATATGTATGCGGCGATGTCGGGGCCGGGGGCACTGGCGCAGGAACTCCAAAATAACGGTTTGAGCCAGGAACAGGCGGCGCCGTATGCCAGTTTGGAGAAGGCGATGTATGTGGGGGTCTATGGCGGGGTGATTGTATTTTCGGTTATTTTTCAGGGGTCGGCGGCGTTGTATTACCGTTCTCGGCAAGGGGTTATGAGGGAGTATGCAAGCCGTACGCCGGGGTGGATTTTGGAATTGCAGCGGCGTGATGGACTGATTTAGCAGCCGCTATTTCTCTTTTATTCATAATACGGAATCCGGGGGTTGGTTTTGGTATCGCCTTGCGGGTATACTTTGATTGGCGCGCCGGTTTTGTTTGGGCTGGCGGTTTCAATTGGTTATTTTTACGGGTTGCATTGATATGGACTACATTACAACGGAAGATAAAGTGCGTCTGGAAAAGGAGTTGAGCGATCGGATCGGGCAGCAGAAGGTGCTCTCGGATCGGATCGGGCGGGCACGGGAGTTGGGCGATCTGAAGGAGAATGCGGAGTATCATGCGGCAAAAGATGATCAGGGGATGAACGAAGCGCGGATTAAATTGCTCAAGGAGCGGTTGGAGGGAGCGTTGGTGACGGACATGGAGGATGTGCCGGAGGACATGGTTTTTGTGGGTTCGACGGTGAAATTGCGTAACACAAGTAGCGATGCAGAAGAGGTTTATCGATTGGTCGGGGAGAGCACGGGGAGTTTTGATGAGGAGTGTATTGAGGTGACGCCGACCTCGCCGATGGGGCTGGCGCTCATGAAATCGCGGGTTGGGGAAACGGTGCGAGTGGATACGAGGCGGGGAGAGAAGCGGTATGAGATTGTGGAGATAGTTTGAGGGGAGGTGGCAGTGGGAAAACTATAAGTGGAGTGGGAGAGGTATTTATCTGGGGGAGTTGATGTTCGTTTTTGGGCTGGAATGGGGGTTTTGGTGGTTTGTAGAGGAGAAAAGTGGGGAGAAGTTGGGAGAAGTTGTCAGTTTTCAGTCATCAGT
>CAZLXE010000303.1:0-1874 GCA_964563005.1 uncultured Isosphaeraceae bacterium
CACCATAACCCCCGCTCCCGCCAGCGCCGCCCCCGCCCCCGGCCCGAACCCCTCCAAAAAGCTCTCCCTACCCACCCCCGACTCCCGCAACGCCTGCAACGGCTCCGTCCGCATCGCCCCCGCAATATCCCCGATCAACCCCGTCCCCCCCACTCTTGCCAATTCCGCCCCCAATTTCACCGACGCCGCAATCTCCTCCGGCAGTACCTTCCGCTCCCGCCTCACCCGCCCCACCCATTCCGAAAAATCTCCCCCAAACTCCACCGGCCCCATATGCGTCAAATCCAGATGAGCATGCACATTCACCAACGCCGGCATCACCACCGCCCCCGAACAATCCTCCACTTCCGCCCCCGCAACCTCCCCCACTTCCTGAGGCGAGCCAGCCCCCAGAATCTCCTTCCCCTCCATCAAAACCACCCCCGGCGAAGCGCAGAATCCCCGCCCATCAATAATTGACGCCGCTCGAATCAACCGCCGCTTCATATTTTTACTTTTCGAATCCAAGAATCGAGCCGCTTCGCCTGCACAAAACTGTGGGATGACTTGTGGATAACCTGATGCAATACGCGGTTTCCCCCCATAAATCCTACCGTGAATCGCCTCCCGTGGCCCAGGTCCGCCATCAACCACTCCGCCCGGTACAATGCCCTTTTCCCCGAACCCTCTTCCCCCTTCTCCAAATGGAGGACTCCCCCATGCATCGCTTCACCACATTCTCAACCATCGCCATCTTTGCCTCCCTTCCCTTCCTCGGCATGGGTTGCGTCCCCCAGGATAAATACGACCAACTCCTCATGGCCCGCCGAACCGATCAAGAGGCCCTCAAACGCGCCGAAGACGAACGCGAAGCCGCCCTCGCCAAAAAAGCCACCGCCATGGCCGATTACAACCGTGTCAATCAGGCCTTCGGCACCCTCGAATCCCAATATAACGAATTGAACGACCTTGTAACCGGCCTCGAAGATGAAAATCGCAAATACCTCGGCCGCATCAGCAGTCTGGAAATCGGCCCCCTCCCCGCCGATGTCGAATCCGCCCTTCATCTCATCGCCGCCGAGTTCCCCGAAGTTCTCTCCTTCGACTCCAGACGCGGCATGCTCCGTTTCTCCAGCGATTTCACCTTCGCCCTCGGCTCCGCCGCCCTCCGCGAGGAAGCCCGAAAAACCGTCACCCGCCTCGCCGGAATCCTCAAATCCGATTCCGCCAAGGGCTTCGAAGTCCGCATCATCGGCCACACCGACAGTGTCCCCATCCGCCGCGCCGACACCAAGCGAAATCATCCCACCAATGTCCACCTCTCCGTCCATCGAGCAATTTCCGTCCGTGACGCCCTCACCACCGCTGGCCTCGATCCCGTACGAATCCAGGTCGCCGGCTACGGCCCATACCGCCCCCTCGTCCCCAACCGCAAAGGCGGCGTCGCCGAAAACCGCCGCGTTGAAGTCTATCTCGTCCCCATGCCCGCCCTCGATGTCATCGACATTCCCACCAAAACCAGCACCCCCAACCAGCCCGCCTCCGACGCCTCCACCCCCGAACCCATGAAATAACCACCACCCCGCTTGACCCCCACGCCCCCGCCTTTACACTGATCCTCGGAATCCCCCGGCGGGAACCCCCACCGGAAACCCAAGGATAATACCCGAGGTGGGAACCCACTTTGGCGAAATCGCCACCCACGCCCGGTTAGCTCAGTTGGCAGAGCAGCTGACTCTTAATCAGCGGGTCATAGGTTCGAGTCCTATACCGGGCATATTCAAGTTTGTGCATGAATGTGAGACCTCATGCTTATCGATGCAGACCCCTACTTTTGTAGGGGTTTTTGCATCATCGGGTTTGCGTTCACTCCGCTCCTTACGAGCCGTTGCGTG
>CAZLXE010000304.1:0-1862 GCA_964563005.1 uncultured Isosphaeraceae bacterium
TGGTGGCGTTGCTGAATGCTTTCGGGCCTTGTCAGTAGGGTATAATTCAAGCATGATGAATCCGCGAATATTCTGTACAGTGTTGTGCCTTGGTTTCTTAGCGGCGTGTCAATCGCTGCCGGGGGAACCGGGGCCGGGGAAGGAGGACGGTGTGGTTGCTGTGGGGTGCGCCGAGTGTGAGGTGGCGAAGTTGGGGCATGGGTGGTGCGATCAGTGTGAAGTGGGGTATGTGGCAGGGCTGCGGATTGAATCGCCACTGCTTTATGAGGCGGCGCATACACACGGGCATCCGATGGATCCGGCGGAGATGCAGTGCGAGTCGTGCCGGGCGGCGATGGCGGGGGATGGGCGTTGCGAGCAATGCGATATCGGGTGGGTGAACAACGAAGCGCACTTCACAACGCTTTCGTATCAGGTGGCGAAGGGGCGGACGAGGGACATTGATGAGTTGACCTGTCCTCGATGTCATCAAAACGGGCATTCGTTCGGGTGGTGTGAAGAGTGCGCACGGGGGATGGTGGGGAATGTGGAGATTCTGGATCGTGGTGATTATGAAAAAGCGGTTGAGGCGTTTCAGAAGTTACTCTTGGCGAGGCAGGAAGTGGATCGGTGCGAGGTTTGTGCGGTGGCGATTTGTAATGATGGGAAGTGCATGCGATGTAATATTGAGTATCGCGGGGGGCGGCCGTTTTTGGGAGATTCGCCTTGAATGGGGTGAAATCCTTAAGGTAAATTCGTACCTTGCTGGGTGAAATCGAGACGAGGAGGGGAGAGCGGAAAAAATCCCGGTAAATGCCTTGTAATAAGGCAATTATGAGGTTGGGAGGGAGTTGGGGGGAAGATTTGTCGGGAGCGGAAGAAGGACATTTTTACTAAATAACGAAAAAGTTTCAGGAAATTGCTTTTCTTTTCTGGTCTGGGGGATTTTGGGTGGTATGGTTGGAACAGGTGAGGTTGGCTCGGCTGGTGCCGAGGTATTTTGTTCACCCAGCATCATTGGAGGATGATCATGTCAACGAAACAGGTATTACAGTTCAGTACGGCGGTCGGGGCGATTTGGGTGGGGGCTTTTGTGAATTCGGTGGAGGCGGGTTCGCACACCTGGCGGATCAGTGAGTTGTTCAGCAATGCGGACGGGACGATTCAGTTCGTGGAAATTTCGGAGTGCTGCGGGTTCAGCGCGGAGAGCGGAATTGGAGGAAAAAATGTAACGAGCGATGCCTTGCTGACGAGTTTTGTTTTTCCGGCGAATCTTCCCTTTACGACGGATACGGCGAACAAGAAAATTCTTCTGGCCACGCAGTCGTTTGCGGACCTGCCGGGGGCTCCGGTTCCGGATCATATTTTCGCCGCGGGCAGCGTGCCGTTTTTCAGCATCACGGGGGATACGATTCGGTATGCTCCGGCATTCGGGTGGGATGTGTTCACCTTCGGTGCGCTGGATTTGCCGACGGATGGGATCAATTCGCTTCAGATTACAAATTTCACAACGCATACATTCATAACGGCGGCCAATACGCCCACGAACTGTGCAGGGGTGACGGGTTCGGTGGATGCGAATCCCGCCCTGCCGTGCCCGGCGGATATCACCCCGGTAGGCCCCCCGGTCGGGAACGGGGTGGTAAACATCGATGATCTGGTGGCGGTACTGAACGGATTTGGTCCCTGCTCGGCTCCGCCTGCGCCTTGTGTTGCCGACATCACGCCCGACGGGGGGAATGGGGTGGTAAATATTGATGATCTGGTGGCGTTGCTGAATGCATTCGGGGCGTGTCCGTAAAGGGGGGAAGGATGGGGGAGAGGGGGGGGGCGGTGGCGAGGGGTAGGGGCGGATAGGAAAGGGGAGATCGGCTATTTTAGGG
>CAZLXE010000305.1:0-1859 GCA_964563005.1 uncultured Isosphaeraceae bacterium
GATGGAACCGATTGTGCAACGGCCAATTGCCCCGTCCCCTGCCCCGGTGACATCACTCCGGCGGGCGGCAATGGTGTGGTGAACATCGACGACCTCGTCGCGGTGCTCAATGCCTTCGGTCCCTGCCCTGGGTGTCCGGAAGACATCACCCCCGCCGGTGGCAACGGCGTGGTGAACATTGATGACCTTGTCGCTGTCCTCAATGCCTTCGGGGCCTGCCCGTAAGGCATATCGCACGGCAATATGCCATCTGTAAATGCATTGACCGTCGCCCCGGCACTCATGTGTCGGGGCGTTTTTTATTGCGCTTTCTTTGTTTTCGATCGGCGGTAGGGTGCGACCGCCCCCAAGGCACCCAGACCGATGAACAGCCAGCCCAGAGCAATCATCCAGGATTCCGCCGAAAGAGAAACCCTCCATGCCGTTGCATGCTCACCCGCCCAGATTCCCGCCAGACCGACCAGTGGTCCCAACATATAGCCCACACCGATCAACCCCTCGTGCGTGCCCCCGGCATCAACCGCGGCTCGACCCACCGCCATGGCATAATAAAGCGCTGCGTAATAAATCAGCCCCATACCCGCACCGAAAATCGTCAAACCGAGCAAGACAACACTGAGATACGGTCCTGCCACCACAAGGGCGAATCCACCGGCAAGGGCGAAAAAACCAAGGAGGAGGGTCCCCCAGCGGTTGTGCCAGAAACCAATCCGCCACATGACACCCATGACGAGCGTGCGGGCAACCATCCAAGTGGCCGCGGCAAGAGGACCCCAGGCAAGGGATACCGACAGGCGGTCCATGACGAAGGGGAGAAGGGGGGTCAAGGCGGCGCAGAGAATATAACTGAGGGGGAGCAGCACCCTCGCCGCTTGAAGGAGATCGGGATAACTCGAAGGAACGCTTCCCCCCACCAGATCGCCTTCATGCTCCTGAGGTCGGGCAGGCAACCATAAAAGTGGGATCGCAGCAAGAAGATACAACCCACTGAGCATGAGTATCACCAGGGTGGGGTCAGTCTGCTTTGTGGGGTCGGTCTCCAGAAAGAATCCCATACTCATCAGCGCAATGGCCACGGCGACGGTCCACACCAGATTGAACCACCCGATAGCGGAGCGCATGGAAGTGCCGTGTCGGGCTGCGGTGAGATAACTTTCCACCAGCGGCCAGATCCAGGCAGAGAGGAGATTGCTGCCGCAGGTAACAAACCAGAGCACCCAGATGCCTTCAAACAATCGAGGGAGAAAGCAGATCGCCGCTTCCAGAAAGAGAATGATGACGAGGACACTTCGGGGAGCCAGCCATCGTTCCACCCGGCGGAGAAGCGTCCCGGCCAGAAAAGCCCCGATCACATACGACAGCCCCACCACGACATAGAGCACCAGAATCCGGCTCTGGGTGAATCCATAGGATTCCTTGGCGATAAAGGGAATGCCATTCCAGAACACCCCCGTGCCCAGGGAGGCGGCGAAGGTGAGCCAGAGGACGGCACCGAGGGGGGCAGGAGCGGCGGATTTCGAAAGGGGCTGGTTCACAGGTCGCTATGGTAAAGGGAGTTGCAGTGAGCCGGAAATATTTTGTAAAATATTATGGGATGAGGTGAATTCGGTCCCCCGACTGCCCGATAAAGAGATTGCACGATTCACAGATGTTCGCCGAAATGGATCCTTTCTTCAGCGAACGCAAATCCTCCGTGAATCAAGCGCGCTACTGTTGGTGGCATTCCGCACGCCGCCAACTCTCAAGAACGGCTGGACCAGTGAATTTCCCCTCCCTGGCCCGGCCTTTCTTTTTTTGAGCGATCAGCGTTCAGCAGTCAGGGTGAAGCGCTTGGCAATGTAGAAAATCACCGGATAAAG
>CAZLXE010000306.1:0-1852 GCA_964563005.1 uncultured Isosphaeraceae bacterium
ACCAGTTGTGGGGGCGGGCGGGAGCGCGGATAAAGGGAGGAGTGGAAAGTGGCGTGGGGGGGGGGCCTGGGGGGGGGGGTGGTTCCGGAGGTGGGAGTGGTCAGGCGATGGGTACGGATGGGGTTTGGGCGGCGGCGTATCGGGAGGCGCGGAGGAATACTTCGGAGAAGATTGAGTGGCTGAATCGGTTGAGCCGGGGGGCGGGTACGGATCTGGGGGTGTTGGATGCGGCGGCGTTGGTGCATGAGGTGTATAAGGGGAGCCCGCTGGAGGTGCGGGATGTGGCTCAGGAGATTCTGCTGGATCGATTCGAGAATGGGAGTACGGTGGCGGTGGAAATGTTGAATCAATATCGGGGGGGGACTTCCCAGAGTGAATTGATGACGATTGAGCAGTTGACGGGGGAAGTGTTGCCGGGGGGGAATTCGCAGGGGCGAGCGGGGGTATCTGCGGCGGCTCGGTTGGCGTTGGTGGAGCATGCGTTGGAGTTGCGGGATTCGGAGACGGATCGGCAGCGGGCGGTGGTGGAGTTGCTGATGGAGGATCTGGTTGATGCGTATCGGGCGAGGTTGGGACTGGTGGGAGGGAAGAGCGAGGAGGGGGCGGTGGTGGTTTCGGTGGAGGAGGTGGCGCGGCGGCTGCAGCAGGGGTGGCGGGCGGCGGCGGTGGAGGAGATTGGGGCGGGGAGTGATGGGTCAGGAGAATCTTCAGCTGGGGCTTTGGTGGATGTTCATCGGCGGGACTTGAATCGGCGGCGGATGGTGCGGGGGCCGATTCAGGATTTCGTTGCCGGGCAACTGGCGATTCTGGATTTGATGGCGGCGGTGACGGTGTCGCGGCAGCCGGGGCTGGAGGAAGCCGTGGGGATGCTGCTGAAAGAAGGATTGCGGGAGCGGGAGCGGATTACGGATGGGCTGAGCCAGGGGTTGGCGATTGAAGAAACAATGGTGGCCTTGTGGCGCTTGCGGTTTCGGCCTTCGCTGGTGGCGGCGGGAAAGGATCGATCATGATGCGGTGGATTTTTGTTACAGGGTTCTTGGTGTTGATGGGCGTGGGGTTGGGATTCGCACACGATTCGGGGCAACCGGATGGGGAGTGGCGCGTTCGATTGGAAGCACTTACGCCGGATCATCCGGAGGCATATTTTTTGTTGGCAGAGGAGATGGCAGACGAATCGAACGATGATTTGGTAGTGGCCCGGCATTTGTTTGGGTTGGCGGGGGCATTGGATCCGGATCAGTTCGGGCGGAGTGCAGCACTGGCGCTGGCAGGTTTGGTGGAACCGGGGGGTGAGGGGGAAGCCGAGGGGTCCGGAGCGGTGATGTCGAAAAGGCGATTGTTGGCTCTGGCCCGGTTGCTGGATGATCGTCCTTATGGGGAACTCCCCCGGTTAGAGATGACAAGTTGGGATGGGGACGGAGAATCGCTAAAGGGATCATCAGGGGTTAATTCCGGGGGCGGGGACCGGGGGTTGGTTTTGTCGGAGGCGTTTGCTTTTAATCGGGTGGGACGGGGCGGGCGGGCATTGTCGTTGCTGAAGAAGGAGGATGCGGAGGGGTTGCTGGTGCAGTTCGATCATTTGATTCCGGGAGGGCGGATTCGCTTTCTGGAGAACTGCCGTTTGTATCAGCGGGGCAAGTTGCGGCCATCGCTCAGTGAGCGGGACATTTCGGACATGCTGCAATTGGAGCGGATTTTGATGCAGGGGAAGGCGGAGTCGTGGGCGGATGTTTTGTTTCTGGACGGGGTGCTGACGGATTCCCCCGGTTCCCCCGGAAATCCTTCCAGTACCTCCGGTGATGAGGGTGATTGGCCATCCGGGGGCGGGCTTATTGAGGTTGATCCGGCGAAT
>CAZLXE010000307.1:0-1828 GCA_964563005.1 uncultured Isosphaeraceae bacterium
TTCACGAAATCGCAGCCCCCGCCGGCACCACCCGATCCGGCGTCAGCACCACCACGCTCTTCTCATCCCCATCTTTCTGTTCCGTGGCCGCCAGAATCATGCCCTGGCTGATTTCACCCCGAATCTTTCGCGGCTCCAGATTGGCGATGATCACCACCTGCTTGCCCACCAGAGACTCCGGCTCATACCACGCCTTGATCCCCGCACAAACCTGCCGACCCTCAGCAGTGCCATCATCAAGTTGCACCTTCAGCAGGCGATCGGCGTTGGGATGCGGCTCGCACTTTGTGATCGTCGCGATACGAAGATCCATCTTGATAAAATCATCAAAAGGAATCTGGGGCTTCCCCCCGGTATCAGTGGCGGGGGCGGGGGCGGGAGTAGCGGTGGATTCGGGCATGGAAATAGTCCTGGGGGTTACTGTGGTTACTTTGGGGCTAGAATGACCCTATCGTAGCGAGAATTGCCCCCCACGCGGAGATTTCCCCATGACCCCCAGAACTTCCCCCTCCCGATTCCTCCCTCTTTGCTGCCTCCTCGCCCTCACCGCCGCCGCCTTCGGCCTCGCCTCGCCCACCCCCACAACCGAAGCGGTCAACTGGAAATCAGACCCCGCCTGGTATCAGGGCAAAGCCGAATGGGCCCTCTACGACGCCCAGCGAACAATCTACGGCCAGCCCCGCCCCTACGAAGCCACCATCTTCACCAACAAACAACTGATGAACCCCAAAATAGGAGTGAAAAGCGGCAGCCCCAGCGCCGGTGATTTCGAAGTCTTCAAGCACAATGTCAGCGAAATGGTCCCCGCCCCCAACTACACCTACCGCTTCCTCACCACCTGCTTCATCCGCACCGCCGACCTCTCCGTCTTCAAACTCGTGGTCTCCACCCAGGAAGACTGCGGCGCCACCTACAAGCAATTCGTAAACCACGGCGATCGCATCAAGGTCGATCAGCACATCTATTTCCCCAACACCGGCCAGATTGATGAAGACTACCGTCGCCCCGGCCGCTCCGAAAACTTCACCTTCCACGATGCCCTCACCCTCCGCCTCCGCGATTACCCGTTTGATGCCGATACCAAACCCGTCATGAAACTGAAACTCGTCGAGGATCAGACCGACACCCACCCAACCAGGCAACGACCGGAAGAGGCCGAGGTGAAGTATGTGGGAAAAGAAACCCTCGCCGTACCCTATGGCGAAGTGCCCACCCATCACCTGCGCGTCAATCACGCCAAGTCGGGTGGAACCACCCACAGCGACTACTGGTTCGCCGCCGACCCCGCCCTGCGCCATGTCCTCGTGCAATATGAAGGCCCCTGGGGCGTGAAATACCAACTGAAACAACTGGAGTGGTGGGCCTATTGGAAAGATCCCCGGCCCGAAGCAAAAAACAAATAGCCCCCCTACCATTCACCCATGTGCGGCCGCTACGCCTTTCTCACCCCGGCAGACATCTTCGACGCGGTATTCAATATCACCGCCGATCCCCCCTTCCCCCTCCGCTCCAACATCGCCCCCACCCAGTCCGCCCCCGTCATCCGAACCAACCCGGATTCTGGCCGGCGGGAAGCCCTCCTCATGCGCTGGGGCTTGATCCCCCACTGGGCGAAGGACCCGAAAATCGGCCAGAAAATGTTCAACGCCCGGGTGGAAACCGCCGCCGAAAAGCCCTCCTTCCGCACCGCCTGGAAATCCCGCCGGGCCCTGATCCCCGCCAGCGCCTTCTACGAATGGAAAAAGGAAGGAACCAAAAAGACTCCCTATTCCATCAACCTCCCCAACCATCAACCCTTCGCCCTCGCCGGATTATGGTCCACCTGGCA
>CAZLXE010000308.1:0-1817 GCA_964563005.1 uncultured Isosphaeraceae bacterium
GAGCGGGATTCCGGGGGTTGGGGGCGGGGGGATTCGAGGAGCAGGTAGAGCACATTATCCGTAAACGCGGGGTCGTGGGTCAGGCCCAGATGGTCGGTAAACAGGAAGGATACCTGACGCCAGTCGATCGGGGTAATGAGGCCGCGCTGCCACGGCTGGCCGAGTCGTTCGTCCATCAGAGCGCTGCTGCGGAGCACCGTGCCATCACCGGGTTGCTTTTCGATCAATTCGAGGGCTCCACCTGCTCGATCCAGAGCCATCACCGCATGGGTGGGCACCGCGTCACCCGCAATTAGGTAGAGGGAGAGCGATGAGGGAGGAGAAGCCGGCACATCAAGAGCATCCTGAAACTGCCGCGCCCGGGCGAGACATTTACCCACATGATCCCGGGCAATGCGGAGACGATCTTCGCGGGTTTCCGCACCGGGCAGAAGCGTAGCCAGCATTCGGTCCTGCTCCGGATCAAACAACCCCCACCGCGCGCTTTCCCACAATTTAAGATCGTAGATATTCAGCACCGCATCGTGATTCGCGGCATCGACCAGAACCCCATGGCGCGAACGGGGCATAAGTTGATAAATCGTAGGCATAGTCCCGATGATCGCCGCTTCGTATCGAGGAATAAACGGACCGATGTCCATCCCCTCCACTGCCTGTTCCAAAGCGTCAATAGAACCGGCGTTGGGAGTGCCGATGAGAATAACGCGGTCGATGTGTTCTGCCCCGGCCCAGGTGATTTCAGGAGTGGCCCCAGGATCGGCCGGGAGGTCGGCGTCGCCATATCGGAGAAAATACCGGGTGAGCAGTCCCCCCATGCTGTGGGCGATGATATCGAAGCGCACCGGCGCCTCGGATTCACCGAACTGTTCTATTCGCTTCTGTTTGACATACGCCCGCTTTTCGAGAATGAACTGGTGCAGACGCCGTGCGTTTTCCACATTGTCCCGGCGCCAGTCGTAGTCGAATTGAAAGCAGGTGTAGTGATCATCGCCGTAATCGATCGCTCCCGACTCCCCGAGCAATTGATCCCGGTATCCTCCCACCCCGAGCGTGGCCAGAATCTGCGCATAGGCATCGAGCAGAATGGGAAGTCCGAACAGTTTCACCTTGACCCGATCGAGCGAGCCATCGCTCACCACTCCATCCCGGAGTTCGGCCAGCGTTGCCTTTTCCCGCATCGGCAAAGCAAACAACCGCGCCCCCTCGGGTCGTTGAGGATTGATCGAATCTCCGCCGAAGGCCCCCCACACCGCCTGACCGCTTTGTCCATCGACCAGTTTCGAGCCGAGAATGCCGGGAATCACAATGACCGGATTGCGAAGTTGATCGTGCTCTGCCGCAGCCCGGCTGTACATGTCCCCGAGCTCGGGTATCTGGAGCGATTTGGTGCAACCCAATGCACAGAAAAACGCAACGGTGATGATCGAAGGAAGAAGGATTCGGGATGTCTTATGGGTATGCATTTTGATGTTGTTCCGGCCAGTGTGTTGCAGAGAGCGTTTTTGGATCAAAAAAGAGGTCCAGGGATTAAAATAGGTCATTTGCATGAATTGCAGGGGATGGAGAATGATCAGCACTCAAACCGAACCCCAAATACTCGATTCCGAACCCCCTACCGGTGCATTCAACTGAAGTAGAGGTCGATATATTCATGGATCAGGTCTGGAGATACAGAATGACAATTGGGCGAAACCGTAAGAACCATGCTGGCGAATACCTTATTCAAGTAGAGATGATTTAATACCAAAATTGTTCGTCCCTTTCCGGGGGACCAAAATTACGGCTTGCGACCAGGAGGCATAAGAGGATGCGGATCA
>CAZLXE010000309.1:0-1792 GCA_964563005.1 uncultured Isosphaeraceae bacterium
CACCCCCGACACCCCCGACACCCCCGATTCCCTCGGCCCGTTCGCCCGCACCAGCGATTTCCTCACCCACGAAACATTCTCCAAATATCACAGTGAGACGGAGATGCTCCGCTATCTGGCCCGGCTTCAGGCCCGCGATCTCTCCCTCTGCACCTCGATGATTCCCCTCGGCTCCTGCACCATGAAACTCAACGCGACGACGGAAATGATTCCGGTGTCGTGGCCCGAACTGGCGAATCTCCACCCCTTCTGTCCCCCGGATCAGGCGGCGGGATATCGAGCCATGTTCCAGGAGTTCGAGTCGATGTTGGGCGAGATCACGGGATTGCCTGCGGTGTCTCTGCAGCCGAATGCGGGTTCGCAGGGTGAATACTCCGGCCTCCGCGTCATCAAGGCGTATCACGAGAACCGGGGGGGCAGGGGGGATACCCAGCGGAACATCTGCCTCATTCCCGTCTCCGCCCACGGCACCAATCCCGCCTCCGCCACCATCGCCGGTTTTACGGTCGTCACCGTGGCCTGTGATGCTCAGGGCAACATAGATATTGAAGACCTCAAAGCAAAGGCAAAGGAGTACGCCGACACCCTCGGCGCCTTCATGGTCACCTACCCCTCCACCCACGGCGTGTTCGAGACCAACATCCGGGAGGCCTGCGACATTATTCATAACGCGGGGGGAGAGGTGTATCTGGATGGGGCGAATATGAATGCTCAGGTCGGGCTGTGTCGGCCGGGTGACTACGGGGCGGATGTCTGCCATCTCAATCTGCACAAAACCTTCTGCATTCCCCACGGTGGGGGGGGGCCGGGGATGGGCCCGATCTGCGCGGCCGAACATCTCGCCCCCTTCTTGCCCGCCCCCGGTAATGGAGACCGGGGGGAAGAGAGAGAGAAATCCATCGGCTCCATTGCCGCCGCTCCCTATGGCAGCCCGCTCATCATTCCCATTTCCTATCTCTACTGCCGAATGATGGGCGCCGCTGGATTGCAGCGGGCCACCGAGGTCGCCATCCTGAACGCCAACTACATGGCCGCCCGGCTCAAAGATCATTACGAAGTCATCTTCACCGGCGAACAGGGCCGGGTCGCCCACGAGTTCATCATCGACTTCCGCGAGTTCCGGGGGTCCGCGGGCATTCTCATCGACGACATCGCCAAGCGGCTGATGGACTACGGCTTCCACGCTCCCACCATGTCGTTCCCGGTGCCCGGCACCCTGATGATCGAACCGACGGAAAGCGAGGGGAAGAAGGAGCTCGACCGCTATTGCGATGCCCTCATCGCCATCCGCGAAGAGATTCGACTCATTGAAACGGGTGATATGAGCAAAGAGGACAATCCCCTCAAGAACGCTCCCCACACCGCCACCATGGTTTCCGCCGATGAATGGACCCATGCCTATCCCCGTTCCCTCGGCGCCTTTCCCATTGGAGCCCCGTGGTTGAATGACTATAAATTCTGGCCGCCGGTGGCCCGGATCGATCAGCCATGGGGCGATCGGAATTTGATTTGTTGCTGTGGATGAACCACCTGCCCGAGATCATTCCCCCGAAGGCGGTCTCCCGGCCTGGTAGCGGATTACTTCGACCTTTTCCAGGGTAATCAGTCCGCCGTTCATCATCGGTTCGAGGAGGGGAAGGAAGGCGTCGATCTTGTCGCGGCGATCCACGATTTCGATGATGATGGGCAGGTCTTCGGAGAGCCGGAGAATCTTCGCGGTATGGAGCACACTGGTGCGGCCGAAGCCCATCGGTCCCCGCAGCACGGTCGCCCCGGCGAGTTTCTGCTCCCG
>CAZLXE010000310.1:0-1783 GCA_964563005.1 uncultured Isosphaeraceae bacterium
GGATCACCGACGGCGGGCGATTGCTTTGTCGCCAATGGAACCCCATCATGCGACAATGCGGCGTGCTGCAATGCCGTCTGCGCCATCGATTCATTTTGCTGCAACACCCAGTGGGATTCAGTCTGCGCAGGTGAGGCCGCAGTGAATTGTGCCCCCAACGATTTCTGCGTGAATGCCATCGCCGTACAGGCGGGCGACATGCTCACAGGGAACCTCACCAACGCCTCGAATGACGGCAGCTCATCCTGCGGCAGTTCGGCGACCAACAACGATGTCTGGTATATGTTCACCGCCCCCTGCACGGGGACGCTCATCGCCAATACCTGCGGCACGCATGATGCTCCCGGTCTGGATGCGGGTATGGATACGGTGCTTTCAGTCCATTCGGGCTGCCCCGGCGATACGATCAATCAACTCGACTGCAACGACGATTGGCAAAGCGGAAGCGATCCTGCTGCCTGCACCGGATTGGATGCGGGGGTGAACCGGGATTCAGCGGTCGCGGTTCCCCTGACCCCGGGCCAGATGGTCTGGATTCGGGTATCGCACTTCGGAACGGCAATTGCGGATGGCGCTTTCATGCTCAACATTGATTTCCAGTTCACCGCTCCGGTGAACGATGAATGCGTGAATGCACTGCCTATTGGTACCGGGCAAACTTCATTCAGCACGGACTGCGCCAACACCAGTGGACCGTCTCCCTGCGGGGTGATAGGTTCGGACATCTGGTATGTCTATACCGCCGGGTTCACGGGAAATGCCACAGTGGACACCTGCACAGCAAGCACCTTCGACACGGTGATCGCGGCCTATGACGGGGTCTGTCCGACGGATCCACCAACCAACCTGATTGTGTGCAATGATGACTTCTGTGGTCTGTCTTCAAGCATCAGTTTTCCGGTTGTATTCGGTCAGGATTATCTGATTCAGGTGGGAGGATTCAGTTGGCTTCAGGGGGCGGGAACGATTACGGTTACGAAGGATATCAGCGGATGTGGCGATCCTGCCTCGGGCAGTTGCTATCTCGCCAATGGAACACCTTCCTGTGATGATGCGGCCTGCTGTGCCAATGTGTGTGCGGTGGATCCCTTCTGCTGTAATACGCAGTGGGATTCGCTTTGTGCGGATGAAGCGGCATTTTTCTGCTCCTCTTCCTGCGTAGGTGATGTAGCGCCTCCGGGGGGAAACCAGGTGGTGAATATCGATGATCTCGTTGCGGTGCTGAACGCCTTCGGGCCGTGCTTTCAGTGCCCGGAAGACATCACGCCCCCGCCCACGGGCAATGGTCAGGTGAATATTGACGATCTCGTCGCGGTGCTCAATGCGTTTGGCTCCTGTGCTCCCCTGGCGACTTGTGATACTCCCGGTACCTGCGCTACGGGTTATGTGAATTGTGATCCTGCGAATCCCAACTGTGTGTGTTTCACTGCGTTCGATGGAACCGGTCTTTGCATTGATGGGACTCTTACCTGTGCAACATTAGGGCTGTGTCCGACAGGGACTTGCCCCGTGGGTGAAATTTGCGTAACCCTCACCTGCTGCCCTGACGACAGTGTCTGTGTTCCAGAATCATCCCTGTGCTTTACTGGATTGGTCGCCACCGAACCGGTTGACCTTCCTCCGGGGACCAGAACAATCAGCGGGGTGGTTGGGGAACGATGATTCCCATTCGGCTGCCTCAGCCCACACAATACTAATCGAAGTCTATCTCTTCTTTTCCC
Source organism: uncultured Isosphaeraceae bacterium (assembly GCA_964563005.1). GTDB lineage: Bacteria > Planctomycetota > Phycisphaerae > Phycisphaerales > SM1A02 > CAZLXE01. The sequence continues at coordinate 1,722 of CAZLXE010000310.1, forward strand.
CCGTTTTGTTCGGGGGTTTTTGTCGGAATGAGGTTGAGGACGATGTGATCTTCGCGGCGTTC
>CAZLXE010000311.1:0-1768 GCA_964563005.1 uncultured Isosphaeraceae bacterium
GTTCACCAATGCGGCGGCTTCTCATCTTCCAGCGTTCGCGCTTCCTCCTCCGTATTCCCCCTCTCCTGAATCTCTTCCCGCATCTGGCTGATCTCTCGCGTCAGCCCATCCACCCGGTCATACACCTCCCGCACCACCTCATCCAACTGGGCTACATGCCGCTCTAGAAAGGCAAACTGCTCCTCCAGGTTGGTCAGCCGATCGTCCATAGGCACAGTGTATCAAGCAAGCAGAACCCCCACGATTTCGCCTCTGCCGTCCCCCCTTTCTAAAACGGGAATTGACTGTCTTCCGGCGGCTCCGGCAGACCTCCGAGTCGCCCGATCTGCTCTTCGTTCAGGATGGTTTTCAATCGGTTGATCCCCCGGGCGTTGAGTTCATTCCGCTCGAAATTAAGTTTGGCCGAAGCCGCCCTCGATCGCTGCCACTCCACCATCTCCTCTTGATCGCCCCCCATCGGCCAGCCGGAAAACTTTTCCGCCTTCCTCGCCATCCGATCGCACACCGCCGCATAGGCAGGAAGATACTCCACCGCAAAAGCATTCAACCGTTCCCGCTGCCCGTCCGACAAATCATCCAATTTCCGCGCCCGGCCCAACACCCCCTCCACCGAATGAGAATCATCATAAATGCCGGGAAACACGGCCCGGTTGAACGATCGACGCAACGCCGCCCCGTGTTCCGAGGAAAGATCGGCCACAAGTTTCTCCATCGCCTCCTGATTCAACTTCAGCAGCCCCGTACGGATGTCCTGCACCGTGCGGAGCGCCGGCCCCACCGTCCCCTGATAATCCTGACCCGCCGCGATGGCCACAGACCGGTCTCCATCCTCCTGGGCCGCCTGAATTTCCATCGACCAGGTGGTGAGAAGGCGCTGATACGCACCCGACGCCTCATCCAGTTCCGTCATCAACTCGGTGAGTGTTTGATCATACGCATCCAGCCCGAGCCACACCGATTTTTCCTGTTCCGGCTCCAGGTGAATCTGCCCGATCAATTCACCCAGATCAATCTCCGGGTGAGTCTGCACTCCGCCTCCGAATGACATCATCGACCCATCCGACACCACATACCATTGCCGCGTGCGGTGGCGGCGCACCCGCGCCATGATCGAGGCCGTCTCCGCATCATCTTCCCTATTCAACAAGGCCGCCAACTGATCGAACAGTTCGCGATCCCGTTGCTGAATCAACCCCCTGGTTTCCCGGCGCAACCGTTCGAGCCGTTCATTCATCTTCAACTGAGCGACATACGACTCCCCCGTCCCCTGATTCGGCTGCTTCATGTCCGGCATGACTTCTGACATTTTCTTCATGTGTTCGTGCTGAAGGTGCTCGAATTGTTCGTGATAATCCTTCAGCAGCATCTCCGCCACCGGCTTCATATCCTCCTCCACCTCCAGCCACGAAAGATACCGATCAAGGTCCGTTCGCGAAATTGACCGAGGCAGTTTCGAATCGAGAAGACCAATGGAGCGAACCGTCCCCGGTGCGCCGGCATCAGATTTTCCCGCCGTCTCCTCCTTCGGCTCCAGCAGTTTTTTCACCGCCGCCTCATCCCCGTTCACAATCCGCCTCGCCACCTGCTGCAGCAAGGCCGCCTGCTCGCCCCCCAACAACTCGGTGAGATCCCCGGTCATTGCCCGGTCCATCTCACTTGCCCGCCCCTGAAGTTTCTCCAACTCGTCCGCATGCTTCTGCCGTTCCTCATCCGGATCATCCACATTCATCCCGAACATATTACGCGGCCCCCTTGCATCAACTTCTTG
>CAZLXE010000312.1:0-1757 GCA_964563005.1 uncultured Isosphaeraceae bacterium
GGGGGGCACGGTGCTTAATACTCCCCCTGGAGATTTATGCGCCGTGCTTTTCGGCAGCCGAATCGATCTCTCTCTTCCTTTTGGTAGCATGAATACCTCATGGTCAGGTTCTCCGTCCAAACTGCGGGAGGAGAGGAGCGGCCCCCTCTTCTCCGGGTGAGCAACCTCAGCACCCATTTTCCCGTGCGGTCGGGATTGTTGCAGCGTATCACCGGGCATTTGCGGGCCGTGGACGATGTCAGTTTCGAGGTGCGTCCCGGAGAAACCCTGGGCCTGGTGGGGGAGTCCGGCTGCGGAAAAACCACCGTCGGCCGGTCCATTCTGCGTCTGGTTCCCGCCACATCCGGCGAAGTCATCTTCGAGGGGCACGATGTTTTCGCCCTCTCCCGAAGAAAACTCCAACGACTCCGCCGGGAGATTCAGATTATCTTCCAGGATCCCATCGGCTCCTTGAATCCCCGCATGCGCATCGTCCAGATCGTCGGCGAGCCGCTGCTGGTGCATGGCCTGGCCTCGAAATCGGAACTGCCGGATCGCGTGCGGGAACTGCTGGAACGGTGCGGATTGTCCGGAAGCGTCGCAAACCGCTATCCCCATGAGTTTTCCGGCGGGCAGCGACAGCGCATCGGCATCGCCCGTGCTCTCGCGGTTCGTCCGAAACTGATCGTCTGCGATGAACCCACCTCTGCCCTCGATGTCTCCATACAAGCCCAGATATTGAACCTGCTCAAAGACCTGCAGGAGGAGTTCGATCTGGCTTATCTTTTCATCAGTCACGACATGGCGGTCATTCACCATTTGTGTGATCGCATCGCCGTGATGTATGAGGGGAAAATCGTGGAGCAGGGAACCCGGGATGAAGTTTTGTTGGAGCCGCAGCACGAGTACACCAAGCGCCTCCTCGCCGCCGTGCCCGAGGCCGATCCCCAGCGATCCACAGTTCGCTAGAATCCGCAACTCATGAAACAGTATCTGGAACTTTTAAGGGATATTTTCGAGAACGGCAGGGAAAAAACCGACCGGACGGGAACGGGAACCCGCAGCGTGTTCGGCCGGCAGATGCGTTTCGATCTGTCTCAGGGCTTCCCTCTCCTGACCACGAAAAAACTGCATGTGAAGTCGATTATTCACGAACTGCTCTGGTTTCTGAAGGGGGACACCAATGTGGCTTATTTGCAGGAGAATGGAGTGAAAATCTGGGATGCCTGGGCGGATGAGGAGGGGGAACTGGGGCCGGTGTATGGCCAGCAGTGGCGGTCGTGGGGCGGACCGACGGGAGAAACGGTTGATCAGATTGCTCAGGTGGTCGAGATGATCCGCGAGGAGCCGGACTCACGAAGAATGATCGTCAGCGCCTGGAATGTAAGCGACCTGCCCCACATGGCCCTCGCCCCCTGTCATTGCCTGTTTCAGTTCTATGTTGCGGATGGAAAATTATCCTGTCAGTTGTACCAGCGATCCGCAGATTTCTTCCTCGGCGTACCCTTCAACATCGCCTCCTATGCCCTGCTTACTCTGATGATGGCTCAGGTAACGGATCTCGAGCCGGGCGAATTCATCCACACCTTCGGCGATGCCCACCTCTATCTGAATCATATAGATCAGGCGGAAGAGCAGTTGTCGCGAACCCCCGGCAAGTTGCCTACAATAAAATTGAATCCGGGGGTGAAATCGATCTTCGAGTTCAAGTATGAAGATTTTGAGTTAATGGATTATGCCCCTCAGCCGCATATCCGGGCCGCGGTCGCGGTATGAAC
>CAZLXE010000313.1:0-1745 GCA_964563005.1 uncultured Isosphaeraceae bacterium
AAGGGGCGCCCTCGCACACATCCGCGGGTCCGCCACCGCTGACTCTCCTTGATACCGGCTCCCCCACCCTCCACCCCCCGCGCCTCCTCAAATCGCCGCCGCGCCCGCTCCCCCTCTCCCACCGCCGCCCACACCCGCCCCAATTCCCGCCGCAACCCCGCATCGCCCGGCCTGCCCCGCAAAAGCCGCCCCTCATAAACCGCCGCCTCCTCCCCCTCTCCCAGATACGCCGACAACTCAAACAAAGCCCGCTGCAACGGCCCCGGATGAAACAACCCCCACGCATCCGCCACCCGCAGATGCCCCCGCGCCAACTCCGAATTCGCCCGCCATGCCTCTACCGAAGCCGCCGTCTCCCGCACCCCCTCCACCGCCCGCCACCCCAGAAACTCGTGATACCGAACAAACCCACTGTGCAAAACAAATAAACTCAAAACGACCATCAACCCGGCAAACCAAATTCCGGGGGCCGTCACCCTCCCCCCCTTCTTCACCGTCCACCGCAAAACCCGCCCCTCCCGCTTCGTCAAAAGCCGCACCCCCGCCATCGCCAGAAACGCCACCATCCCCGCCCACCCCAGCGACATCAAAAACATGCTCTGCCCATACAGCCCGCGAAAAATTATCAACACTCCCAAAAACACCACCCCCATAAAAATATCCTCACCCCACGAATAATCATAAGCCACCCGAAACCTCCCCCCCCCGGATACTTTCCCCTGTGCTTCCTGCGCTGATCCCCGCTTCCACGACTTAAACCCCGCCGGCTTCCCAAACCCATAACTCAAAGCCCCCTCCGGACAAGCCGCCACACAATCCAAATCCTTCAAACACGCCGGATTCACCACCATCCCATGCTCCCGCACCTCCTCGTGCACCCGAATATGGCTCGAGCACACCGCCGTACACGCCGCACATTGCACGCACGCATCGCTCACCCGAATCCCCCCCGGCGCCGCCCGCGTCGCCAGCCCGAACACCGCCCCATACGGACACCCATAAGTACAGAAACTCCGCGACCCCAGCACATACACCATCGCAAATCCCACCACCGCAAAAGTCAACAACGCCATCCAAACCGGCGGCAGGTTCCTCCAGAAATCATTCGTCAAAAATGAAGCCCAACCCTCCGCATCCGTCTGCAAATGCAAAACCGGCACCGGCCGCCCCTCCCAAATCCGGGGGACCTGCGGCCACACAAACATATACAACACCGCCCCCAACGGCACCAACAACAGCATCCGCGACCGCACCGGCTTCGGCCGAATCCCCATCTTCCCCAGCAGCCACCCGCACAAATCCTGCAACGCCAGAATATGACACCCCCACGAGCAGAAAAACCGCCCGAAAATCATCGTCCCCAAAGCCAGAATCACCATCAGCAGAAACCCCGCCGTAACAATCCCCTTCTCAAAAGTGTACATCACCTCATTCAACTCCAGCGGAGCCAGCGTCCTCCCCGCCATCTTCCAATGCACAATATGAGCCGCAAACAAAACATAAACCCCAATCAAACAACCCGCCCGCCACCGGCCGTAATCCCGATGCGTACTCTTGGGCGGCAGGTCGGGATTCATCCCGACATCCCCCGGTACCCCCGGAAGGTCAGACCGCAGGTCAGGCATCGTGCCTGACGATTCAGCCACCCCACCAGAATCAGCACCAGATTGTCCAGATAAAGAATTCATACTCCGCATTTCATTGTAGCCCCCTCACCCGTCACTGTCCCCAACCGAATCCCCACC
>CAZLXE010000314.1:0-1697 GCA_964563005.1 uncultured Isosphaeraceae bacterium
AGATCATGGTTGCAGATGAAGGGCGATAAAGCCACCCCTCCCCCCCCCACGGAATTAAACCCCCGACCCCCCTGACTTAATCCCCTGGCCCCCTGAATGAAACCCTCGACCACCGGAATGAGATCCTGTTGGTGGGCAGTGTCTCCCCTGTCTCTCTTAAAAAGGGAAGGTGCGCAAACCTGGGGTTGGGGGTTTGCGCACCTTGGGGTTTTTCTGGTGGGTCGTGCCTACTCTACTCCCCTACTGCTCCTCTTCCTCTACCCCTCTTCACTTTTCGGCACCACGGTCGGTTCTTCCTGTTCGTACATCATGGTCTGATACTCATCCGCATCGTCGTGATCGGGGAGGAGCCAGTACCAGATGCCGTGTGATCTCCGGGAGACGATGTTCAGGTTGGCTTTGACGCGACGGAGGGTTCCCTCGGTGTGGCCCGATTGTTTCCCGGCTTTCATGACATCGTCCGCCGCTGCCGGGCCGGCGTGCAGTTGTTTGTGCAGCCAGTTTTCCGCGAGTTCGAGTCGTCCCTGCGGGGTGGGGTCGCTCAGGGCTTCATCGGCGGAGATCGACACCGTCTCCTCATCCCACACCACCATGCCATCCTGCACCGTGAACGAGAGCGCGCTCGGCTCCGGGCCGATGTTCATCTTCACGGGCAGAAACAGGCGTCGATCCCGGTCGTTTTTGTCTCGCGTCACCATCCACACCGCCCGGGCGGCGGCGGTGAAGGCCAATGACCCCATGGTGCGATACACCGCCTTCCCGCCCTCGCCCTTGTTGAGATGACTCACGCAGAGAACGGCGATATTCTGGCGGGCGGCGAGGTCGGCGAGGGGGGCGAGCACGCTGCGGACATCGGTGTTTTTGTGAGAATCGGTGCCGCCCATGTAGGCGCTGATGGGATCGAAGATGAGCAGTTTGGGTCGCTGCATCCGTTCCACCATGCCTTCGATGAGGGGGATGTCTTTGGTGAGGTCGTAGCCCCGGATGCGGCCGGACTCGCGGGTGACAGATTCCATCACCATCACTCGTTCGGGATAGCCGTTCGCCCGGAGGAGTCGGGGCAGCACGGTGTCGCCCAGATCGTCCTCGGCGGTGAGGAGGATGACTTCGCCGGGGATGTCGGCGGAGGACGGCCCGCGATTGGGCCAGGTATAGCCGCCGGTTACGCGAGCGGCGAAGTCCATGGTGAGGGTGGATTTTCCGAGGCCGGGATCGCCCGCGATCATGGTGAGTTTGCCGAGGGGAATGTGCTCGGGCCAGAGCCAGTTCACCTGTTTTCGTTGAATGCGGGAGAGTCGGACGATGTTGTTGGTGAGTCGCGGGGGGGCCATGGTGGGTGCTCCGGTTGGGGATGGATCAGGAAAAAAAAGTGCCTCTACCCCTTCCCCCTCGGGCCCGTCCTGCGCGCGCAAAGAGGGTGATTGCCGGCGAATATTGAGCGTTTTCGGCCCCGGTTTTTGGCGTTTTTCCCCCGTTTGGTAAGGAAATAAGAGAAAGTGAGGAAAAGTGGAGAAAAAGTTTCGCATCGGGAGAATGAAGAGCCCATTCTGCGCGCGCAAACCGGGCGCGCGGGGGGGGCTGGGGATTCATGCCGACGATGATGGATGGGGCATCACTGGAAAAGGAAGGTGCGCAAAACCACCCTTGGAGATTTGCGCACCTTGGGTTTTTCGCCCGCCATGCCCGGTGCACTCATC
>CAZLXE010000315.1:0-1667 GCA_964563005.1 uncultured Isosphaeraceae bacterium
CCCGGATTGTCGCAACTGATCCCCCCATCCTGAATCGCCAGATCAAAGGTCTCCGGCATTCCACCCAGGTCGACCCCATGTACCAGAATAAAATATTCCACTCCCGGTTTTGAACACCAGGAAAGATTGGCGTAGGGACCGGATGCACACACGATGTCCTGGCTGTCTCCCACGCAAAACGGCGTATCGCAGCCACCGCAATAAATGTTGAGAAATGTTGGATAAAAAGAAAACTGAGGATCGGCATGATCGCAGGTGGTTGCCGTGAGCACATTCCCATTCCCGATCACCTTGAACCAGGTTCCACCATCGTTCTGCTGGGGTGCCGAACCGTTACTCAGTCCATCCGTGGATGGCCCACAGTTTTCGGGAAGGGGGGCTGACACGATGGCCACAGCATTATCATGGGTGAGAAAATTGCCGTTGATCGTAAGGAGTATTCCGTTTTCACAGGTGGATCCTGTTGAAACCGCCTCGCTGATCGTGAGCGTTCCTGCCCCTCCATTCTGTTTGCTGGAAATCACGATCAAATACGACTGACCCGCATTGACATTCCAGTGAATTTCCGGTTGCAAAGTCCCGGGACAGTCCACGGCATTGTTGTCCCCACAAGCCAATGCATCCGTCGCTTGACCAGCCAAAGAACAATCATCAATGAAAACCGACATCGCAGAGTCAAACGAACTCCCGCACATGCTTGCTGAAGCAATTCCATCGACCGTTGCCGTATATCTGAACCAGATATCATTGAATTGGGGAGCCGCAATCTCACATTGATTAACGCCCGATGCTGGAGCAAGAGTATTTGTGAACCAGAAAGAGTTAAAGGTCGCTTCACCCGGCCCCACCTCGATTGGATATTGACAATCATCCCCAAAGACGAATGGACAGGGACCGAATGCATTAAGCAGAGCCACCAGATCATCGATATTAACCCTCCAGTTGCCGCACGGTGGAGTTACATCAATCGTCGAACGCGGCGGACCAACATACCCCAACACATCAATCAGTTGCACCAGATCAAAAATATTTGTCGTTCCATCTCCACCGGCAGGAACAATATCCGTAGCGCAGGGACGCGGCGGACAACCGAACACATCATCTGTTACCTCCACCGAAAGAATCCATTGGTCCACTCCCAGGCCCGCCAGATTGGCAATCGTAATCGCCATCACCCCATCCCACACCCCGATCCCATCATCGATATTCTGAGAAACATCAAAAGCTCCTGCTACCATCACCCCGCCGGAAAAGAACTCCAGAGTCGCCGAATCGATGATACTGCCCGGAGCCGTATCCACCCGGTTCGCGGCAATCCATCCCAGAAAAATCACCCCGTCATTGAGGGGAACGCCTCCCGAACTCAATCCCCCGGGAAACAGATCACTGCCGGATTGAGAAGTGCATTCGATACTGATCGTGTGTGAAGTGCCTACTCCCGCCACATCGCTTTCCGAGATGATCGGGACCGTTCCGTTTGCATAAGATCTAAGTGATTCTGGTGTGCCATCAAAATTGACGATGTCATTGGGTGATCCCGGCAGGAGAGGGTCGAATAGAAACATAAAGAGCCCATTATCAAATGAACCCGCAAGATTGCTCACATCGTAAGTTCCCCCCACCACACTCGCCGCCACCTCCGGCACATTAAACCGCCCCGGTCGGCG
>CAZLXE010000316.1:0-1657 GCA_964563005.1 uncultured Isosphaeraceae bacterium
GTGGAATCGAGATTTCATCCTCTATCACAGTGGTTTCATGGCTGCGCTGGCCACGGTTGGCCGCTCCGCTATGATAGCCGACCGGGAGCAGACCGGCATTGATGAATCTTGATCCACCGACCGACAAACCCAATCGTGTTGAACCGGATCCTAGGACAGATCTCCCCTATGACACATCCGTGACCGATTCGAACCGAGTGAGCACCGAGATTCAATCGGGCCAATCCAGGATACAACCCGCGGATTCGGAAACAATGGTCGAAACTGTCGATTCCACAACGCTGCCCTGGCTTCGCTCCGCCCTTGGCGGGCTGCTCATGGGGCTCGCCAATCTCGTTCCCGGTGTCAGCGGTGGGACCATGATCCTCATCATGGGGCTTTATGACGCGTTTATCTCCGCCGTCGCCGACATCACTCGATTCCGATTCACCCGGCGGGGCGTCCTGTTGCTCGGCATCATCGTCGGCGTTGCCGGGATCACCATCGGCGGCCTGGCCGGTCCACTCGGCCGGCTGGTGGCCATGCATCCCGTCGCCATGTATTCCCTCTTCATCGGGATGACATTGGGAGGGGCGCCGATGCTTGGGCGGATGATTGCCCCCTGGAATCGAGGATCGGGGGTTGCGCTGGCGATAGGGGTTCTGATCATGATCGGAATCGCCCTGATGGGGTCCGGGAGTGAACGTGCGTCCGACGAGGCCCGGCTCGCGAGAAAGGCGGCGGTCGCGCGCGGTGAATTCGAACTTCAACCAGCCTATGGGCTCGACGTCGCCGCTGGGTTGCTCGGGATGAGCGCGATGGTCCTGCCGGGCATCTCCGGGGCGTATATGCTCCTGCTGCTCGGTCGATACGAGCAGATCCTTGCCGCAATTTCCCTGGGTGTGAAATACATGATCTCCTTTGGGAGTCAGGGCGATCCGGCGGCTTTTCACATCCTGATCCCGGTCGCCATCGGCATGATCCTCGCCGCCGTCGGGGTGACCAACCTGCTCAAGTGGCTGCTCCATCACTATGAGCGGCCCACGCTGGCCTGTCTGCTGGGGATTCTGATCGGTTCGGGGATCATGCTCTTCGAACGCGTTCCCGTTCGTACGGGTATGGATTACACAATCGCCGCAAGTCTGGTGGGGGTGGGCTTCATTCTGACATTGCTCCTCGGCCGTGTTGGAGGGAAGAAGGGGGAGCATCTTCCTGGTTAGGCCCTTATCGAGGTGTGTGTACGGGTCCATGACACAATCGGCGGGTGTCGTTCGGAGCTATACCAGTTTCCAGTAACCAGTAGCCTCCTTATCAGGAAGCCCGTTGAAAGGGGTTGAATGGATGGGGATGCTTTTCACAGGCCTCAAGGGGCCGGCCTGAACCCTGCTTTGCGGGGAAGCCCCGTGAACGAGGCTTTTGGGAACCGTTCGCCGTGATTGAGTCATAAAAAGTCCGGCTGAAGCCGGCATGGAATTCGCCGATTCCGTTGTGGACCCAACTCGAACCGATTCAACACCCGCCGCTTGACATGACCGGTCGATTCGGGGGTACAATGCCGATCAGACAGCAACACCTGTGATCTGACAACGATTCGAACGGCTTCCGCGTTGTGGGCGCACGAACATCGCTCCGCATCAAGGGTGCTCGACGGGAGGCCGCCATGACACTCATGGCTACC
>CAZLXE010000317.1:0-1646 GCA_964563005.1 uncultured Isosphaeraceae bacterium
GGGGTGATTACTTCTGGCGTCTCTGACTCCCGGATTGTGTGCTTTTTCTCTTTCCACGCGCTGAGGAAATCTCACTCGATACCGCCTAAACTGTGGCGTCATGACTCAATTTCCCGACATTATCGTTCTCAACATCGGCAATTCCCGCACCCAGATCGGTCGTTTTTTGAAGGATGAGATCGTGGGGATGACCCGGATTTCCAATGAGAAACCCAGTGAAATCGTCCAGCAGGTGAAAGCATGGGGTGATGAGCCGGATTTTGAGCCGGTGGGCATCGTCATTGCTTCGGTGAATGATCCGATCAGCACGACGCTGCAGACGCAGATGGCTGAACAACTCATAACTGAGATTGCGGTAGTCGGGGATGATCTGGCGATTCCGCTGACCACGCAACTCGATCCGGAAACGATTACCGGCGTGGATCGGTACCTGAATGGTCTGGCGGCATTCGAGTTGGTGTCTCAGGCGTGCATTGTGGTTGATGCGGGGACAGCCGTAACGGTGGATTTCATTGATGGCAAGGGGGTGTTTCAAGGGGGGGCGATCGCGCCCGGGGCCTTGCTTCAACTTCAGGCCCTTCATCAGCACGCCGATGCCTTACCCGAACTTTCTTTCACGCCGCCCGCCCTCGATCCTTTCGGTCGCTCTACGACGCAGGCGATGCTGAATGGAGTTTTCTACGGCATTCGGGGCATGGTTCGTATGCTGGCGGAACGCTATGCCGAGGCGTATGAGGCGTATCCAAAGATCATTGCGACGGGGGGGGATGCGGAGGTTCTGCTTAATGATGATGAACTCATCGACCGCATCGAACCGAATCTCACGCTCCGGGGGATTGGCCTTGCGGCTGCGGCGGCGTTTTCTGCGGATGCTTCGGCTTCTCCCGGTGACTGATTCCGCTTCCCTTTCATTTACTTTTCGCACGGCGCTTCAGCCGGGGGCTATTGCGATTGTGCAATTGGGGGGTGAATCGGCTGATCTGGATGGGATATTGGCTGAACTCACGGGGCGAACTTCCATACCTCTTCGAGTCCCTACTCTTGCCCCCTTTGCCGATATTGATGAGGGGCTGGTGGTGCGGATCAGCGATACTTCGGTTTTTCTTATGCCGCATGGGGGACCGCGCATACTGCAGCGGTTGGGGGAATTTCTGAGGGGGCAGGGGGTACTACCGCAGGGAGATGATGATCCCGGAATCACTTTTCCGGAAGGCGGCGATTTGGTCGAGGCGCGGATGTTGGATGCATTAGCGCGGGCTGCGAGTCCTCTGGCGATTGATCTGTTGCTCGATCAGCCCCGCCGTTGGCGTGAGCAGGGTGAACTCCCCCTTATGCAGGAAGACCTCGATCGATCACGGCGACTGAACCGGCTGCTTACTCCCCCGGTGGTGGTGGTGGCCGGGCCGCCGAATGTGGGGAAGAGTACGCTGGCCAATGCGCTGCTGGGCCGTACGATGTCCATTGCTCTGGATCAGCCGGGTTCTACGCGCGATTACACACGGGGTACGATTAATCTGGCCGGGCTGGTGGTTCACTGGCACGACACCCCCGGAATACCGGGCACCCCCGGAATTCCCGGAATTCCCGGAATCCCCGGAATACCGAGTAGGGTGGACACTGCCCTCCACTCTCCTCCCCTGGATACT
>CAZLXE010000318.1:0-1638 GCA_964563005.1 uncultured Isosphaeraceae bacterium
AATTCCCCCGCCAGAACCGCGGCGTGAACAGAACAATAATCGCGAAAACTTCCAGCCGCCCCAGGGCCATCCAGATGCAGAGGAGCGACTTGGATGGGGCGGAGAGCCAGCCGTAGTTTTCGATGGCTCCGACGCGGGCGAGGCCGGGGCCGATGGTGTTGAGGGTGGCGATGGAGGCGGTCGCGGCGGAGGTGAAATCGCAGCCCACCTCACCCGGCCCCGGTGCATTGAAAATCTGCTCGAATCCCATTACCCCGATCGCCCCGAGGCCGAAGAGAAGGACAACCCCGAGCACATAGGCCACCGTGCCGAGTTTGAGGTCGTCATCGATGGTGGAGGAACCGATTTTGAGGGGACGGACCACATTGGGCCGGAAGACCCGCTCGATTTCCGCGAAGAGAACCTTCAATGCAATCCAAAAGCGAATCACCTTGAAGCCGCCCCCGGTGGAGCCGGCGCAGCCACCGATGAACATGAGGAATATAAGCGTGGCCTGAGCGATGAAGGGCCACTTATTAAAATCGCTGGAGCAGAAGCCGGTGGTGGTCTGAATGGCGACGGTGGTGAAAACACCTTCGCGGAGAGAGTTGGCAAAGTTCGGCTCAATCTCGTCGCCGGTCGTCATCACAATGGGATCGCCCGCCATCATCAGCGAGATCACCACGATAGCGGAACCGATGGCCAGCAAAGCAAGATAAACCCGCAGTTCAGTGTCGGCGAGGACGGCGGCAAACTTGCGCCGAATCAGCAGAAAATATAACCCGAAGTTCGCCCCGGCCAGCACCATGAAGACGGTAATGATCACACTGTATGCCGTGGAATTGTACTGGCCCACACTGGCATTCACCGTGGAAAACCCCCCCGTGGCCAGGGTGGCAAAAGTATGGCAGGCCGAATCGAACCAGTTCATACCCGCAATCCGCAAGGCGACGATTTCCAGAATGGTCAGGCCGAGGTAGATGAACCAGAGGATGCGGGCCGTGTCGCGGATGACCGGATGGACGCCTTCCGGCTCCGGCCCCGGCGCTTCAATGCGATAGAGTTTTTTGCCCCCCACGCCGAGGGAGGGAAGCACGGCCACAAAAAGCAGAACGATCCCCAGCCCACCCAACCAGTGCGTCAGGGCACGCCAGAGAAGAATCCCCTTGGGGATGGATTCAATATCATTGGGGGCCGCCCCGAGGATCGTCGCCCCCGTCGTGGTCAGCCCGCTCATCGCCTCGAAATAACAGTTAATCCAACTGCGGAAGGGATGATCCAACAGCGTTTCGCCCGGTAGATGAGCCCAGAAATAATACGGCAGAGCCGCAAAGGCCGCTCCCACCAGCCAGGAGAGAGAAACTAAAAGAAGGGCTTCACGCCGGCCGAAATTGGATTTTGATTTGCGGCAGGTGAGATACATGATGCCGCCTATAACAAACCCCACCCCCGCACTCATGAACATGGCCCACTTGGCGTGACTCTCGCCATCTTCACTGAAGAGTTGCACCAACAGGGTGAAGGTGTCAATCGCCGTCATCGTCACGCTGAGTACGATGAGGAGCAGGCCGAGTTGTTTGATCACCACGCGGATATTCATGGGATGGGTATGGTAAGGGAAGTTGCGGAGCGTCGGAAGTTGCCACCGCGAATCGGCTC
>CAZLXE010000319.1:0-1625 GCA_964563005.1 uncultured Isosphaeraceae bacterium
ATGCCGAGGCCCCAGCAGAAGCCGTCCCGCATGAGGCGCAATCAACCCCACAAATCCAATCGGCCCTGCCAGCCCCACCGCACCTGCCGCCAACGCCCCCGCCAGCAGAAACATCCCCACCCGCAGCGGCCCGATGGCCAATCCCACACTCCGCGCCTCTTCATCCCCCAACGCCGCCGCATCCAACGCCCGCCCCAGAAACATCGCCACCCCCAATCCCAAAAACGACACCACCGCCGCCGTAATCAAAACCGTCCGAGGCGGCGCCTCCGAAATATGCCCCATCAACCACAACACAAACTCCCCCCGCAAACCCGTCGGCACCAGCGTCTGAAAAAACATCATCCCTGCCCCGCAAATCGTCGAAATCACCACCCCCACCAAAATCAGCGTCACCGGATCCAGCAATCCTCGCCGCCTCCCCAGCAGATAAACCACACTCAACGCCCCCATCGCCCCCGCCAAAGCCGGCAGCGTCGTCCAACTCTTGCCACCCCCACTTCCCCAGGCATACCCCACATACATCGCCACCATCACCCCCAATCCCGCCCCGCCCGACACCCCCAAGATAAACGGCGAGGCCAACGGATTCCGCAACAACGCCTGCAACAATAGCCCCGAAACCCCCAGCGCCGTCCCCACCACCACACACCCCTGCACCGTCGCCCAACGATACTGCCCCCATGCCTCCGCCGGCCAAGCCAGAACCACCCCGCCGCCCGGATCCACATCAATCATCATCCGCAGAATCACCGCCCCCAGAGTCAAAATCACCAGCCCTCCCAACCCCACAATCTGTCGCCTCGAAATCCTCATCACCCCTCCCCCGCCGCAAACCCCTGCAGAATCGACCGCAACTCCCGTGTCACCTCCCCCATCGTGCTGCAGGGTAACAGTCCATCCGGATGACGAAGAATCCCCACCCGTCCCTCGCGCACCGCCTCAATATCCATAGTCCCCAACGGCCCCAACTCCCGCATCATCTCCCCATCCTCCGCAGCGCCCGGCAAAACCAGAAGAATCGCCTCCGGATCAATCCGCACCACATCCTCCAGCGACAGCGTCACCCACCCCTTCTCCAGCACACAATTCCGCATCCCCAGCGAAACCAAAAGATCATCCAGATAAGTCCCCGCCCCGAACGCCATCACCGGATCCACCCCGCTCACTACCAGCACCCGCCCCGACCACATCGCCCTCCCCGCCACCGGACGAAGCGCCGAAACATACGAATCAAGAATCCCCACACACGCCCTCTGCAACCCCGCATGCTCCTCGCTCCCCACTTCATAAAGCAAATCCGGCAACTGCATCAGAAACAACCGAATATCATCCATCGAGTTCAACCGCCACTGTCCCACTTCCCACCCCTTCTCCTCCGCCAACCGCAACAACTCCGCATCCACCCCTCCCGCCGGCGGCTGCACCAGCACATGCGTCGGATGAACCTTCAACAATCGCTCATAATGAATCGCCAGCAAATCCCCCACCACCGGCACCGAAGCATCCACCGATTCACAAAACGCACTCCGCCCCACCACCAACTCCCCCAATCCCAGATGCACCAGCGAACGAGTAATCGCCGGACTCAAGGAAACAATCCGCAACCCCTGAAAAGCATCCCC
>CAZLXE010000320.1:0-1600 GCA_964563005.1 uncultured Isosphaeraceae bacterium
TTGAGAGGTCAAAGATGACCAATGCGTAAAATGCGGAGTGGCAGATCAAACATTGACGCAGGTGAACAAGATTTATTTATAAATAGATCAAGTTTTCTTTTGACATGCTCCTGAATCGTGATAGATTAACAGATGGTATGGCTCGAGTTACTGGAAATTCATCGAGCGTCCATCTCGGTTGACATTCGTGATTGTCACCCGGTTTGGTTCACGAAACTCTTCTTTTTAGATGGAGACACATAATGCAACGATCACGCCCCGTTGTTAATCTGTCAGCTGTTTTCACGGCGCTTACACTCATTCAACCCGCGCCGGGTATAGAGGCCGCACTATCACCGGGGGGTCCTCATCGCTTAATTCAGGAGGTCAATGCCACGCTGGGATTGCGCGACAGCGAGATCACGGTGCTCCGCCTGCCCGAGGCGCCGGATCAGTTGGGCCGGGGATTCGCCATCACCATTCCCTTCCAAGGCCGCGAATATGTGCTGGAAATGGCGTCATACTCCGTCCGTCATTCCGACCTGTTCGAGGTGAGGGCGCAGCAGGCGGACGGCGAATGGGTGTTGCATGATCCGGGTCCGGTTCGAACTCTGCGGGGATCGGTGGCGGGCGTCCGGGGGAGCCGGGTCGTCGGGTCACTGCTGGAAGATGGTTTCCACGCCACCGTCATGCTGCCCGAAGGGACGCAATTCTGGGTGCAACCGATCGGCGGCATCGTCCGAGGGGCTGGTCCGCTCGACCATGCCTTGTACGACGATCGGGATGTGCTTCCATCGAACGGAGTGTGTGGAACATTGGACAAGGAGCAAGTTGATGCATTAGGGGGTGGCCAGGGACTGGGTGGACCGCTGTTCGGGATGGGCACCGGTGTTTTTGCCTGTGCAGATCTCGGCTGTGATGCGGATTTTGAATATTTTCAAGCCCACGGGAGCAGCGTTATTACAACGCAGAATGATATTGAGGCAATCATTAATGTAGTAGACCTTCAATATCAGAACGAGGTGTCGATTTCTCATGTCATCACCACTATTCTGGTGCGAACTGCGGAGCCCGATCCTTATACGGCGACTGATCCCAACCTCTTGCTGGATGAGATGAAGAACGAGTGGGTCACCAATCAGACCGGGATTGTCAGGGATGTGGCGCACCTATTCACGGGAAAAAACCTCAACGGCACCACGATCGGCATTGCTTTTCTCAATGTCATTTGCGATCCGGCTTTTGGATATGGTCTGGTTCAATCCGATTTCAACGGGAATTTCTCCTGCGCCACAGATCTTTCTGCTCACGAACTTGGACACAACTGGAGTGCGGTTCACTGTACCTGTCCGGGTTTCACGATGAATCCCGTGATTACTTGTGCGAATACATTCTCTGCTGCCTCAATTAGTGATATAAACACATTTGCCAGCGGACTGACTTGCCTGAGCGCTTGCAACGGGACGGTTTGCGGAGACCCCGCCGCAGGAGATTGTTTCATCAGCAACGGCTCACCCGGCTGTGATGACGCCGCGTGCTGCAATATCGTCTGCGGCATGGATCCCTTCTGCTGTAATACCAACTGGGATAGTCTGTGCGCAAACGCAGCGGCTGCGAACTG
>CAZLXE010000321.1:0-1579 GCA_964563005.1 uncultured Isosphaeraceae bacterium
GAATTTACTCGACATCAGTATTGCTTTATACTTTATGGTTTCACTCCCCCGGAGCACCCTCTATGCGCGTTGTCGTTACTGGACAGATTGGAATGGAGAAGAAGCGGTATCTGGATGCCGTGGGCGATCTGGCCGGGTCGCGGGGGAGCCACATCGAGAGTTTTCATGTGGGAGATATGATGTATCGGGAAGCGCCGGACATCAGCCCTGGCCGCATTCTTGATCTGCCTCTGTCGCGGCTGAACGCTCTGCGCCGGGCCGCGTTCAAGGACATCATCGCCCAGACTGCCTCTCGCGAAGATCATCCCAACCTCATTGTCAATACCCATGCCACCTTCCGCTGGCGGCATGGTTTGTTCAGTGCCTTTGACTTCGACCAGATGAGTGAATTGAAACCCGACATGCTCATCTGCCTGGTGGACAATATCGAGGTGGTGCATCACCGGCTGCATGCTGAGCACGACATCGACGCCACACTGAAAGACTGCATGGTCTGGCGGGAGGAGGAGATTCTAGCCACCGAACTGCTCGCTCAGGCCCTCGGGTGCTCCAATGAATTTTATATTCTCAGCCGGGGACGGCAGATGGAGACGGTGGAATCGTGTCTGCGGCTCATCACCCGACCAGACATGAAAAAGGTCTATCCCAGTTTTCCCATGAGTCATGTGGTAGATATGCCCGAGGTGCTGGCGGAGATTGACCACTTCCGCAGCGAACTCGCCCAGCGTTTCATCGCCTTTGATCCCGGCGATGTGGATGAGAAATTATTGCTCGAGCGGGGCATCGAGGCGGCCCGGGATGGCAAGGATTTTCTCGAAGTCGAGCCGCATTCCTTCGGAGGAAAACAGGGGGCCGAACCAATTCGGGTATCCGTCAAGCAGATTCTCGATATTGCGGGCGATGTGGATGGCCAGATTTATATGCGGGACTTCAAACTGATCGATCAGGCGGACATGATCTGCTCGCTGGTTCCTGAGTTACCGGGAGGCGTGCCGGGGCTGTCCAGCGGGGTGGAGCGGGAACTGCAGCACGCCTACGAACACACCAAGCAGGTATTCGTGGTTTGGAAGCCGAAAAAAAGTCCCAGCCCTTTCATTACAGAAACGGCTACAAAGATTTTTTCCACGGTGGATGAGGCCCTGGAGTATTTTGAGAAGCAGGGGATGTTTCCCGAACGGGATCTCTTCGGAAACTGATCATAAGGGGGACGGCCTTCCCGGCCGTCATGGACTGGTCTGGATTTTCACATGCTGCCTTCCCTCGAAGAAATCGTCAGAAAAAGACATCAAACCCGAAAATGGTTGCGATTCAGCAGTCTGATTCTGTTTGTGCTTGGCTCCATGCCGGTGACTCTTCAAATCACCCAGATGCTGGCTAATTTCAGCTGGCGGCCGTACGGTTGGGATGACATGTTTTCGTACAGCATCATGTTCATTCTGCCCGGAGTCATCATTCTCCTCTTGAGCCGAAAACTGGTTCATTGGTTGGTTCCGCTCCCTCAGCCGGAGTGTCCGGAATGTCGCTATTCCCTCAAGAATCTCACGAAACCCCGCTGTCCCGAATGCGGCCTTGATCTGCC
>CAZLXE010000322.1:0-1573 GCA_964563005.1 uncultured Isosphaeraceae bacterium
GCGAAGTTGAGGATGCCGCGTACGCCGGACTCGATGAGATCATTCGCCACCTTTTGGGCTGCCGTTGCAGGGACAGAGATGATGCCGATGCGAATGTCTCGCTCCTGCACCAGTTTCGGCAGATCCGCCATGGGGTGGACATGATGGCCTTCGATCTCCTTTCCCGCTTTTTCGGAATCGTTGTCGAACACCGCGACGATGTCAAACCCTTTGCTGCGAAACCGGGGATAGGCCATGACGGCCTGTCCGAGATTTCCCGCCCCGACTACGGCCGCGTTCCACTGTCGGTCTGTCCCCAGTGTTTTTTTCAATTCTTCAATCAATTCGGAGATGCTGTAGCCAATGCCAGGTCGCCCGAATTGCCCGAAGCAGCCGAGGTCTTTGCGAACCTGAGCATCGGTGAGTCCCAGTGCGCCGGCTAATTGTTTGGAACTGATGGTAGTCCGGTCACCCGCCGCGACCCGGTCCAATTCGCGCAGATAGAGGGAGAGGCGTTTGACGGTAGGGCGGGGGATGGATTGACGGAGAGGCATGCTGGATACATCGATAAACTGATCGTGGTGTACAGTATATCCATTTAAGAAGTCTTAAGGTAGGGCTCGGCTCATTTTTTACAAAAGGTTTCACCCTGAGCCGATACAATCTGGCCATGCATATTGCTGCCGTCTTTGCCGATCATTCGCCGACTTTCAGTTTTGAGTTTTTTCCGCCGAAGTCGGAGAAGGCGTGGGAGGGATTGTATGGTCGGATTGCAGATTTTGAGTCGCTGACCCCTTCGTTTGTGTCGGTGACTTACGGGGCGGGGGGTTCGACGCGGGAGCATACGCATCGGTTGGTGGTGAAACTTTTGGAGGAGACGGCGCTCGATCCCATTCCGCATCTCACCTGCGTGCAGCACAGTGAAGCGGAAATTATAGATATTCTGGAGCGATATGCGGAGGCGGGGGTGTCAAACATCCTTGCGTTACGCGGCGATCCCCCACCCCTGGAAAATAGTGATCGCCGGTACGATCATGATCAGGATGCGTTTCCTCATGCCGTGGATCTGATCCGGTGCATTCATCGATTCAACGAGGAGCATCGTGCGGATTCGTTTGCCGGGTTCGGGATCGGGGCGGCGGGTTTTCCCGAGGGGCATCCGGATACGCCCAACCGGCTGGTGCAGATGGATCATCTCAAGGCGAAGGTGGATGCGGGGGTGGACTATGTGTGTTCGCAGTTGTTTTTCGACAACGGGCAGTTCTTTGATTGGGTGGAGCGGGCCCGGCTGGCGGGGATTGAGGTTCCGATCATCGCGGGGATCATGCCGATTACAAGCATTGCGGGGATGAAGCGGATGGCGGATCTCGCCGCAGGCACAAATTTTCCGGCAGCGTTGCAGAAGTCAATCGCCCGGGCGCAGGATGATGCGGAATTGGTGCAGCGAGTGGGGATACATTGGGCCACGGAGCAGTGCCGGGGCTTGATCGATGCGGGGGTGAGCGGCGTGCATTTTTACACGCTGAACCGGTCGGACGCGACGCGGGAGATTTTTCGGAGTTTGGGGGTGAAGGATTCGGCGGCGTTGCGGTGA
>CAZLXE010000323.1:0-1535 GCA_964563005.1 uncultured Isosphaeraceae bacterium
CGGGGGAATCAGACCTCCAAACCCCCGGCCACCGGCAGGAATCCCCCGATCACTGGCACTCCCCCTAGCCCTATAATCCCTTCGTATTTCAACGCGGAACCGGCAAATGCGCGCGGGCAGGTCATTCCAGCGCGGCTGCGGGTCATTCACTGGTGCGGGGGAGTCGCTGCCGGGTGCGGGTGAGTCGTTCCCCAGAATTCCCCACCCCAAAGAAACGATCCTTTCATAGCGACCTTGACAAAGAAACGATCGCTTCCTAGTATCCGGGGCTAGAAAAGGAGCATTTCCTCGCCATGACCCGTCAGACCGGCACATATCGCATTATTCAGCATGCGGCTGGAGATCACCCTGAAGAGGTCCGGGCCTTCATCCCCCATCCCCTGCCCCCCGCCGATCCCCCGCTTGTGATCGATGGCCCACTCGCCGAACTCCATACCACAGCCCGAACGGCCCTCGCCCGCCTCGCCGTCGCCGGCTCGATGGTCCCCAGCACCGACTGGTTTCTCTACGGCTTCGTCCGCAAAGAAGCGGTTATCACCTCGCAGATCGAGGGAACCCAGGCCACCCTCCGCGATGTCCTCACTTTCGAGGCCAACCGGCAGACGGATCGTCCCGACGATGTCGCGGAAGTGTGCAATTATGTGGACGCCCTCACCCACGCCCGGGCCGAACTTACCAAACCCAAAGGATTGCCGCTCAGCGTGCGCCTGCTCTGCGACTCCCACCGCATCCTGATGCGCGGCGTACGCGGCGAGAACAAACTGCCCGGCGAAGTCCGCCGCTCGCAGAACTGGATCGGAGGCAGCCGTCCCGACAACGCTCGCTTCGTCCCCCCGCCGCCGGATGAGGTTTCCCCGGCTCTGGCGGGCTTGGAACATTGGATTCATTCCGATGATCCCCTCCCGCCGCTGGTCAAAGTAGGACTGGCTCATGTGCAATTCGAAACCATCCACCCCTTCCTCGATGGCAACGGCCGCATCGGTCGCCTGCTCATCGCCCTCCTGATCGAACATTGGGGATTGCTGGACCAGCCGTTGTTGTACCTGAGCCACGCCATTAAACAAAGACAACAGGAATACTATTCACGGCTGGCGGCTGTGCGCACGGCAGGTGACTGGGAAGGATGGACTATCTTCTTTCTGGAGTGCGTTGCTGAAGCCGCCGCCGACGGTATCCAGGTCGCTCAGACCCTCAATGCCCTGATCAGCCGGGACCGGGAACGCATCGTCGGCCACGAACGATCGACGGTCGCCGCGATCCAGTTGCTCGAAATCCTACCGCAGCACCCCATGATTACCGTGCCGCAAGCGTCCAAACTGCTGGGTATCACCGCCCCGACCACCAGAAAGGCCATCGAACTGCTGGAAATCCTCGGAGTTCTTCATGAGACGACGGGCAAACAGCGCGATCGGGTGTATGCCTATCAAGCATACCTCCAGATTCTCACCGGCGAGGAAGAGTGATCAACCCGGAACAGGTGCCCCCGCCGTAGGGGTCTCCCGTTAGCATATGGGCCAGATGCCGCCCCTCAAGAT
>CAZLXE010000324.1:0-1525 GCA_964563005.1 uncultured Isosphaeraceae bacterium
AGCCCCCGAACAACCCCCCCCCCCCCTTCAGCACAAACCTCACCCCCCGCTCCCCACCCCCCGTCGGCACATAACCCCCCTCCGCCACCCATATCGCATCCCCCGCCGAAGCCGCCCCCAACCCATCCTGAAGATCCCCAAACGCGGTCTCCCAGGAAAGCCCATCTCCTCCCGGCCGCGCCTGTGCATCCACATGCCAGATCACGCCCCCCTTCCCCGCTTTCCCCGATCCCTCCCCCGAACTAGTCCCGACATCCCCGGCAGCCCCAGCATCTTTCCCCCGCCGGAAAACGACTCCTTCCAAAACATCCACTCCCCCAAAACCCTGTCCCTCTTGCCGCTCTCTCATCCCGCCGCGCTCTCCCTCAATCCCTCTTCCGCCTGCCATCAGCCCCAAACCCACCACCAACACCATTGCCCCCACGAACCGAAAAACCCACACCCCATCCATGGCACGCTTGAAAATATTCATGATCCATCCTTTCCACGGCAAAGCCGAAGATGAAAATCCATCCGCCGCAAGCATCAGCATGAATCCCGATGATCAATTCGGGAGAACCAGTGGTTTTACCAGCGACGAACTATGAAACCGGCGAATAACCGGCAAAAGAGAAATGCAATTGAACCCGGATCAAAAAAGAAATGTCCAAACCAGCAAATGATGCGATCATTTTCACCGCATCAACACCAACAGTATCGTCTCATACCCACCAAAAGCAAGCAAAGTTCCGAAAATAAACCCCAAAATCTCCAGAAAGTGCCGTTTCTGAGTGATTTCAACGAAATAGAAACGATTAAGTAAAACAAAAATATGATCCGCTCATGGTTACCCCTCCCCCATAAACTCACCCAACGGCAGCAACCGAATATCCTCCCGCTCCCGCAACTGCTCCAGAATCCAATACTTGTGCCATGAACCGAAGGTGATCAGAATCCGCCGCCCCTCCCCACTGTGTTCATCCAGCGCCGCCGCAATCAGCGCATAATGGGCCGCATTAATATTGTCCCAACCCCCCAAGCCCAGATCATCGTTGAACAGCCGGTTATACGGCTCCAGCCCCTCCTTCACAATCGCATCGTACGCATCCGAATGAATCCACCGGGGATCATCCTCCGCTCCCCCGGCCTGAATCCGCTCATCCGCCCGCTGCTCCGCCGCATCCATTTCCCGCGTATCCTCCGCCCGCTCCGTTTTCCACCGCTCCAACTTTGCCCGCCGATCATCCGCCATGGCCCGGGTCCAGCCCGCGCAGGGAATAATCTCAAACTTCATGTCTTCCTGCAGCGGAATGATCGCCTCCACATATTCCGGAAACACCCTCACCCTCGGCTCCGTGATCACCCCGCTCGCCGCATACTCATCCAGGGCCGTCTGCAATCGATCCGGCGGAATCTCCACCAGAATAAAATCAGGATCGATGTCCCGCACAAATTGCTGTACCCGCTCAATCGAATACCGCTCACTCGTTCGATGTCCCCCATGAATCATCCCCATCACCACCACCTCATTCTTCTGACCCCCGGC
>CAZLXE010000325.1:0-1502 GCA_964563005.1 uncultured Isosphaeraceae bacterium
GGGGCGGGAAGAGGTGCGTTTGGTCTCGATGGACTTTACTTGATAGCGGCATCCCGGATCGACTTCGGCCTCGACGGTACGGAGGAATTTGGCGGGGCCTTTGCCAGTGGGGTCTTCCTGGGTGTTTATGGTGATCTGGTGGAGGCCGGTGGCTTCGGAGACGCTTTGCACGCGATCGGAGAGATCCTGGGGATTGTCTTTGGTGCAGCCGAGGTTGAACTTTTTACCACTGAGTTCGACGAGTTCGGCTTTGATAGAGTGGTGTTCGGTGAGCCAGGCGTTTTGCTTTTTTATGGTGGGGGGATTGTTGCGGTCATCGCGCTGGGCCATGAACTTACGCCACTTTGGAGCATGGGCGGGGGCTTCGGCGGGATCGAGACAGAGGCGGGCGGTGACTTTCCAGGATTCATTGGGGATGAACTCGGTGATTTCGCGTTCGCGGTCTACGATGATGCGGACGGCTACGGATTGGACGCGGCCTGCGCTCAATCCCCGGGCGACTTTTTTCCATAAGAGGGGCGAGGCCTGATAGCCCACGATGCGGTCGAGGATGCGGCGGGCCTGTTGGGCGTTGACCATGTCCTCATCTATATTGTGGGGATTGGCAAAGGCGTGCTCGATGTCACGGCGGGTGATGGCGTTGAAGACGACGCGCTTCGCGATCGCGGGCTGGATGCCGAGGACATGGGTGAGATGCCAGGCGATGGCCTCTCCTTCCCGGTCGAGGTCGGTTGCGAACCAGACATCGATGGCGTTCTTGGCGGCTTTCTTGAGATCGGTGACAACGGACTTTTTGCCGGTGAGGACTTCGTAGGTGGGTTCGAAGTTGTTTTCGAGATCAACTCCCGGAACGGGCTGTTTGCTGCCTTTGGGGGCTTTGGCGGGGAGGTCGCGGATGTGGCCGACGGAGGCCTGGACGACATAATCCGGGCCGAGGTATTTGTTTATGGTTTTGGCTTTGGCGGGGGATTCGACGATGACGAGGTGCTTGCCCTCGGTGGAGGGGGATTTGGACCGTCGGGCGGTGGTTTTCTTCCGGGTGGTCTTCTTGCCGGAGGATTTTTTCTTAGATGTTTTCTTTTTGGTTGCCATGGCCTTGTGGGGCGTATCGGTCAGGTGGGTGGGCGGTCTGAAGTTGGGGACCGGTAAAATGACCCCCCAAGATGATGTCCTTGAGTGGCATCGAATTCTCTCGGGGGTCGGTATTCAACCCACTGGATTCGATCTGTCAAGTCGTGGAGGGAATATTTTATTTCCCGGGAGGGGTTTTATGGCTCTTTCGGGCCGGCAAGAATATATGTAAATGCTTTGTTGGCAAGGGATTGTGGCGATTCCTCATCGGCGGGGAGCCAGAGAGAATTTTTAAGGGGGCGGAACTTGCGGAGCCAGGTTCGCTGGTTTTTGGCGTAGCGGCGGGTGCGGATTTTGATTTGCTCGATGGATTCTTCGAGAGTGAGGCGGCCTTCGAGGTGGTCGAGGAGTTGTTTATAGCCGAGGGCTTC
>CAZLXE010000326.1:0-1500 GCA_964563005.1 uncultured Isosphaeraceae bacterium
CGGTGCCACTGCCTGGAGCGGAGCGGAAGGCAGTGCGGGAGTCCAAGTGCTTCCGGCACGACCTTCCCCCAGCATCAGGTCGTGGCACCGATTCAGCGAGTATGCGATTGCCCTGGGGTCTGGAGAGAACTGGTCTCCAGTCTTTCCTTCTTCCTGCTACGATTCATCCCATGTCCGCCACCACCACCTCCCCCTTCTCTGCCGTCGCCCTCAGCGGCCACCTCGACACCCGCACCGCCGCGACGGAAGCGGCAGACATGCTCCATGCCCAAATAGGCGCCACCTGCGATCTCGCCTTCGTCTTCGGCAGTTTTCATCACCGGGCCGCCTTCGCCGATGCGGTGTCCATCGTCCGCCAGACCATTCAGCCCACCTCCATCCTCGGAGTAACCGCTGAATCAGTCCTGTGCGGCGATGAAGAAAGACAGGGGGCGGCAGGCCTCACCGCAATGGCCCTGCGCCTGCCGGAAGGAGCCACCCTTCATCCCTGGCGGGCTTCACCGGAGATCCCGCTCAATCTCGATGAACATGAATCAGTCCGCGAGCGCCTGGGGCTACCAACCAGGGAAAACGAAGATCACAACGCACCATTCAGTTTCGCCCAAACCGTGTTGCTCCTCGCCGATCCCTTTTCCATTCCGATGGAGAAGTTTCTGGAAGTGACCAATGGGGAAAAGGACGGGAACCACGGATCCTATGTTCCCGTGCTCGGCGGCATGGCGTCAGGAGCAAGTCAGCCGGGGCACAATGTCCTGGTTTCCAATGATGACATTTCCCATGCCGGGGCAGTCGGCGTCACCGTCGGCGGGCGGGTGGATGTGTCGTGTCTGTTGAGTCCGGGCTGTCGTCCCATCGGCACGCCCCTCGTCATCACGAAATGTCAGGGGAATGTCATTCTCGAACTCGCCGGACGCAAGGCCATCGAAGTGATGCAGGAAATCGCCAACGAACTTTCCGATGAGGAAAAACAGTTGCTGTCCCGGGGATTGTTCATCGGGCGGGTCATCAACGAATATAAAGACCACTTCGGGCGGGGCGATTTCCTCATTCGCAATGTCATGGGCGTGGATCAGAAAGGCGGCGGGATGGCCATCGCCGATCAACCCCGGGCCGGGCAAACGGTGCAACTCCAGGTCCGCGATGCCACCACCGCCTTCGAAGATTTCCAACTCCTCCTCGATGGCGAACAGGCCAAACCCCCTCCCTTCGCCGGGCTGCTGATCTCCTGCAACAGTCGCGGAGCCAGATTGTTCGGCCAGCCCAACCGGGAAGTGCAGATGATCCGCGAGCGATTGGGCGACATCCCCCTCGCCGGCTTCTTCGCCGGCGGCGAAATCGGCCCCGTAGGAAACCACACCTTCCTCCACGGCCACACCGCCCTCCTCATCCTCTTCCGCGAATGGTCCGGCCCCGGCATCGGATAAAAAGACAGGGCAAACGAATTCTCCACCATTCTCGGTGCCACTGCCTGGAGCGGAGCGGAAGGCAGTGCGGGAGTCC